>NZ_JAFCTH010000001.1:0-403907 GCF_049895905.1 Polaromonas sp. DSP2-3-2b2 | reverse complement strand
CTGCAGGTGCTGCGCGCGCTCAATGCGCGAGGCTTCGTTGACCAGAATGCGCAAGGCTTCACCGGCGCCGTCCAGGCCATTGGCGAGCAGGCAGGCATAAGCTTCATGCAACGGGTGATTGCCGTCATCGAGTTGGGTTCGTTGGGCCATGCAAATAGGTTCTTTCTGTATTGGTCCAGGCTTGCCAGACTGTCATGGGAGGGTGCCTCCGGCGGCTTGGCAGGGGCCTGATTGAAAAATCCCAAAACCAAAAACCTTCAAACAGGTTCAGTTTCAATGGTCGGGGAAATTACAGAACGAATGTTGCACTACCGCGTGTGCCTCGTTGCCTGGCTTTGCTCAGGGCCTGTTCTTGGAATTCAGTTGAATGTCGATTTGTTGTCATGAATAGCGCTCCAATGCGGATCATCCGCAATCACGGGGGAGCGGCAACTAGTCTGACACGGGGGGCTAATTGACCAGCGTTTCTAGTTTTAGGAGCTCGGATGAATACGTCCAAAATTTCCCATACTGATGGCGGCAGACCAAAACTAGCCAGTTATTTTTGTCAAAACCATGCTGCTGCCGACCGTTCTTCCCTTGTTTTGCAGCGACTCTGTGAAATGAAGGCTGGCTGCATATCCACCCAATCCGGGATGGAAATCGTGTTCAAACGAGAAATTTCGCTTTCGTACTTTGCTGTTAATGCCGGTCCAAGAGTGGAATACGGAATGTTTTTCGTCTCGATCCTGAAAAGATTCGTGATCGATTTTGTTTCACGAAAGCGTGCCAAAGCGGCAGTTGCAGGCCTTAAATCTTCAAACTTTCCGTTGATTTATTGTGTTCTGTTGAGTCAGAAGCGCACAAAAAATTCACGAATTCATAGTGCTTTTTCGGATCACTGCAACGTAAATTCATGCGTGATTGCCATCGAAATCCGAGGCGATTTCGTTGCTGGAGAATACTTCGTCAGCGTAAATTTTCCAGATTCGAAGTATTTTTTGATCACGTTTGATCCTTTAGTTTCGATTTTTCATGACGAAATCGTCTGGGTTTCAGCCGCATTTCACATGTCCTTTATCGGCCTGAAGTCGCTACTTCCCTGCGAAAGCGAAAGCTCTTTCAACGATATTTCCCTTGCGAAAACCTTTTGGATCACGCCTTTTCCATCCGAAAACGGACACGAAGCGTCATCCATACACAGTGCCGCAGCGGGCCAAGTTCGGCAATGGCTGGAAATAATACAGTCTTGTTCGTCTGCCTGGAGGTGTCCGGACAGGGCATGGGAAACACCGAATCTGACTCCCGTTAACCACACGATTTCGTTGCTTTCACAACGGCAGGAGAGCTGCATTTTCCCGGGTTTGGATGCAGCCAGCTTACGTCGTCTGACAAAACCGCTGCGCGTTTTTCCCAGACGACGGCTGTCGAGGGGTGCGTGCCGCCCCCCTTCGATCCCCCCTGCATTCGCCGCATTTGAGCGCGTCCATGCCTGCGCACGGGTGGGGTCCGCGCCATGAGCGCGCCTCGCGCGCCCAAGGCGCCAGCGATGCCGCGCCGGGCATTTCGCATGTCGCTGGACGACTTTGCGCTGCTCGACAAATTCTCTGAGGCGGCCGGCATCTCCGACGCCGCCTACCTGCGCTGGCTGCTGCGGCGCGAGGCGGGCAGCCCCGCCGCCTTGCCCGCGCCGCCCAAACGCAAGCGCGCGCTCGCGGCGTCACCGCCCCCCGCCGCGGATCCGGCGCTGCTGCTGCAGATCGCCAGGATCGGCAACCTCCTCAACCAAGTTGCCCGCAGTGCCAACGAATGCCGTCGAAACGGCAGCGCGCTCGACATGGTCCAAGTGCTGGCGGTGCTCTTGATCATTCAGCACGAAAGCGAGTCGCTCGCCCGGCCATCGCTGGAAATTCCGCCGAAGGAGACCGCGCCATGATGATTACCTTTCTGGCGCAGGGCAGGGGAAACATCCATCTGGCCGTGCGCTATTGTGCGGGCGACATTGACGCCAACGGTATGGCGCGCGACGAGGTGCGGGTGCTGCGGGGCTCACCCAAAATGGTCGAAGACGTTGCCGCCGCGCTGCCGTTCACCGAAAAGTACAAGTCGGCTGTCATTGCCTGGGCGCCCGGCGACATCCCCACCGAAGCCGAACTGCAGCAGTTGCTGGACGACTTCGCCGAGGTCAGCTTTGCCGGCCTGGAGCCCACCCGCTTCTGCTGGACGGCCTTTCTGCACGTGGCCCCGCACAAGATGGATTTGCACATCCTGGTGGCCAACGTGGATTTGGGCACGGGCAAGCACTTCAACATCGCGCCTCCCGGCTGGCAGAAGGATTTCGACCCTCTGAGGGACATCTGGAATCACCGCATGGGCTGGGCGCGTCCCGACGATCCGCTTCGCGCCCGCCCATGGCAGCCCGGCAAGCGATCCAGCATCAGCGCGGCCCGCGTCCGTGCCGGTCTGGAGGTCGAGCCTGACACGAAGAAGGTGCTCGGTGAAATGCTGCTCGACCGCGTGGTCCGGGGCGTGGTGAAAAACCGGGCGGAAGTGCTGGCCGCGCTCAAGGAATTCGGCGAAATCACGCGTGCCGGCGACGACTTCATTTCCGTCAAGCCGCCCAACTTGGCCAAGGCCGTGCGGCTGCGGGGTGCCCTGTTTCACAAGGACTTCGATGCCTCCACCTTTGTGCGTCCAGCGCCGTCGCCGGTACGCACCGACAAGGACCGCGAAGCGGACATCAATCCCGAGGAGGAAGAAGCCGCCCGCAAGCGCTTCACCGCCGCGATTGCCCGTCGCGCTGCCGTGAACGAGCACCGGTACCGCCTGACTGCCCGGCGTGCCGCCCGCAACCGCACCACCGAACTGACACGGGCTGCCACTGATGCAGCACCCGAGCCCTTGTTGGACTTGTCCGGCACCGGGCCGCCGCCAAGCGAACCCGCGATTCCAGCCTCATTCTTACCTGAAACCCACGCTGCCCAAGGAGCATTGCCCCATGACCGAACTCCACTTGTACTTCGCGAAATGCTTGAAAACCTTGTCCGGGGAATTCGACGCGGGGTTGACCGCCTTGCACGCGCAATTGGCCAAGCTGCTGGACGGCTGGGAAGACACAGCAAGGGAAACGAAGCGCTCAATGCAATTGCTCGAGCAACGCTTGACAGCACTGGAGCGAAAAAACCAGCAGGACCCGCAGGAGCAGCAAGAGCAGCCAAAAAATCCGGAGAAGTGAAGCCGTGACCGCGATGGCCACCCAGGTCATGAACGGCCGTGGTGCATCCGTATGCACCGCCGATACGCCGTATTGTCTGCCGGCGCCATGGCACTGCGCAATCAGAAACAGGCAATCCGGAATGTGCAATCCGAAATGCGTAAACCGAAATGGTCAATCCGAAACGAGCATTTCGGATTGCAGCCTGAAACCCGTGCAGCCGCTTGTCCGGCTGAAAGCCTTTAAAAATACTCACTACCAAGGAGGTCGCCATGAGCGGAAAACCTACCGTTTCGTTTGATCAGTACAAGGAGGCCTTCAAGGCACTCACGGCACTGCACAAAAAACCGCCGACCGTGAAGGATATGCAAAAAAAGCTGGGAAAGGGAAGCCCCGCACTGCTGGGCATGTACCGGACCACGCTTCTTCTTGAAGAGGACACCGCTCCCCAGGCCCTAGTCATGAAGCCCTCGCTTGCCAGGGCGATACAAGCGGAAATGGACGACGTCCGAAACCTCGCGGTAGCCGACGTGAACGAGACGCTCCGCGCCGAAAGAGAGGAATGCAAAACGGACTTCGAAGGCATTGAAACCCAGATCGAAGAACACGCGCGCGCGCATGCCGAGGCCCTGGAGAATGAGCGCGATCAGACCCGCCGCGCCATTATCCAGGCGGAGGAGCGGGGACTTGAAATCGACCGGCTACGGGCGCAATGCACTGAGCACCAGGAGGTACGCAGGGTAGCGGAGGTAGAAAGGGATAGGGCCGTGGCGGTAGGGAAAGCCGAACTTGCTGGCATCGAGCGCGAGCGCAAGGCCAACGAAGCTACCCTGGACGATCTCAAAACGGAGCTCAAGGCAGAGCGCGACGCTCGACACCAGTCCGAGCGCGAACAGTCGGCCAGCAGGGAGCGGATCGCGATGCTTGAACAAAAATCCCTTTCCCTGCAACTGGACAAGGAGCGGCTTCAGAAAGGCGAGGAAGCTGCGGCGGAGGTGCCCACGCTCAGGGCCGTCAACCAGGTGCAAGGCGATCAGATCAGCGACCTGAAGGACACCGCAAAGGTCATGTCCGACCTGGATCGGGTGCAGCAGGGGGAAATTCACCGACTGCGCGAGGACTTTCACTTGGCCCAGAGACAGCGCGATGAGTACAAGGGCAGGGCGGAAGTCGCCGAGCACATGAACCTTGAAATGTTGAAGGGGGCTGACGCGGTGTGACCCTATTCGGCCAGTTATTGCCTTGGTGCCATCGAACCACACACCTTTGAACCAAGATCACAGCAGCCCGACGGCTCTAAGCAGTTCCCGCACCTTTAGATTTTTCAACCCCCGCCAACCACCTCATTGAGAATTTTTCCCTCCTATCGAGCGGCTGGGAAGCTTGTAGGGTTTTGGCCGCACCGGGGCGCTGGCGCGGTTTGGAGCCAAGGGTCTGCGACCTATTTCAACTGACCCATGCGAAACCAGCAAGATCCCATGGCGTGCTTAAGTTTTTTGGGTATGTCGGATGGGTCCAACGATTTTCGGCCGCCAAGATCAATTCTGCATCGGAGTCAACAGATGTTCAGGCCCGGAAATGGTGTCATAGCGTTCAGCTTGCGGCTCAAGATGATTTTGCCGGACGCTTATCGTCAGACTTGATAAGCTTCAAACCCTTGTAGTCAGTGATGCTTGTTTGCTCGCTGAACCGTTTGGCCAATGTCGTGTTGCCCGCAGTTATCGAAAAATAATCGTAGAGCACGGGTTTGTTGCTTGCCATCAGGTACTGAAAATGAATTTTAAACTTGTCGCTGCTAATCGCGGCATAGCCTAAAGGCTCAAACATTTCGGCAAATCGGGGCGACAGCAGCTTGGGTCTGTTTTCTTGCTGAGCCGCATCGCTGATGCCACAGGCCGCAACCGGGTCAACCAGGGCAAAACAGCACCCATCAGGTGGCGCCGTGAAGTCAATCCAATCAATGCCCCGGGCTGTCGCCAGCAGTTGCAAGTCATCACGAAAGGCTTGTGCCTGAGGTAGGCAGCCAAGCAGTGGCATACATTGCCCCAATGTGAGTAAAGAAACGACCGGTCCGCGTGCCCCGAGTTGCGGGTCCAGGCGCAAAGCTTTTGCTAGGGTTGATACTGCCATCATGGTTCCTGAACTGTGCGCCACCACCAGAATTTCATCGTCTTCGTTACTCGCCAGACGGTTTAACAGCGTGTTGGCGTGCTGAGTTAGCCGGGCATCAAGCGCAGGCACTCGTCCTTGCGCCTGTTGGGCAGTGAAGGCATAGCTGCGCATCAGCCAGAACATACTGTACTTTTTCTCCAGCCGGCGCCCCGCATGAACCCCAGCAGCGACAGCGATACAGGTCAACGCGCCAGCGCCCCAGGCCCCTAGTAATGCCGATGTCCCTGAAAAAACCAGTGCCGCCAGAAGCGGCAGACCCAGCACCATGGAGAACAACAGGACAAAGGGTAAAAACAAGGCGACTACAGGCGGCCAGGCCAGCTTCAGCATGCTCCAGAGCGCACCATGGTAAAGGTTTAGCCAAGTGGTGGTCACGATAACCCAGCGCAGTCGCACCTGATTGCGCGGCCAGTGTTCGCGCACAATGTCGTCCCAGCGCAAAAACTCGTAGCGAGTCTCTACCGGGTCATCATCATCTTCCGGGTTTTCTGGGTTGTGAGCGGTGACTTGCCAGAAGGAGTTGCCCTGGGTCGTTTTTTGGCGGCGCCCTACCTCAATCGACATGCCGGACACCCGGGCCTGCTTGCCCGCTTCATCGCGATAAAGTGCGTGGTAATGCGCTGCCCCTTTAGGGTCGAAGCCGCTGAGGTAAAAAACACTTCGCCGGCGCACCTGGCCGCTAAGGGCGGAAATTGGCTGGGCTTGCATGGGTTTAAAAAATGGTTTTCTTTTCAAGACCTTTTTCAAGTACCAGGTCAAGCACCGGCTGCTCGCGTTTGTTGGCGCGCTTGCAATGGTCTTTCTGTGCCAGGTCGGTCAGCCATATGACCGCGCGAGCCCAGTGGCGATGTCGAACACGCCAGGCGTGTGAGGACACAGACTCCCATGCATAGCCGTTAAACACGGTCGCATTGACAAAATGATCCAGTGCCCGCACGCCCGAACGGCCGCGCTCTGTACGGCCAAAGATGCCCACCCACCACAAAATCAGGTAACCCAGCAGCGCCAATGGCACCACCACGGTCATCAGGGAAAAACCAGCCAGTCGCTCTTTCACGGGGTCTCTTTCACAGGATTTTCTGCGGCGCTCCCTGGGACGCGTCGATGCAGCGTCAGCCGTACCCCGTTGGCCGAGCGGATGGTGAGTCGTCCCACCGGTTGCGGCACATGTCCCAGCACTGCCTGCAAACGATAGTGGCGTACCACGGTCGACAAAATAAGCACGGCCTCTTGTAAAGCGAATGCAGCGCCTATGCACACCCTGGGGCCCATGCCAAACGGCAGATAGGCTTTTTGCAAGGACTCCCGAGACTGATCGTCTTTGTAGCGGTCCGGGTTGAAGGCATCGGGCTGTTGCCACAAGTCCCGGTGTCGGTGGATCAACCACGGAGATATCACCACCGAAGCCCCTTTCACAACTGTCTTGTCCCGCATGGGGCAAGTTTTCGCCGACTGACGCACCATGAAGCCCACCGGGGGAAATAAGCGCAAGGTTTCGCGAAATACATTCCAGGTCAACTCCAGCTGTTTCATGTCAGACGAGTTCACCTCGCCATCAGGCCGCAGCCCGGTGACTTCGGCGTGCATACGCTCCTGAATATCGGGCGACTGCGCTACCAGGTATAAGGCCCACGTCAATGCGCTGGCCGAAGTTTCATGCCCGGCGAGAAATAGCATGGCCACTTGGTCGACCAATTCATCAAACGTAAATGGCGCATTGCTGGCCTGATCCTTCGCATTCAGAAAGGACTCCAGAATGTCCGAATGCTGCGCATCACGGCCAGCGCGATGCGCTTCAAACCTGGGCTTGACCAGCGTTTCCAACAAGCTGCGAATCTCTGTGGCAGCCCTGCGACTGCGCCACACATCCCACGGCATCACCAGCCAGCGCATGCCATACATCGAAGGCAACAGCAGTCGGGGTGCCAGTGATTGAAAACGCGTAAAAGCAGCGAATATACGGTGCGCTGCTGTGCCCTCAAGCGGCACTGAAAAGATGGTGCGAAAGATGATGTCGGCGGTGACATGCGTCATTTCAATTTCAACATCGTGCTCAGATGCATCCGGCAAGCTGTTCAAGCGCACCAGCATGTCCTGCACCGCCTCGCGCATCACCGGAAAAGCCACCTGAACACGGGCCTGGGCAAATGCGGGCTCCATCATGGAGCGATGGCGTGCCCACTGGCTTCCATTGGTCGTGAAAATGCTGTCACCCAGCAAAGGGCGAAGGGCATCGCCTAGAAGTTCGCTTTTCGGGAAGGCTGCAGATTGTTCGGTCAGCACCTGCTTTACCAAAGCGGGCTCGTTCACCATGTACAGATCGAGTCCGGGCAAGTGAACTTCACCCATTTGCATGCGATAACTGCGCTCATACAGGCTGTCGAGCCACGAGCGGCGAACACTGAAAAACATCAGTAAACGAGACGCCTTGGTTTTTTTGGGTTGTGGGTAAGCGGGGCAGAAAGAGCTCATGGCAGTGCAGATTATCTATCGTGGTAACGTTCAAAAAGGGTGCAAGCACCCGCTGTGATCGCAAAGTAGTCGTATTCGGCTGGTAATTCGCCAGCCATCAAATACTGCAAATGCATGCGCCGTTTGTTCCGCCGCAGTAGTGCATACGTGTGGGATGTGAAAAGAGTATGAAAGCGCGGTGACCGCATCACCGGGTTGCATACGGGCTGGCCGGGTGGCAGCGCTTTGCAGGCCGTAACGGGATCAACCAGTGCAAAACTTCCCCAGTCCGTGGGTGAAGAAAAATCCATCCAGTTCAAGGCTTCGCTTTGGGCCAGCGCGCCGAGTTCTTCACGGAAGACTTCAGCCTGTGGAAAGAGCCCGAGCATGGGGATGCAATGCCCCAGCGTCAGAAGAGAAAGCGTGGGCTGATTGCGTTTTGGCGCCTTTTTCTCGACCGCGCGAAGGGCTCTGGCCGCTGCGCTGACGGCCAGGATGCTGCCCACGCTAAATCCGACAATAAGAACTTCATCAACGTCGTTAGCGCAGATTTTCTTTTCGATGCGTGCAGTCATGGCGTCGAGCCGCGCCTCCAGATCAGGAAGCCGACCAAGCGCTTGCTTGCCTGCAAAGCTGAAGATGCGAACCAGCCATGTGGTGTTCAGCTTGTTTTCGAGTTGGCGAATGCACCATAACGCAAGCACCAACAGCAGCCATCCCGCTACCGTGGCAACGAGCCAGCTCGCGCCACTTTCTCGCAAGGCAGCCGCCGCACTCAAACCTAAGATCATGCCAAGCGCCAGACCGCCACCCAGAACGACAAGGGGATAAGCCAGGCCCACCAGGGTTTTGCGCGACAGCCTCCAGACCGTTGGAATCCCACCGCTGCTGATCATCAACGCATACGCTAAAAGCAAATCCAGCAAAAGTCGCCAGGTACTTCGCGGCCAGTGCTGCCGAACGATGTCGTCCCAGCGCACAAATTCGTACCTGGTCTCGCAAGCCCTGGCTTCGGGCGATACGGCGCTGGCCGTCCAACTGCTGCTGCCATCGGGTTCGCGCCGCCTTGGACCCACTTGCACCGTCATTCCATTGACGGCGGACTGCTTCAACGCTTGTGCTTGATACAGGGCGTAGTAATACGATGCCCCTTTGGGGTCGAAACCGCTTATAAAAAAAACGTGTCTGCGCCAAACGCTTTGGATTGGAGGCTGAACGGGGGGCGTCATTTTGCCGCCTCCAGCACATCGCAAATGCTTTCCAAAGCCCTGTCGTGCAGCACTTTTTCGGCGGCGTCACGGCAGGCGCTGGCCACCTGCGCACTGCCCAGCAGTTCACGCAAACGCAATGCCATGTCGGCATACAGAGGGTCGTGCCGTTTGACGCAAGCCGCCACGCCCAACCGTTCAAGCCGCATGGCGTTGTCAAACTGGTCAAAACCCATGGGTGTCAGCAGTTGCGGCAGGCCGGCCCGCAGGGCCTGCGCGCTGTTGCCAATGCCGCCGTGGTGCACCAGCGCCGCAGCGCGGTGCAACAGCAGACTGAAGGGGGCATACGCGGAGTGATGAACAGTCGGGGGTATCCCTCCGGGTATCTGGCTGGCGTCTCTTGTCAGTAACACACCACGTCGGTCCAGTTCCAGGCAACTGCGCACCGCAGCTTTGAAAAAAGCATGACCGTGACCCATGGCGGAACCCGGAGTAAACACAACAGGCGGATCGCCCGCATCCAGAAAACGAGATAAATCGGCATCCAGCCCCTGCGCCGCATCACCGTCATACAACGGGAATCCAGCTTGCCTGACTTGTCTGGGCCAATCGCCAGGCGATGGGGCAAACCAGGCGGGAAATAAAGTCACCCCGGCTTGCGGCGAATGCACCCATTGCCCGAATATGCTTTGATTTATGGGGGGCAAACCCAGCCGCTGCCGCACCAGTGGCAAGTCGTCGGCCACCATGGGATCAAGTTTGTATTTGTCCAGCGCTGTCCAGGCCGCAGCACGAACTGTTTTGGGTATCCAGCGCGGTACCCGCCAGTGGGCCATGGTCAGCGGGTTCTCGCAGGAGCGCAGCATGGTGGCTGCGGTGTATGCAGTGACCAACGGGACTCTTAATTTCTCGTTGGCCAGTCGCGCGCCGAATATCAACGGCGTCGCCAGCACCACACAAGCGCCATGGGCTGCATGGTTGGCAATACGGTGGTAAACCGGCTCGATGGCGTAGCGTGCCATGCGCCGCCACAACACGCCAAAGCCGTCAATAGAGTGCCAAAGTTTGGGACTCTTCATGGCATCGGCATAGTGTTCTGCTGTGCCCACAGGGTAAAACTTGAGTCCTGCATGCTGAACCATGTCGGCAAACACCGGGTTCGTCATCACCTCGACTTCATGGCCCCGCGCTTGCGCCGCCCGGCCAATAGCCAAAAACGGGTGTATGTCACCGGAACTACCCAAGGTCGGCAACAAGACTTTCATGGCGTGTTGGGCTGTGCCAGGGCGAGTTTCGCAAGCTTACTCTCCCGCATGCGGTCGTGACCATAGTCATGCGTGGCACTGAAGCCGTGATCTGTCCACATGACACCGCTTTGATAAAAAACGCCGGGCAATCGCTTGTAAAAACTTCCCTGATGCTGGGTATGTGAAATCAGGTAGGTTTTGAATGCCTGGTACAGCGCAGCATTGGGGACGGCCAGAGGGGCGTTTTTCCAGAAATTATCGAGAGACCCTTGAAACGTCAAACCATCAATGTCATAGATGGATTCCCCGCAGACCTTCACCGGTACTCCTTCCCCCACGGCGCTCAAACCGACCGTGCTGTTCACCACCACCACGCCGCTTGCATGCTGCAACAGCGTGGGCAAATGCTGGTCATGAATATAGTGACACCGACCCTCAAGCTGGTACTCCCGTGTCAGGCGCTGTATCAGCCGGGTGTAATCTGAATAGCCGCGATCCAGGGGGTGATGCTTGATTGCGAGCAGGCTGCCCGCGGGCGCATGTTGCGCGAAGGAGGCCATCGTCTCTTCAATGAAGTGCTCCACGGATTCAAAATCCGAATGCACCGACATTTGTGCATCCCCACGGGTCTGAAGCGACACCAGAAAGAAATTGCCCGAGTTGTGCGCCACCAGTTTGGGCAATACATGACGCTCTGACCATCGGTAAAAGAACTTGCGCCAGTATGAATGCATCCAGAATGGAAAGTCTGCGAAGCCAAGGCGCCGGTGATGCTGGTAGTGGCGAAACCTGAACCGCATCAGGCTGGCCGCCGCAAAATACAGACCCCCCCATTGGGTCGCCTGCCCATAGGTACTGCCCAAAGGCTCGGAAGAAGGCAACAGCCGCTTGGGCTGCGCCAGATAAAACGCCGGATTGCTCGGCAATGAAGAATTGTTATTGACACCGTCACGTTCGAGCGTGATGTAGTCCGGCCTGATGTAGCCTTCTTCAAACACGCCCACATGAAGACCGCGCTTCTGGATTACCGCCATGGCGGCCACATGCATCGGGCGGCAATCGCCAAAAAGAAAAACCGTATCAATGTTCAATCGCGTCAACAAGTTACTGAAATAGGCAGGCCACGCGGCCAATTCATCCCTGAAGTTAAAAACTCGGGCAAAAGAGGCGCTTTTTGAGAAAAGCCAGTCACCGCCATTGAAGTTCACCTTGAACACCACCGCGCCGACCACGTTCAGGTCGGTGGCAAAGCGCGCAAAAAACGGGCCTACAGGGCCCTGCAGCATCAGCACCCGCTTGCCCTGGAACTCATTCAAACCGTCACTGATCATTTATTCTCATCCTTCCATGTGCTCGATGCGTTTTATTGATGTTTTAGCAACGGGCGCAACATTTTTCGCCAAAACGGCAAGTCACCTGGCGAAGCCGATCGCCACAAGAGCAGCTCGGCCAGCGCTTGCTCCGCTTCGCAAACCTGGCCCGTGACCCGGCTCACATACGTGGGATATGCAAGCAACACGCCCGCCACCAATTGGTCAATATCAAGCTTTCTGGAACGCCGCTGGGCCGGTAGGGCATCTTGCGTCAGCCCCCATCCGGCATAAAAAGGCAGTCCGTGACACACCACCTGCTTGCCCCGCAGCAAGGCCTCAAAACCGGCCAGCGAGGTCAGCACATGCACCACATCCACAGCCTCAAGCAGCGCGCCCATGGCCGCATCGGTGACCACTTCGTCGCACCACTGCGCCGCCAGGTCTTCCTGTGCGCCAGAGCTTCTGAGCCCCGCCACCACGTCCGGATGCGGCTTATAAAGCAGCCAAGCGTCCGGGTGGGCATGACGCGCCGCCTTCAGCAACGCCAGGTTGGTGGCGATGCCCGGCGCACCGCAACGAATGGCCGCATCAGTCTCTACTTGGCCCGGTACCAGCACCACCTGCAAGCCATCCGCCAGCGCGGGCCGGCTCCACAGCTTTGGCCCCACGTTGTACTTGGTCAGGCCGGTTGACACGAGCTTTTGCCGCAAGGCAGACGCCCTTTGCACCGTAGGCGTATCAAAATCATGCGCTTGTGTCTGCAAAAGATGTTCCAGATCGCTCGGCCCCGATGCGTCGTAATAAATGCCCCGGCCATCAATCACCCACGACAGCGGCCGCACCAAATCTGCGCCCAGGCCCACCGAGCGCAAAAAACCATCTTCTACAAACAACCGTGTAAAACGGCTGCTCCACCCGGCAGCAGCAGAACGGTCCGCAAACGGGCCACTGGCCCAAACTGCCACGGTTGCGCCATCGGGTATTGACGAGGGCCGACGAACAAACCTGACCCTGCTCGCGCCCAAAAACTGGCGCACCAACGCCCGCTTGCGCCATGAAAAACCCAGCGCATAAATTACCGGTGGCAAGGTTCTACGCATGCCGGACCTGCGGGGCTGCCTGCGCCCGCCCCAGTTCTTCAAGCAAGGCGTCGACCGGCACAAAATGCCTTTTCCAGGTGGGGGTGACAAAGCGTTTCATGCGTTCGAGTTGCGCCAGTCTTGGTGGACTGTGCGGCTGGGTGTACGCCACAATCGTTTGTATCCACAGGGCCGTATCGGTCACGTCCAGGTAGTCGGGAATGTCGCCGGCGAACTCTTTGAACACTGCCAGATCGCTGGCAATGACCGGTGTGCCCACGGCCAGGGCTTCTGCCACCGGCATGCCATAGCCCTCGGTGAATGTTGGAAACAGCAGCGCTTGCGCGTGCTGAAGATACTTCACCAACTCCACGTCTGAACACTTCGGTATTTCTGTCACCAGTGCTTGCAGCACGCTCGAATGCGCGAGCAAATCGGTGACTTCTCCGTAGTCCCAGCCGCGCTGCCCAATCATCAGCAAGCGTGGCGCAGCACTGCCCAGCTGCTTCGCCAGTTGTTGCCACACCTTCAAAATCATTAAATGGTTTTTGCGCGGCTCAATGGTGCTGACGAACACAAAATAGGGCGCTTCAACCGGCCTGACTTGTTGCCCAGCGGCAGGGAGTTCGGGGGCCAGCAGTGCAACCGTGGTGGGCGGCATCAGCCAGCCGTTTTTTCTGCACAGAGTGACCAGGCTGTCCATGGTGGCCAGAGAGTTGCAAACAATACCGCTGGCCACCCGCATGGCATTGCGCATGCGTTGGAGGTGCCTGGCCTCTTCGCCCACACGGCAAAACTGCGGGTGCGTGAGTGGAATCAGGTCATGCACCATGAAAATGGGCCTGACCTTTTGCTGGCGAAGCATGGCCACGTAGTCATCAGACTCCAGGCCGTTGTGCCCGGTGTTAAACAAAAAACGGCCCGCCACGCCCTGCGCCAGGCAACCCGTGACCAGCCCTTTGTAAATCGTGGGCAGGGGGCTGCCCGTTGCGCCCAAGGTCAGAACCCAGTTGAACAGGGCTGCAGATTCAGCACGGCGAAAAACAAATTTGCCACCGTTGTACCGCACCACAGCGCGTGCCTTGGGGCCGTAGTGCCGTATGTAGGCCAGGCTCACCCTGTCTACCCCGGTGGGCAAGCGCTTTTTCATGAAGCGATCGAGCAAACGGGTGATGTCAATCAGGATGTCTGTCACGTATGAATTCCACGTAAGCCTATTTACCGGGTCGCGCTGAGAACGGTGGCAACAGGCAATATGGCGGAAACCACAATGTTCAAAAACTTCTGCAACTCGGCCGCCGGCGCATTAGACACATAGAGCACATCCTTGTTTTGCACCGGAAAGCTCTGCGCCACAAAGAAAGTGGCCGGGTCCTTGAGGTTGACGCGGTAGATCACCGGTATCTTTCCCTCGGGCGTGGTGGGCACTGTTTTGCCGTTCAGCTCCAACGCTGCAGGCGACTCGAACCTGAAAACAAACACGCCTTGCGCATCGGCACGCGCATCTTGCAGGCCACCCGAGCGGGCCAGCGCCTGTGCCAAGGAAATTCCTTGTGCTTCAAAATTCAGCTCTTCGTTTTTACCCGTGGCGCCCAGCACGGTAAAACTGAGCGGCTGAAACAGCGAGGTCACCACATCGCCAGGCAGCAGCACAATGTTTTGCCGTGGGTCCCGAATAATCGTGTCGAGTGGCAAGGCCTGCACCTGGTTGCCGCGCGTGACCTGCAGCGTCATTTTGTTGACGGGCTGGCGTGTACCGCCGGCCGCAGCCAAGGCATCGAGCAGCCTTTCGCCGCGCGCTGTCAGCGGCATGCGTGTGCTGGTAGTGACTTCACCCACCACCGTCACGTTGGCTGTGTTGTTGCGAATCACCCGCACCAGCACCTGCGGCTGGTTGGCCTTGCCCTTCAGGCGCTGCACAATGTCGGCCTCAATCTGCTGCGGATTGCGCCCGGCTGCCGTTATTTGCCCGGCAAACGGAATGTTGATGCGTCCGTCGCTATTGACCATTTGCTCGGGCAGGGCGGTGACGCGCGTCGTGGCTGGCCCCGAGCGCGGGTCTATGGCGCCACTGCCAAACAAGGCTGCAGGCGGCGCCTCCCACACCGACACTTCAATCACGTCACCTGCACCAATTACAGAGCCTGGCTGTGCAGATGCGCTGAAGGTTTCAGAAAACAGGGCCAACTTCTGGCTGGCCAGCAGCTTGCGCGCTACTACATCATTGACATCCACAATCTGAATGCCTGAGCCGCCTGGCGTGTCGGGCGTTTGTTGTACCTGCTGTGAGCTGGGGCCTGCTGAAGGTAGCCCTGCGGGGTAAGTGGCGCAGCCACCCAAAACGCTAAACGCAAGTGAGTAGAGCAATGCCGGAACAGATTGGCGAACAACGCCATTGGCTTTTGATTTCATTTTTTCATTTCTTTATTAAAGGGGAGGGGTTGACGACAACCTCTTCATCGCCAGCAATGCGGTTTAAAAATTTTTCCCACTGCGGCAAGATCGCCGCTGGCAAATAGCGCAAAGACACTTCTTTTCCAAGTGCGCGCATTTCTTCTTGTACTTTTGGTGCGCAGGGGTCGTAAAGCACCCGTTTGATTGCGCCAACCAGGCTTTCTGGGGCATAAGGATCAAAGTATTCCGCCGCATGGGCATAGACCTCCCGGTGCACCGCAATGTCTGAGGCAATGGCAATACCGCCACTGCACATGGACTCAACCCCGGAAAAATCAAAACCTTCAGCCAGGCTGGGGCACACCGTGGCCGCCGCATGGCGGTACAGCACACGCAGGTCGGCAGCCGGCACGCCTGACAATACGTAGAGCTGACCCTGGTCTATCAAGCTTCGCATCTCGCGCATGATCGGCTCCACGTCCCAGCCCATGCTGCCCACCAGTACCAGCTTTAGCGAAGGGTCTTCCACGGCCCGCACCGCTTCCCAAGCCGCAATCAGCTGGGTGTGGTTCTTGCGCGGCTCGATGGTCGAAACCATCAGCAGATAGCGCAGGGGCTCTGTTCCCTGCCCCAAGTGCCGGTCGTAAAAGCTTTCCTGTTCAGTCAAGCTTTTGAAGTTAGGCCGCGACAGCGGCGACTGCGTGTTGATACGGCTGCGCACAATCTGCGGCACCCTGGTTGCCAGCGAAGGCTCCATGAAAAAGTGCGGCGACACCATGTTGTGGATGGTCACGGCACGGGTACCAAGGTCCGGAAAAATCTTGAGCAAATCCTGGCGTGTCGACTCCGACACGCAGGCAAAGTAAGCGCCATCGCGCACGTTGGCCTGCAACGCATTGAAGTGTGTGGCCTGGTGCCGGTGCTTGTTCGCGAACGCGTGCGACATGAAAACCGGTAAGGCGTCGTGGTAACGCACCACCAGCGCAGTCTGTATATCTACCCGAGCCGGGTACGGAGTCTGCGCGATGAAGACGTCCACACCGCGCGTGTCCAGCCGCGGATACCTGGGAGTTCGCACCCTAGCGCCAAACTTCAGCGAGGCCAGCCCGACCGACTGCATGATGTTCCACGGCACCGTGCAAATGCGGAAATTTCGGCTGGTGACCAGCGCAAAATCAGCTGCAGCCAACGTTTTTGAAAACAGCGTCTGCCAGACCACTGATTCAAAAAACTTCGGTTCAAAAACAGTTGTGCCAATGCGCTTCTTCGGCATCAGCAAGGTCTTAAAGGTCTGCTTGAAAACTTCTTCACGCCGTTTGAAATAAAGGCTCACTACGTCGATAAGCTTTTTCGACGGTTTGTTTTCGAGCGAGAGGATAAAGCGTGAATAGCAATTCATCCGGTCGCTCTCTAGCACCGTGTCAGCACCCTGGCCGGCGTTGCGCCGGGTCCGCATGCCGTGGGGCAAAAAGCGCAGCGATGTCTGCAGCAGCCCTTCCACTTCGACATTGTTTAGCAGGCACAGGCCCTTGAACAGAAGGCGGGTCTCTTGCGGAATGCCGGCAAAGCCATCCATCGCGGGCCGCATCTCCAGCAACACCGTCTGTTTTTTTTGCAAGACGTTATCACTCATGCAGCGTGCGCCGTCGCTTGGCCTGCAGCCGCAGTCTGAACTTCAGAAGTGTGGTCAAACTCCGGCAACCTTGGCGGCCACGCCAGGCTGAAATCTTCGGCATCAAGCGTCAGGTTGGGGCTGTAGGCGGGGTCATTGAGCAACAACGCGCCCCAACGCGCCTTCATGTACGCCACCTCACGCGCCGAACGGGCCAGCTTTTCAGGCGTGTCGTCGTGGCCGCGGCTGGACGATTCGTGGTGGTACAGCTCGGCATAAGGCGTCCACAGGTTGCGAAAACCAGCTTCGCGCAGCTTCAGGCAAAAATCGATGTCATTGCAAGCTACCTGCAGTTCCACCTCGTTCAGCCCGCCAACAGCTTCATAGCTCGACTTGCGGACCACCAGGCAAGCACCCGTTACCGCTGAAAACGACTGGATCAGCGCAGCACGGCCGCAATAACCCACATTGCCGCGTGGCAAGAAGCGATGCACATGGCCAGCTACGCCATGAATGCCCAGCACCACACCCGCATGCTGCAGCGTGTCGTCGCTGTACCAGAGCCGCGCACCCACTGCACCTATTTCCGGACGCATCGCGTGGCTGACCATTTCTGTCAGCCAATCGCCGTTGATAACCTCAACATCGTTATTAATCAGCCCCACTACCTCACCCCGTGCCACTTTCACCGCTGCATTGTTTAGCGCGGAGTAGTTAAAGGGCTGGGCGTCGCGCAGCACGCGAACGCCAGGCCTGGCGTCAAGTTCTTCCAGGTAGCGCAGCGTGGCACGGTCGTCAGAGCCGTTGTCAACAATGATGATTTCGTAGTTGAAATACGTGGTTTTGGTCAAAATTGACTCAACGCATTGCCGCAGCAGTTTCAGGCTGTTCCGGGTCGGAATGATCAGGCTGACCAAGGGCAACTGCTCCGGCAAGGCATAACGTACGCGATAGCCGTCACCAACAGATTCGGCTGTGGCCGCTACACCGCAACGAGCCAGATGCTCATTAAGGGCCCGCTCACCCGCCACCATGGCATAAGGCTTTGCATCAGGCGTGTGAGCCGTGCTACCTGCATGAATGCGCCAGTGGTACAGCACACGCGGTATGTGGTGTATTTGCGAAGGGCTAATCCGCTCTATACAGCGCAACGCCAAGTCGTAGTCTTGCGAGCCTTCCAGACCGGTGCGAAAACCACCCACCTCACGCACAAGATTTGTCTGGTAAACCCCCAGGTGCGAGAACATGTTTTTTGAATAAAACAGGTCTGCGTTCCAATCGCATTTGAAGTGCGGGTCTGAGCGCACGTTTACTTCATCAATCTTGTCTTCGTCAGAATAGATCAAAAGGCACGTCGGATGCTTATTAATGGCATCTACGACCCAAAACAGCGCGTGTTCTGCAAATACATCATCATAGTCTAGCAAAGCTATCCATTCACCACCAGCCAAAGCTAATGCGCTGTTCGACGCCACCGAGATATGCCCATTTTCTTCACGAAAAAATACTTTGATGCGGGCGTCATTCAGCGCATAGCGTTCAAGCAAGGGGCGAATAGCGGCATCGGTTGACGCATCATCGGCAATACAAAGCTCCCAGTTCGGATAGATTTGTGTGCGGACGGATGCAATCGCCCTGTCAAGCAACGCCGTATCGGGGTTGTGGACCCGCATCACTATGGATACCAACACCTTGTAAGCAAAGTTTTCGGTATGGGTACGCATGGCAGTACGTACTTCATCAGAGAGCGTGTCAAATTCTCGTATCCATCTCGGATAGGGTACGATTTCGGTAGTGTCATCAAATAGGGTACAGTAATCTAGCCAAAGGGTCGGTAGATCAGCTGTGTTCGCAAGGTCGGCCACCACTTCGTTATGCCCAAGCAGTCTTTGTCTCTGTTTATAGCAAGGGTGTAGTGCTTTCAACTTGGTTAGCATTCGCGAGCGGGAAAAATCCTTAGTAACTTGTACCAGACGGAAGTGCCGCAGTTCAAAGTTTTTCTGTGCCAATTGCAGATCAATGCGTATACACCCACTAGCGGTCAGGTAAATGAGGCGTTTGCTCATACGACCAGAATAAATAGGCAAACCCAGAGACTGAACATGGCCTTCTTTATTGCCAGCATCTAAATACACGCGCCCGTTCACCCGGACAGTGTGTAATACGATCTGTGTTTCTAGCATGTACCAACCCGCCAGAAGTCCACCTTCTAAAGTTAAGAAAACACTCGATTCAGTAGACTTGAGGCTTCCGATGCCGATACGCCGAACTCCGATAATTTGCAGAACAAATCTTATCCACCATTGCAAACGGAGCTCGCCAATGATTTTAGTTACGTGCATGAGATGCCACAATCGCTTCTGAAAATTGGGTTACCCTTCAAGCTAATTCTTTAAGCAATTCTTTAAGGCAGCAAGATATCCGCTGCCGTACTGACAGCTTGGTTCAATCATGGCCTTTTCGCCCCATTCGTTCCAAGAGTTGATCATTAGCTCTCCCGAATTAGCGTTCAGTTTTAGTAGGCCATCGATCCACACTCCGAACCTTGCAGGGTTAGCGCCATAGCAAATATGAGCATTATTTCCACGCCTAGCCGTGTTATCCCAAGATGGCATTACGCCACGGATTACTTTCTTCGTTACAAAATCTGGAAATTCCCGAGCAAGGCTTTTTTCAATTAATTTATCGTAAGAATAAATAAGCCCTTTAAAATTTTTATTCACCGGAAAGTTGACGTCATGATTACTAGCGTCTTTATTTACTATCCAGCCATCCGCTCCGACCAAGCCGTGAGGCGGCATTTCGATAAAGAAGTCAAATAGATTGGCAATATTCTCACCCGCCTCACTATTTAAGTGAAAAAGAACTGCACCCAAATTCACTTTAGTAAAGCCTAATATTTTCCATGCATTGTGCAGTCTTTCAATGAATCCAGGTAAATCAGGAATATCTTCAGGGCGATAAATGACGAATCTAGGCTCAACTCCATTGAAACGATAATACCGGGAGTCTGAGAAATACTTCGCGCTATCTTTAGCAATATCATTTTCAAATCCTGGTTGATAGGTTTGCGACATCAAAACCTCTCCACTCAGACCGTCCCAATTACGCGTCCAAGACTCATTAGCCCAGCAAAGGTAAAAACAAGCATCAATATCTGGTCTTGCCAAGAGATTATCTACAGGTGCTTCTAATAGTCTTCTACCATTATCAAACCAATAGTAATAAATACAAAATGCATCAATTCCATGGGATTTCGCCAACTTGAATTGCTCCCCGATAACTTCCGGCAGCCTCAAGTCATAAAAACCTGTACCTACTGGAGTTATTGGCTGGTAATGACCGCTATATTGCGGTTTAGCCTTAGCTGAACCGACCCATTCCGTATAACCAACACCCCACCATGCATTGTTCTCTGGGATCGAATGAAACTGAGGAAGATAAAAGGCTGAAACGAATGGTTTGTTTCTGTTATTGTCGGCTGATTTGCGCCGAGAAGATGAAATTTGGCTCAACACATCTGAAGTTTGAACCACCTTTAAATTTGCCGATTCAGTTAAATACCCCAAGGTACGCTCAAATGCGTGTGCTGTTGTGCCATCAAGTTGGCTATCTTCGATTTCAAAATCTTCCACTGTTAACTGCATGCCTCTTATCAGATTAACAATAGATTTTTTTACCCAATATATCGATCCGGCAGGAAAGCGCAACCTGTCCATTGAATGCTGTATTTCTACACGATGCAGCAGTTCGGGTACCCGATTTTTGTTCGATCCCCACCATTGATTTCCCTCAAAAATTTGTCCATCCGCAACTAAAATTCCAAATTCATCGTCAGAAAGAAATTCCTCTACTAAATTGTCGGTCTGTTGCGTTGGTATAACTCCGTTGACAAGGTGATTTCGCCAATCTTCGCCGTCCTCCCTATGCGGACTCTTTTTCGTATGCATTTTGCACACCGCATCATAGGAATCAAATAAACCTGCCGCAGCCATGGATACAAATGGAAAAATGTCTCGGCCATGGTTTGGAAATACAAAGACGCGTGCGTCAGGATAGCCGAGATTGATCTTTTCCTTAATCGACTCAAGAGAATATCCACGGTCGATAATGCTTACAAAAAGATCAAAGGAATGGGTAAGCCGGTTTAGAATCAGTTCGAACTCATCCCATAAATCGTCATAATAGATGTGCAGACATATTGCTACTCTTTGCGGATTAGCGAATGCTCTCCCCCTAAGGCTTGGTATTGCAGTAAATTTAAGCCCACCTTCAATAGGTGGCAATGGAAGAGAAGTGCGTCCTTCACGCATGCCGATCTGTAAAAAATGCGAGAAAGGTTTTATGCCAGCGTCAGCGACATCCGTATTAAATTTCAGATAATTTTTAGGCCAAAAACCGGAATTAGGTTGCAACCCTTCCGTCTCGCCAAACAAAATATAATGCAGTATCGGCTCATTCTGAAATACTTGATCAATCGAATAGTTTGACAAATAAAAATCAGCATCAAATAAGTTTGAATTCTTAATTATTTGTATATAGTCAGAATGTCGAATTCTTTCATCTTGCAAGCTATCATCTTTTCCGTCTTCCATGGAAGCATGGTGATCATTGAGCCGGACTGAATCGGTTTCGACTTCTTTTTCCTCGCCTTCTGGCAAATAATCGATAACGCTATTCATTTGAATTGAGCTCAAAGAATTGTTCTGTGCTTGAATCGCAACTTCATTTTGAAGATTGGCCAAATAATCCATCACATTATTCATTTGAATTGTGTTCAAAGAATTATTCTGTGTTTGAATCGCAACTTCATTTTGAAGATTGGCCAAATAATCCATCACGTTATTCATTTGAATTGTGTTCAAAGAATTATTTTTCGCTTGTGTCGTAACGTTCTTTTGAAGATTAGCGAGTGAAATCTCAATGTTGACTAAACGTTGCCTCATTTGCACATCAATCGCATGAAGTTTATTTTCGATTGCGCGTAAATTTTTTAAAGAAGCCTCTCTGACTTGATTCACTCCAGCTAGCCGCAACAACGCTCCAAGCAGAGGCGTTTTTAGCCATTTTTGACGCCTAATCGCTTCATTCAATCCGGCGATTTCTACCTGCCGCGATTTCCCTTCTGCGCTCAGATGTAGTTGGGTAAATATCTCCACTTTGCTAATGCCCGCTCGCACTCGCGCAAGGTAATAACGCATGCCTTCTGAATCGGGGGCACGACCCAATAGTGTTTGGTAGGCGCTGTGAATGAAGCGTTCGTCGTGGTAAGACAGCAACTCCTCTAATGTGCTTGCCGCGACGCCGGTATGGCTAAAAGTCATGTCAAATATCCTGTGATCTGTATTTTAAGAAGGGTGAGAGGAAAGTGTTGGCGTCTCAATCGCATGAGTCGCTAGGTCTGTAACCTGGTGTTAGCACTTCATTTGCCACCGGTGCTGGCGCCATTTGGGGCTTTTCTGAGTTCTGCTGCCTCAACGCGGCTGCCAGACTGCGTAGCGGGGCGGTCCAGCGCCAGGAGAAAGTGCTGCGTATGGCATTCAATTCGCGATGCAGTTCGTTAACAGCAAGCGCGTGCGCCTTTTCTGTTTCAGCCCAGTGATTTAGCTGGTTACGTAACTCGTCTTTCCTGGCGGTTAACTGTTCGTTAAGTGCCTGCTCGCGCTCGGCATGCTGCTGGCTCTGCGTGCTTGTTTGGTGCTCGTACGTTTGCTGTATTTTTTGCAGCTGTTCAGAAAAAACTTTTTCGCGCTCAGCCAGTTGTAGCAAATGGGCTTCAATCTGCTGCCGGGCTAGCGTGAGTTGTGCAATATGTGCCTGCTCGCGCTCGGCGTGCTGTTGGCTTTGTGCATTTTTTTGCTGCTCATGTGCCAGGTGCATTGCCTGCAGTTGGGTAGAGAATGCCTTTTCGCGCTCTGCAAGCTCAAGCAAATGGGCTTCAATTTGCTCCCTAGCCTGGTCTAGTTGCGCAAGATGGACCAGCTCACGCGCGGCGTGTTCGCGGCTCTGCTCGCTTTTTTGATGCTCGTGCGCTTGCTGAATTTCCTGCAGTTGTCGTGAGAACGTCTTGTCGCGTTCGGCGAGATTGCCGGTATGTTCGCGCTTGCGTTGGTCGCTCGTTTGCCGAATGGCCTGTAGCTGCTGAGAGAACTTTTTTTCACGATCCGCTAGCTTCAACAGATGCGCTTTAAGTTTCTGTCGAGCTAGTGCAAGTTGCGCAAGATATGACTTCTCCTGTTCTGCGTGCTTGTAAATCAATTCGAGCTTTTGCTGCTCGTGCCTTTGCTGGCTTTCTTGCAGCTGCTGCGAGTATGTCTTTTCGCACTTGGCCAGATCAAGTAAATAAACGTCGATCTGCTGTCTGGCTATTTTGAGTTCCGAAAGCAGCGTTTTCTCTCGCTCGGCGTGTTCGCGGCTTTGTTCGATTCTTTGCTGATCATGCGCATACTGGATTTTAAAAAGCTGTTCAGTAAATTCTTTTTCGCGCACTGCAAGTTGATGCAACTTGTTTTCAATCTGTTGCCGCGCTTGGTCTAGTTGTACCTGGTGGGCTTGCTCGTGTTCTGCTAGCTCTCGTCGCTGTTCGTTCACTTGCTGTTCTTGGACTAGCTGCATGTATTGCAACTTTTCTGAGAACGCCTCTTCACGCTTTACAAGCTGAAGCAACTGGGCTTCAATTTGCTGGCGTGCTTGGCCTAGCTGTGCCAGGTGGGCTTGCTCGCGCTCTGCGTGCTTGTGGCTTTGCTCGCTTTTTTGTTGCTCATGCGCCAGTTGCATTTGCTGCAGTTGTTCTGAAGAGGCTTTTTCGCGCTCCACAAGTTGAAGCAACTGATCCTCAATTTGCTGCCGTGCCTGGCTTAACTGCGTAAGGTGAACCTGTTCGCGCTCAGTGTTTGCTTGATTGATATTGCTAATTTCTTCGTCACGTTTGCTTGCTTGTTGGTTGAGGCTGGCAATTTCATGAATTCTCGCTATTAATTCCTCTTTGATGGGAGTAAATGACTTTGCCTGCTGCTCGATAAGTCGCTGCGATATTTGGTTGTAACTCTGTTCGGAGTCTGCAATATTCGTCGAACTCGGGAAGCGCGCTTCATGCTGCGTAATGAATTCTTTTAAAGCTTCGCTTCCAGTAGCCTGATATGCTAAAGAAAATTTAAGATGCGTCGCTCTGATGAAAGTCGTATCTTCAAAAAATATCTGCGGATCATCATCAATGAAAAAGTGAGTATTATTCGTGCTAGCTTTTGCATTGGTCTTAATGCAATCAGTTAAATCGACACACCCTTCTGGTCCTAATAATTCAACTCTGTGTATTGTGATCACAGCACATGCATTTAATGGGTCTAAACGAATATTGACCAGACTGTGATTATCAGGGAGATCAAAAACGAGATCGCGAGAACTCTGCGAGGCTTGGATGCCGCTGAGAGGTATTCGAATTGACGTCGATTCCAAAAATCCTGAGCCATTGTCCAAAAACAACTGCGCAAATAACTGATTAGGTTCCAAGTTTTTTGCGTGCTTCCGCATTCTCAGCGGTAGCTTCAAGGCTGTTGAGACTATTGATAAGTCGAGGGTATTGTCAGCAATAAGTTCCAAAACCTGACTGACTGCAAAGTCTAGTCGATATTTTTCGTGCGCAATTAACTGTAATTCAGATGCCGAAATTACTGCCGATTGGTAACCATCGACAAGCTCCGTAGCTATTTCTTCTGCGGTTTTAAAAACCCCACAACACCGCCCAGAATAGTTAAACAGCCCAGCCTTTTCAAAGTTATCCGTTCGGAGATAGCCGGGTCCGCCAAACCTGTCGTAACAGTAAACCGGTAAACCCAAGACCATTGCCTGTTGAACTGTACGACCTATCGTTAAGACACAGTCGAAACTTGCCAGTAATGTGGGCGTTACCAGTTTGAAGTCGTATTCGACTCCGAATATTTCTACCAAAACACCCAATGTCTGCAAGTGTTTGATGGCACCTTGTAGTTCGTCCACCACATGATTCGACACAACAGCTACCTTGCGTAAGGGCAAATTGGAGGCTGTCTTGGCGATGGCAAACCATTCTCTCGCCACGGGATTTGGAAACACGTGTAGCATGCTCAACGGTAATCCGTAATGCAACAACTGATTTCTTGTTTCTTCGGAGTTTGCGAGCACTAAGGAAAGTTGCGATGCATAGGTTGGCGGTGATTCGAGTGGCTCATAGGGTGACATTGATGAGAAAATAATCGCCTTGGCCGATATCTCCATATCCATCAAAATTGCGTCAAGCGTCGTGAAGTGATGTGCCCAAATCAGGTCAAAAACAATGTTTTCCACATTTGGTTGCTGAATATTCAGGTCGAGCCACTTGACATCCAACTCGTCGAGGCCCTTCACAACGTCCGTGTCTTTTCCAAAGGTCGCAATGGTAACGTCATACCCACGGTGTTTGAATTCAGTTGCCAGGTCGAGTGTTACCAACTCTGAACCCGCATAACCTTTAATAGTATTGTTACTGAGTAATATCGTGGGCATTGATAAGTTTTTCAAACGACTGAATTAGAGAGAAAATTACTGCAATTCACTCGCTGCGGCCAGACTCAACCCAGCTAAATCCTTGGCGGAAAGCTGCGGTTTATCTATACCATGCTGCGTCAGAGGCCAGTCAATACCAATAGTTGGGTCATTCCAGGCAATACAACGCTCATGAGCTGGTGCGTAATAGTCTGTTGTTTTGTACAAGAAGTCAGCCGAGTCGCTGAGCACCATAAACCCGTGCGCAAACCCTGCAGGTACCCAAAATTGTTTTTGGTTATATTCGCTTAGTTCAATGCCCTCCCATTTCCCGAATGTTGGCGATCCTTTCCGAATGTCTACCGCCACGTCAAACACGGCGCCGCGCACTACTCGAACCAGCTTGCCCTGGGGTTGCTGAGTCTGGTAGTGCAAGCCGCGCAGCACGCCTTTGGTGCTGCGGCTATGGTTGTCTTGCATAAAGTTCAGGTTTAAACCGGTGGCTTCGTTAAAGGCTTTCTGATTAAAGCTCTCAAAAAAGAAGCCGCGATCATCGCCAAACACTTTGGGTTCAAAAAGAATGACGTCGGGGATGGAAAGCCGTGTGAATTGCATTTTTGTTACTTGGAATAGATTAAGGACGTTCTTCTCAGTCGCTTGTAACGACTTAAAGAATTTTTTCGTTCAGAATTCGCTTTAGGTACTGCCCATAACCATTCTTTGCCAGCGGTTGGGCCAGTATTTCAAGTTGCCCTGAGGTAATCCATTGTTGACGCCATGCAATTTCTTCAGGGCAGGCAACCTTCAGGCCCTGGCGGTGCTCCAGCGTGGCAATAAATGAGCTGGCTTCAAGCAGACTGTCGTGGGTGCCGGTGTCAAGCCAGGCATAACCTCGCTGCATGATTTGCACATTCAGGCTCCCTTGTTTCAGGTACACCTCATTGACGGTGGTAATTTCAAGTTCGCCGCGGGCGCTTGGCTTGATGGACTTGGCGATTTCTATGACCTGGTTGTCATAGAAGTACAGGCCGGTCACCGCGTAGTTGCTCTTGGGCTGGGTCGGTTTTTCTTCAATGCTGCTGGCTTTGCCTTGCGCATCAAAAGCGACCACGCCATAACGCTCAGGGTCGCGTACGTGGTAAGCAAAGACGGTGGCACCTTGCGTTTTGGCATCGGCGCCAGCCATCAGGTGCGCAAAATCGTGACCATGAAAGATGTTGTCGCCCAGCACCAAGGCGCTGGGTGCGTTGCCCACAAACCGCTCGCCGATGATGAAGGCCTGGGCCAGGCCATCGGGGCTGGGTTGCACGGCATATTGCAGATTCATGCCCCACTTTGCGCCGTCGCCCAGCAGTTGCTCAAAACGCGGCGTGTCTTGGGGCGTGCTGATGATCAGCACGTCTCGTATGCCCGCCAGCATGAGAGTGCTGAGCGGGTAATAAATCATGGGCTTGTCATAGACCGGCAGCAGTTGTTTGCTGATCGACAGTGTTGCGGGGTGGAGGCGGGTGCCGGATCCACCGGCAAGAATGATGCCTTTGCGTTGGGTCATGGTTATTCTTGAAGGTTAAATAATTTCGTGAAGCATGCGATCGACACCGTGCTGCCAGTTGGGCAGGCGCAAACCAAAGGTGGCTTGCAGTTTGGTGGTGTCGAGCCGGGAGTTGTGCGGGCGTTTGGCGGGGGTAGGGAAGGCGCTGGTGGTAACAGGCTCCACTGTTTTTGCTACTAGCTTGATAGCTGAATGTGTCCGTTCCGCATGGGCTATTACGTGTTTTGCATACCCATGCCAGCTGGTTTCGCTGCCTGCCACGAGGTGGTATAGGCCAGCGTCGCTGGGGCGCTGCAGCACCTGGCGAATGGCGTGCGCTGTTACGTCGGCCAGCAAGTCGGCGCCGGTTGGCGCGCCAAACTGGTCGTCAATCACGGTCAGGCGCTCGCGCTCTTGCGCCAGGCGCAGCATGGTCTTGGCGAAGTTGCCGCCGCGTGCGGCATAGACCCAACTGGTGCGAAAAATCAGGTGACGGGGGCAGGCCCCCTGAATCAATTTCTCGCCTTCAAGCTTGGTCTGGCCGTAGACGCTGAGCGGCGCGGGTACATCGGTTTCCAACCAGGGGCGGGTTCCGCTGCCGTCAAACACGTAGTCAGTGCTGTAGTGCACGAGCCAGGCGCCGAGCCTGGCGGCTTCTTGCGCCAGCACGCCGGGCGCCAGGGCGTTGAGCGTGCGGGCCAGATCGGGCTCGCTTTCGGCTTTGTCCACCGCAGTGTGGGCAGCGGCATTGACGATCACGTCTGGGCGCACCCTTTGCACCGTGTCAGCCAGGCCCTGCAGGTTGGAAAAGTCGCCGCAATAGTCGGTGCTGTCAAAGTCCAGCGCAATCAATTCACCTAAAGGGCTCAGGCTGCGCTGGAGTTCCCAGCCGACTTGTCCACCCTTGCCAAACAACAAAACCTTGAGTGGCGGCGTCATTGCGCTTCACCTGCGTAGTGGTTTTGCACCCAGTCGCGGTAGGCACCGCTTTGCACATGGGCGACCCAATCGGGGTTGTCCAGGTACCACTTGACGGTTTTGCGTATGCCAGTTTCAAAGGTTTCCTCTGGCTTCCAGCCCAGCTCGCGCTCGATTTTGCTGGCGTCAATGGCGTAGCGGCGGTCGTGGCCGGGACGGTCTTTGACGTAGGTGATTTGCTCGCTGTAGTTTTGTCCATCGGCACGGGGTTGCAGTTCATTGAGCAATGCGCACACGGAGTGAACAATGCTGAGGTTGGCCTTTTCGTTCCACCCGCCGACGTTGTACACCTCGCCCACGGTGCCTGCCTCAAGTACCCGGCGAATGGCGCTGCAGTGGTCTTTCACGTAGAGCCAGTCACGCACTTGCTGCCCGTCGCCGTACACGGGTAAAGCTTTTCCGGCCAGCGCATTGACGATCATGAGCGGAATCAGCTTTTCAGGAAAGTGATACGGCCCGTAGTTGTTTGAGCAATTGGTCGTCAGCACGGGCAAGCCGTAGGTGTGGTGGTAGGCACGCACCAAGTGGTCGCTGGCGGCTTTGCTGGCTGAATACGGGCTGTTGGGCTCGTAGCGGTGGGTTTCTGTAAACGCGGGGTCGTCCTTGCCTAAAGATCCGTATACCTCGTCAGTGGAAACATGCAAAAAGCGGAAGTTTTGCTTGTCGTCACCTTCAAGCTGGTTCCAGTAAGTGCGAACTTCTTCAAGCAAACGAAAGGTGCCAACTATGTTGGTTTCAATGAAGTCTTCAGGCCCATGAATCGAACGGTCCACATGGCTTTCGGCGGCAAAGTTAAGCACGGCACGTGGCTTGTGTTGGCGTAACAGTGATGAAACCATTGCGCTGTCACCAATGTCGCCATGCGCGAAAATATGACGCGAGTTACCGTCTAGCGATGCAAGATTTTGAAGATTGCCGGCATACGTCAGATTGTCAAGATTCAATACTGGCTCATTTGATTGGCTTAACCAGTCAAGCACAAAATTTGACCCAATAAAGCCAGCTCCACCCGTCACCAAAATCATAAAGTTCCTTTTAAAAAATGCGATAAGTTAAATTAAATTCACTTCAAATCACCCTGCGTGCGTTTGGTAAAAAGTGAAGGCGTCTTCAACCTGATCAAAGCTGTGCAATTTGCCTGCCACCAATACGGCGGCGTGCTGGCAGTGTTGGCGGATGTAGTCGGCGCTGTGCGACACAATAATCATGGCCCGGTCACTGCGTTTTTCAAAAAGTTCGGTGTGGCACTTTTCATGAAAACGGCTGTCACCCACGGCCACGATTTCATCAATCAAAAAACAATCAAACTCAACCGCCATGGAAATGGCAAACGCTAGCCGCGCCCGCATGCCTGATGAGTATTTTTTGACGGGTTCACGCAAATAGCTTCCAAGTTCTGAAAACTCCTCAACAAAAGCCATGGCGGGCTCAATAGGGGCACCGTAAACACGGCAGATAAAGCGAACGTTGTCTAGCCCGCTCAAGCTGCCCTGAAAGGCCCCGCCAAAGGCCAGGGGCCACGAAACGCTGATGCCTCTGTGAATATGTCCACGCGTAGGCAACTCGGCACCGCTGATAAGGCGTATCAGCGTAGATTTACCCGCACCGTTGCGGCCCAGTATTCCAAGCTTTTCGCCCTTGGCAATATTCAGATGAATGCCGTCAAGCACCGTGCGTGGGCCTTGGCGCGTAGCATAGGTTTTACCCACGTTGTGTAGGGTAATCATTCGGGCTCTACCCTACGTCCGGTTTCTCTTACTAGGGCAAGCCCAATAAGCGTTAACACCGAATTGAACAAAATTAAATAAACAGGGTCTTCATGGGTGCGCACTGCAGCGCCAAAGTAGCCGTGCCTGATCATTTCTGTGGCATGCACCATGGGCACCCACAAAATATATTCCTGGGCTACTTTGGGTAACCAGTCAACCAGGAAAGCCGCGCCTGACAGTGGAAAGAGCAGGTAGGTGAAGATGTGCCATACCCGCTCAATCAGTTCTGATCGCTCTGACGCCGCTCCAATCACCAAACTTAGTGCAAAGGCAAACCAGGCAAGAAGTGCCCAGCCCACCATTACCGTAAGAATGTCGTCAGGCAGGCTCATCCACTCCATTGCGCTGAAAATAATCGTTAACGTGATGATTGAAACGGTGGCGCCGGCGATTTCCAGAATAAGCCTTGCAGATAGAACATCAAAAACACGCACATTGCGGTGGTACATCAAACTGTGATTGGCTTCAATGGCCTTGACGACACGGTTGCTGCAATTGCGCCACAGCAAAATAGAGGAATAGCCTGTAACTGCAAACGCAGTAATGGGCAGGTTGGTTCCGTGCGTAGCCTTGATGAGTGTCCATAGCGTGGTCACGCCCAAAGTAAACAGCATGGGTTCCAAAAACAACCACAAAAATCCAATGTTGTGACGCCCGTAGCGGGTGATGACTTCACGCAGGATCAAGGCACTCGTTACCCGTACCTGGATAGCAAAAGAGCGCCGCAAGGGGGTGTCAGGAATGCTCATGGTCAGCGCTTAATCCTTGTGCTCACGGACGCCAGCGACCAGGATGGTCAAGACGCCCCAACTGATGAGCCCAAGAATGAACGTGGCCAAAATTGCCCGCAAGCGGCGCGGTTCGACCGCCACGTCTGGCGTGTTGGGCTGAACGATGCGTTCCAAGTAGAGCTGCTTGCGTTGCGCGTCGTTGCGCGCCTGCTCCAAAGAGGCAAAGGCGGCGCCCAGCTGTTTGTCGGCGAAGGTGCGGTCAAGTGCAAGACGTTCGTAATCTGCCGCCTTGTTGGTGAGTGATGTGCTGCCGCCGGCTACCTTGGCCATTTGAACATCCATTTCAGCCTGCACGCTGCTGGCGCGTTTTTGCAGGGCAGGAATCTGTGGGTTGTCAGGTGTGAAGGTGCGCACCTGGTCAAGCTGCGTCTTGGTGGCAATCAGTTCGTCTTGCAGCTTGGAGACCAGTTGCAGTTGGATTGCAGACTGGCGCTCCGGGTCAAACACAGATTTTTCATTGCGGTAACTCGACAGGGCCAAGGCGGCCGATTTGGCTTTTTTCTCTGCGATTTCCACTTCGGACGACGCAAAACGAATCATGTCCTGCCGCCCGCGTTCATTTAGCTGGTTGATCAGGCTTTCGCCCATTTCCAGCAACATGGCATTAATTTGGTACGCGTCTTCGGCCTTGTAGGCTTTGACTTTGAGCACTGAAATTGCGGATGTCGAGTCGGTGTCGACGGCGATGTGCTTTTGGTAATAGCGGTGTAGTGCTTCAAAATTATTGTCAATGTCGAGGGCCGCAAAGCGGCTGAATAAATCAATGTCAGGGCTGCTGAACGCTTTGTCTAGCTGTAGTTTGCTGTTGAGCTTTTGCAGTGCGTCCCTGGACAGCATGAAGTCGTGCACGCTATTGGTGTCATCTTCTGATCGGGAAAAGCCTGCGCCCTGTAAAAGCGCGCCTAAGCCGGTAGGCGTCTGCTGCTTTGGGCTACGAACAACAAATCGGGATTCAGAGATGTAGACATCCGACGTGATCAGGCCAAAGTAAATGATCGAGATCGTAGTTGGCGCCAACACTGCCAGAAGAAACAGGCGATTGATGCGGGAAAGGCGTTGTTTCACGGCCTGGCTCCATGTGCTGGAGGGGGCTTTTAACTCTAGGGCTGATTGCATTTTCAAGGGGTATTTCTAAATTTCGCTTAAAGGTTGATCGGGCTTCTGCCAAGTTGCCAGCTTCCAGGTTTCGTTCGTGTGCCGAACATCTGCGCCGACATCCAGGATCAAACCCGTGGGAGGCATAGTTCACGAAAGGAACAGCCGAAAAAGATTGCTTGGTGAAGCCTTTACGTGCTTTTTGTAGATGATTTTTCATGAATTTAGTCATGAAAATCATCTAGAGGCGGCCGTAGTTGTCTTCAAAGCGCACGATGTCGTCTTCGCCAAGGTAGTCGCCGCTTTGCACTTCAATCATCACCAGGTTCAGCAGGCCAGGGTTCTCAAGCCTGTGCTTGAAGCCCGCCGGGATGTAGGTGGATTCGTTGGTTCTGACAAACAGCTCGGCATCGCCATTCACCACTTTGGCAATGCCGCTAACTACAATCCAGTGCTCGCTGCGGTGGTGGTGCATTTGCAGCGACAGGGTTCCGCCGGGCTTGACTTCAACGCGTTTGATTTTGAAGTCGGGATTTTCTTGCAGCACCGTGTAGGTGCCCCATGGGCGGTGTATGGTCAGGTGGTGTTTATGAGCGTCGTGCCCTTTGGCTTTCAGCGCGGCATAAAGGTGCTTGACGTCCTGGGCGCGTGATTTGTCGACCACCAGCAAGGCGTCGGGCGTGTCAACAATGATGAGGTTGTCGAGACCAACGGCGCCCACGACGCGGTTGTTGCTCTGGATGTAGCAGTTGGTCACGTCGTGCAGCAGGGCCGTGCCTTCAATGCGGTTGCCGCTGGCATCAGGCAATGACAAGTTGCCCAGTGCGCTCCACGAGCCAATATCGCTCCAGCCAATGTTGCAAGGCACCACGGCCACTTCGGTCGATGGTTCCATCACGCTGTAGTCGATGGAGTTGTCGGGGATTTCGGCAAAGCTTTCAGGGTCAAGCGTGAGCTCTGCAAAGGCTTTGCCTGTGGCCAAGCGTGACTTGGCCATGCAGGCTTTGGTAGCAGAAAGAATGTCGGGGCAGTGTTGCTCCATGGCGTGAAGCATGGTGCTGGCCTTGAAGCAGAACATGCCTGAATTCCACAGGAAGTTGCCAGATGCTAGGTATTCCTGCGCTTTTTCAAGCGTGGGTTTTTCCACAAAACGCAGCACCTTGCTGCCTTGTGCCTCGATATAGCCGTACCCAGTTTCAGGCGCATCAGGTTGTATGCCGAAGGTGACCAGGTTACCCTGTTGCGCCAGGTTGATGGCGGAGCCCACAGCCTCGGCAAACGCTGCTTGGTCGGCAATCAGGTGATCAGCGGCCAGCACAAGCATGAACGTGTCGGGCCCGTGCGCTTTGGCTGTATGCAGTGCCGCAGCAGCAATTGCGGCAGATGTGTTGCGGCCAAAGGGCTCAAGAATGAATGAAGTGGCCAGCTTGGCGGTGTTGATTTCACGAAACTCGTCTTCAGTCTTGAAGAATAGTTCACGGTTGGTAACCGTGAGGATTTCTTTGACGCCGGGAAGTGCTGCGCCGCGCAAAAAAGCTTTTTGCAGAAGACTTTGACCATCTGCCAGGCGAATGAAGGGCTTTGGGTGCAACTCGCGAGAGACAGGCCAAAGACGTGAGCCGGCACCGCCGCACAAAATTATGGGGATCAATTTCATTAACTTACTTAGTTTTGTCAGGTTAAAGCTGAAACTTTTTCCGCAATCTAGACAATTGATTTTAGTGTCATTTACTTACATTCTTCACTATTGTAATTTGCGTTAAATTGTATTTTTAGTAAAAATTCTTTGTTCGACAGTAAATTATTGTGATGATTTTCTTCGATAGGAGCTGAAACGGAGGCGTCATGGAAGCATTCGAGACGTTCGAGCGCTACAGTGCGCGCCTGTCCGAAGGGCTCAGACATGCTGACCGCCACGCCGGCTAGAAGGGTTACTGCACTGGCTTGATGCTGCCCTTGGCGCGCAAGAGCGTCGAGCCTATGGCAGGAGGGCTTGAACCGCTGCACATGAGCGCGCGCCATTAGGCGGAACACCACTTCTTGGCCAAGTCCGAGTGGTCGGATGTGGCCATCATGGAGCGCGTGCGCGACTGGGTGACGCCTGCTCTGGGCCTGAAAGGCAGGTGCTACTGGATCGTGGACGACACGGGCTTTCTCAAGAAGGGCAAACATTCGGTGGGCGTGGCGCGCCAGTATTGCTGGCAGTTGGGCAAGCAGGACAACTGCCAGCTAGCCGTGAGCTTGTTGTCACCGCCACCATCGTGGAAGCCCGGCGCGCCCAGCGCCATGTGCCCGACTCCATCACGGCGCTGCACATTAAGCTCATTCGCGCCTTGGGCCACTGCCCGCACTGCGGCTCGGTCACTCAGCGGATGAGCTTGTGACATTGTAAGAGTAGTAACTAGTAACATTACGAAAGCGTATCTTGCCGGAGTTCAAGACGAAGGTCGGATTGGTAGCCCTGCGCGGGGCCTAACCAAATAATGAATTTGGACCGGAATACGGTCTCCAGGCTGTGTTCGTCCGCCAGCATTGGCCCGCAAGTGATAGTCGCCAGAAAACATCTGTATCAGAACCAGGGAATGTACAGTTTGCAACGACGCGCTGCACCAAAGGTCTGGATTTTTACCAAGTGCTCGTCGTGGCACCGCAAGCTTACTTGAGCGAACCGCTCGAAACCGAAAACCAGCGCAAGCTGGTCTATGAGACTTTGACGAGGGCCAAGCGGGAAGCGGTCATGCTGAATGTCTGAGCTATAACCGCCCTTTGTGACATGTCAATCGGATCTGCCGTCGTTCCGCCGGATGCTTTCGCTCGCCAACAAGACCTCCTTGGGAATGTTTTCTGCTTTTTTCCTAACAGCCTTGTCAGGGTGCGCCAATGTGACTGGTGCCCAAAGGTGGAAAGATTCACCCCCAAGCAGATTTGAAATCGGCAAGGGTCTCTCTTCAACGGTCATCCTTGCACCATTCAAGATGGCAGTTTTCTGCCAAAAGACTGTTTACACAAAGCTTTTTCACCCTCTGGAGCTACGGCGTCATCCCAGTAGACGAATAACTTTGGAAAGTTATTTGTAGCCACCCATCATGGTTTTTTCGAACAATCCAATAACAGAGGCGAAGTCCGAATGATTGGGATAGCCCGGAAACGCTGGCAACTGCAGCTATTTCAGACGTTATTAACGTTCGAACAGATATTTTTGCATTTTTTACAAACTGTTGTGTATCAAATAAAGCTGCAAATTCTTGCGCTAAGTTAAAGCGCTGCATTTGGACTTGGCCAACTTGCATTCATCACCGGAACCTGCGCAGCCCAGATCTAGACCAGGTGGCAAAACCAGAAAGGGCAAGCGGGCTCAGTCAGATTATCAATCCGGCCTTCGGAAGTTTTAATTGTCACAACAGCCCTCTCTCGGCAACAAGCCAGGAGTGTTCAAACTTCCAAGGGCTGGATCAATAGTAGCGTTGTGGGCAACTGAGTCGACGGCAGTCGTTCAACGCGCAGCCTCGCACCTTTGCACATCAATCTCTGTTGCTGCTGTCATGGGCAGAACAGGTGATTTCTTTATGCAGAAACCTTCGTTAAAACCTATCACATAGCGCACGCGGCTCTATCGACTGATGCGAGAAAGTGTTACCGCGTGAGCGTACTCAAGGTGAGCAGGCATCGGTCGTTTTGCATTCCAGAACATCAATGAAAAGGGAGGGGAAAACATGTGCCAACCCAGCCAGAAAGCACGCCTGCCTGCATTCACGGCAGTGCTATGTATGCCATTTTTACTCGCGATACCAATCAGTGTGCCGGCCCAGGAGTTCCCCCAAGATGAGGCCGTATTCCACGGGCTGAGCTACCACTCCAAAGATCGCCCAAACGGCAAAGATTGGAACCAAACCAACTGGGGTTTGGCCTGGAGGCATGTCCCCAGCGAGAAATTGTCTTGGCAATTGGGTGCGTACCGCGACAGCATGTTTCATACGACCGCCTATGGCTTGCTGGACTACACCCCATTTCAAGGACTTGGCCTGCAGGCTGGCGGGTTTGCCGGGGCAAGGTCATCAAAACACAAGACAGAGTTCGTTGGCGGCGCGGTCATACGCTACCAGGCAAACCGCTACAGTGTCACCGCCCGCCTAGGCCCCGCGCAAAAATCCGGCGGCTTCGTATTTGCCATTGAAGCGGGCTACCGGTTTTGAGAAGCCTCAACGATGTAAACCGAATCGGTGGGATGAACGAGCGCGTTGCCCGGCAGCAGCAATTCAAAATTTGTTTAAACCCTTTAAATTGCCTCTGGTCAGTCGAAATTGGCAGGGGTGGTTCAATTGACATTGGCGTCAACATACGGGCTACTCGCTGGCGCGTTGCTGGACCGCTTTTGCAGACACTGTTCTACCAGCCAAACTCGCCGCGCTGTTCGGAGCCTTGAACGCCTGCCACTGTATCAACCGCTACCTTCAGCTTTAACTAACTACCGATAATTACCCTCGATTCCGGGAATGCTCCGGGGACTACATGGGTCCGTTAGGAATACGTCCAAGAAACATTTCCAAGTGGCTGCCCAGAGTCATCCAGGCTTCGCGCATTTCATCCAGATACTCATGATGTTGATAGCTGCGACGGGTTTTTGGGCCTTCGAGTACGTGGTTTTGACACCGATCAATCACGTTGAGATCCACTTTCAGCCCCTGCAAAAATGTGGACCCTGTGCGGCGCAGGTCGTGCGGGGTCCATTGACCATCTTTGCCGGAGTTCAGGACCAAGCTGTTGTCATTGCGACGCCCTTTGACACCACATTTTTTGAATTGCGTCTGGCAATCCCCCACCAGTTTCGATACGGACTTGACGTCAACATGACCGTCTTTAGACCTGTTGGGAAAGCAATAACGTGTACTTCCCGTCAGGGCGTGCAGTGCCCTGAACTGGGTCAATGCGAAAGGTGAGAGATAGACGGTCAAGGGCTGGATCTTGCCTTTGGTGTTGGTGACGGGAATCGCCCAGACTCCTTTTTCGAGATCAACTTCCCTCCACTCGGACATCAGCAATTCGCCGATGCGGCACATGGTCGACAAGCTTATCCACAAAGCGAGTTGCACCTCTTTTTTCAAGGGCCGGGGCACGGAATATTTGGATCCGGCTGGAGTCGTTTCGTAGGCATTTTCCATGGTCTCAAAAATACCGCCGAACTCCCGTATATCGTAGTCTTTGAGCACCCTTTCCCTGACCTTGGAGAAGACATAGTTCCTTGGAAGAATCTTTTCAATCTCGATCAAGTCGGCAGGATTTCCTTCGATCAACAGCTTTCGCCATGGCTGGCGTTTCTCAGACCAGGCAAAAAGCTGAACCAGATCGTTGAACCTGCACTCAGCCGATCGGAAAGCACCCCTGTCAACGATTTTTCGAAGGAGGGCGCGCAAGTGATGCTCGGTTATTTCCCTGACCGGGATATGTTCGAGATCTGGCAGCACGTCTTTCTTGAAGGAACGGATGATTTCTGCGTTGTTGTCGTCGCGATCAACCCCATCCACAAGCCAGCCGTCGTACATTTCCTGGAACGTTTTGTTCTCGTTGGCCTCCTGTTCCGCCAAAGCAATGGTGGCCTTGACCTGAGCCTGTTTTTCAATGATGACGGCCTTCTTTTTGTCGGTGGGATTGATTCCCGACTTCACGTCATTTCGTGCACGATCGCGATTGCTACGGATGGCCTCCAGCGAGACCTTGGGCCACGTTCCGCATTGGAACCAGCAGGTTTTTCCGTCCCATCGATAGGCGTATTTGAATCGCACTGAACTGCTGCCATCGTGGGCAGTCCGAACTTCGCCGGAAAGTCCTTCCCCATCACTCAATGTGTCTGCGTGCCAAGACTCAGGAATGGCTTGCAGCGCCTTGATGGTCCACTTGCTGCCTTTTCCAGATCTTGGGTATCGAGTCATGCGATCTCAGTGGAGGGGTAAACAAAGGGGTAAACAAAGGGGTAAACAAACTGCTGGCTGCCAGTGTATCTTGCTGGACCCTGTTTAAGGGATTATTTTTATAAGTGGTTGTTTTGTATGGATATTTTTACCAATTTGTGTCCGCCAAGGTGCAGGAAAGTTTTAAAATAATTAGATGGGGTGCAAGGGGTCGAAGGTTCGAATCCTTTCACACCGACCACGACTACTGGCAGAGGCCGCTAACGATATATAGTTAGCGGCCTTTTTCATTGGTAAATCAGTCGCTTACGTTGCGACGACATAAGCAGCTGGACATTGACAGGCATGGCCAAACCGGGGAATGTTTCAGGGAACAACCGGAAGTAAAGCTGAGAAATCAAGCGTTCCTTCCCCTTGTTTTCCCAACTGAAAATCCGTTCCCCGGCTACAGTGCTTTCCCAATGCTGACTTCATCGCGTAGTCCTGGATGGGTAAACCAGGACGGATTCTGCCTTTGGCCGCTCGATTTCGTCGCGTGAATCTTCCGGTGGTTGACGAGGCACCATGGATCGAAGTGGATGAGCGTTTTTGATTTCTGCCTCAATTCGGGCAATTCTTTCGGAATACATTTTTGCTAGTGCCGCATGGTGTTCTGCTGCTGCCTGGTGCTCGACCCAGGCCAGATTCGCCTCTTCAAGGTATTCCAATGACCTGCGAATGTGCGCTTCAGTGCGTGGTCCGAATAAATGAAATCTCATGACACCCTCCTGTCGAGATGCGGCTTGATGGCGGTAAAACAGAATCCAGTCAGGAAAAATTCTTCTCCTGACTGTAGAACCATTGATAACGGCCTGTCCTGATTTTGTCAATCAGGCGGGTCTGATTTCGATGCTGCGCGTATTCTTGCTGTGCAATTTGCGCTGGTGTCGACTTGAAGCGAGTCTGCAAGTCTTAGTCCAGTCAGCCCGGCATGGGCTTGGAGATTCCACCCAGTCGTCGTGGATAGCCTTTGCCCATGGTTGCGCGGTTTTTATGCAGCGGCGCGAAGGCGTTCCGGAAGTTGTCCGGCTGCTGCAGGCTGAGCCGGTCCGTCCATGGACAGCTCGCCACCCAGTGCTTCCAGCAGATCCGGAATCAGCGCCGACAGCTCGCCTGTGACGATGGCGGCGTCGGTGTCAAAGCCGTCGTCGTCCTTGCCGTTTTCCTGCACGCCGTCAAGCACCACGTCGAGCAACTGGATCTTCCTGACCTGGGCCATGTCGGTCAGCACGAACGACACCCGCTCGTTCCAGGTCATGGCCAGCTGCGTGGGCACCTTACCCGAGGCAATGTGCGCGGCCACTTCGTCGATCTCCAGCGTGTGGCGCGAGTAGCGGACCGTTGACTTCTGGTCGTCAGGCATCTTGAGTTCGCAATCGCGGTCCACGGTAAAGCCGACCGGCGCTTCGCGGCTGGCCAGCCAATGCGCCATGGCGGCACCGGCCGCCATGGTGGTCTGCACCGGCTTGGCCATCAGGCCGGGGCGGGAGCCAGGAATCTCGCTCAGCGCCTCGATCAGCTGGCTGACGACCTTGTCGGCGCCCGCCAGGCTGGCCGAATCGACCACCAGGAACTTGTTGTCCGGGTCGATCCACAGCGTCGTCGAGGAGCGCTTGGTGAAGGCGCGCGGCAACAGCGCCTGCATGGCTTCCTCCTTGAACTCTTTCTTGATCTTGGCGCTGGCGCGTTCGCGGCCGGTTTCCTGCTTGTACTTTTCGACGCGTGCTTCCACCTCGGCCTTGACGGCGGAGGCGGGCACCGGTCGGCGCTCGATGCTCAAGCGCAAGATGACCTGCGAGCCCACGGTTTCCACCATCACTGTGCTTTTTTTGCCGCGCGGCGGCACCCAGCCGACGGACTCGGGCTGCGTCGCGCCGCAGGGCATGAACTGGGCGGTCTGGAGCACTTCTTCCAGCGCTTCGAGCGGCGGCAGAACAAAATCGGTGGCAATGCGAAAAAAGGAGGCGGATTTGAACATGGGGTTCCGGTGTTGGGGGATGCTGGTGAAAAGGGGAGGCGTCAATGGCGAAAGCCGTAGCAAAAAGCCAGGCGACAAGTCGAGTAGAACCCTGAAATTCTACGTCCGGCCAGCAATACCGAATGCGCTTGGCCCGCATAGGACGCGGGCTGCAAGCTCAGGAAACATCAAGTACATGAATGCCGAAGCGGCCCTTGCGCCGGTCGTCAAAATAGCGCTCCAGCGTTTCCTTGACGGTTCGAAAGGCAAGTTCGTCCCACGGGATTTCGGACTCGGTGAATAACCTAGCCTCGATGGTTTCGTGGCCGGGATTGAAGCTGGTGCTCAGCAGCCTGGCGCGGTAATACATATGGACCTGGCCAACGCGAACCACGTTCATGATGCTGAACAGGTCCTGCAGTTCATACTGCGCGCCGGCTTCCTCGTCGGTCTCGCGGGCTGCGCCTTGTGCCGTGGTTTCGCCCATTTCCATGAAGCCGGCCGGCAATGTCCATTTGCCCCAGCGCGGTTCGATATTGCGTTTGCACAGCAGCACCTGCGCGCCGTCGTGGCCCCACACCGGCACCGTGCCGACGACGTTCAGTGGATTTTCATAGTGCACGGTGCTGCAGGCCGGGCAGACTGCCCGCTGCTTGGTGTCGCCGTCATCGGGCAAGCGGTAAACCACGGCGGTGCCGCAGACGCGGCAGTGTTTCAGAGGTGGGCGATGCATCAAATCAGTGTAGCGGCTTTGGCGTTTATGTTCGGTTCGTGGTGGCGTTCAGGGCTTTGAGCTACTTCAAAAAGTATAGCTGGAAAGGCAGGCTGGTAAAGCGCGAAAGGCCTGAATGACTCTGAAAATGCAGCGGGACCACACTGCATGTTGGGCGCCCGGATGGCCGCCATTCAGGCCGCGTCTGGCCACAGGCTTTATCGCTCAAGAAATTTTGATGCTCAGCGGTTCCAGGCCCGCGACGCCGCCCGTCAGGGTGTCGCCTTTCACCACGGCCGCCACGCCTTCAGGGGTGCCGGTGTAGATCAGGTCGCCGGGCTGCAGTTCCCAGGCCGCCGAGAGATGCTCGATCGTTTCGGCCACCGACCAGATGAGTTTGGACACATGGCTCCGCTGCCGATCCTGGCCATTCACCTGGAGATGAATTTGCGCATGGTTCACATCGCCGGCCTGGGCTGCGGGGGTGATTGGGCCGATAGGTGCTGAATGCTCGAACGCCTTGCCGATGCACCAGGGACGTCCCTGCTTTTTCATCTCGTTTTGCAGGTCGCGGCGCGTCATGTCCAGGCCCACCGCATAGCCAAAGATGTGATGCTGCGCATCAACCGCCTTGATGTCTTTGCCGCCTTTGCCAATCGCCACGACCAGTTCGATTTCATGGTGCAGATTGTGGGTCAGGCTGGGGTAGGGTACGCTAGCCTGCATGCCGGATTCGACCGGAACAATGGCATCGGCGGGCTTCAAAAAAAAGAACGGCGGCTCGCGCCCGGTAAACCCCATTTCCTTCGCATGCTCTTCATAGTTGCGGCCGACGCAATAAATGCGGTGGACCGGAAAGCGGTCTTCCGTGCCGACGACAGGCACTGAAACCGTGGCAGGCGGAGTTACGACAAAACGCATGGCGGGCATTCCTTGACAGGTCTGAGCCCGGACAAGAGGGCCGGGCGGTTGAAAAATGAGAAGCGTACAGGCCAGCTGCGCAGTGTGCCACGATGGCCCCGGGTTAACAGTTCAGCCGCCAGCCATCCATCGAACCTGGCGCTATTCAAGCTTGATGCCGCGCGATTGGATGATGTTGCCCAGAAGGGCGGTTTCGTCCCTGAGCCGGCTGCGCAGCCCGTCAGGCGATGTGCCGACGGCCTGCCAGCCCTGCGCAAACAGTTTCTGGCGCGTGTCTGCATCGCGGACGATGCGCGGCACCTCCCTGGCCAGCCGCGCCTGGGCTGCGCTGGACAGGCGAGCCGGGCCGATCAGCGCGGTCCACACCTCCAGATTGACATTTCTCAAGCCGGCCTCTGCCAATGGCGGTATATCGGGTGCGAGCAGGCTGCGCCCGCCGGTCAAGCCAATGGCCCTGAGCTTGCCCGAGCGGATGTGCGGCAGGGCGATGCCGGGCGGTATCAGCGCCATCTGAATCTGGCCGCCCAGCATGGCCGTGACCACCTGCGGGTTGCCCGAATACGGGATGTGGACCGGCGTCATGCCCGACGAGCGCTGCTTGATCAGTTCCATGCCCAGGTGCCCGACCGATCCATTGCCGACCGATCCGTAGTTCCACTGGCTGCCTGCCTGCCGCGCCGCTGTGAAGAATTCGGCCCCGCCCGGAAGGCTGCTTGGTGCGACCAGCATCAGTGGCGCGGTGGTGAGCAGCGAGATGGGCGCAAAGTCCCTGGCCGGGTCGTAGGGCAATTTGGCGTAAAGCTGCTTGGCGGAGGTCAGGTTGCCATTGATGACCACGCCCAGCGTGTGATCGTCAGTGGCCTTGGCGACCAGGTCCGCTGCGATGTTGCCCGAAGCGCCGATCCGGTTCTCGACAATGACCGGCTGGCCCAAGGCCCTGGACAGGGGCTCTGCCAGCGTTCGGGCTGACATGTCGGGCGTCGATCCTCCGGGAAAGCCGACCAGGATGCGCACCGGCCGGGTCGGCCAGGCCTGTGCGGTTTCCGCTTTTTTATCAGTGTTTTGTGCTGTTGCGCTTATAGACAGGGCGCATGCAGCTATTAAAAATATAGTGCGAGCGGCATGCGCTGAGCAGGCGCCGCCAAGCCGCTGCAGGCGGCTGGGTATCAGTTCAGGAATTTTCATTTTTGCTTGAGCCGGTTCGAAGGAGCGCTTGCATGGACGGGCTGCGGTTCCGGGGAACGCCGCCTGCCATTCGAGGGAACTGGCCGCTGGCTTTGCGCGCGCGTCCAGCACTGTCTTGCGTCAGACGGATTTCGTCACCAGGCTGAAGTGTTCCACCGTGGGCGGACCGGCAAAGAAGGGGCCGACAATCGCTCGCCAGTCGGCAAACGCAGCCGACTCGCGGAAATCGATGGTGTGGTTTTCCAGCGTTTCCCAGCGTATTTGCAGCAGGTAGCGCTCGGGGCTTTCAATGTCCTTGAAGACTTGGTAGCCCTGAAATCCCCTGGCATGGGCGATCACGGTGCGAACGCCGCGCTCGATGGCTTCGTCAAAAGCCGCCTGCTGGCCGGGGTGGATACGGATGTCGGCAAGTTCAAGAATCATGAAAGCTCCGGTGGGCGGGGTGATTGGAAAAGCGTAACTCTAGCCGCAAATTTCGTCCGCCATGGCCTGCGCGCAGGAAGATTCCGCGCGCCGGTCTTGAAAACTGAAAAATACGGCGGCGCTGGCAGCGATTTTTTTAAACAGTGTTGATTTGTGTCAGTTGTAACTTCGCTTGTTCGATATCTAATGTTTTCAACGAATTTAGATGCACGAACACGGAGTAAATGATGCGCACAGACATGTTTCAGCAGGCGCTGGACGACTTGAACGGCTCGACCGCCGACATCGAGGCCTCCGCGCTGATTTCGACCGACGGCCTGATGATCGCCTCGGCCCTGCCGCACGGCATGGACGAGGACCGCATTGGCGCCATGTCGGCCGCCTTGCTGTCGCTGGGCGAGCGCACCGCCCGCGAACTGGCGCGCGGCACGTTGGCGCGGGTGCTGATCCAGGGCGAGCGCGGCTACGTCATCATGAGTTCGGCAGGCCCCGAGGCCGTGTTGACGGTGCTGGCCAAGTCAAATGCCAAGCTTGGCCTGATCTTTCTGGACATCAAGCGGGCCGCCGAAACGCTGTCCAAGCTGATCTAAAGGAGTCGCCATGCAACTTTCCGACATGACCCGGCCGAACGCAAATGCCTTCGAGTCCAGGCTGACCTACACCGACGGAACCTCCCGTACGGTGTTCACCAGCGGTATGGAAGTGCCGTTTCCCGAAGGGCGGCTGATTGTTTCCCGCACTGACCTGGAAGGCCTCATCACCCATGCCAACGACGCGTTTGTCGAATTGAGCGGCTGGGATCGGGGCGAGCTGATCGGCGCGCCGCACCACATCCTGCGCCATCCCGACATGCCCAAGGCTGCGTTCAAGGGGCTGTGGGACACGGTCGCAGAGGGCAAGAAATGGCATGGCTATGTCAAGAACCTGCGCAAGGACGGCTCTTACTACTGGGTTTACGCAACCGCCGTTCCCAACATCCGCAACGGGCAGATTGCAGGCTATACCTCGGTCCGGCGCAAGCCCTCGCGCACCCGCATCGACGAGCTGATTCCGGTGTACCGGCAGTGGCTGGAGCAGGAACAGGCCCAGGACAAAGAGAAAGCCGCACCATGACCCTCAATTTCCTGATCGCCCCCGATTTTTCGCCCGAGCGTTTTGCCGGCTGGCACATGCTCAACACGCTGCTGCAGCGCCGCTCCGGCATCAAGCTGCACCTGCTGACCCCGGCCAGCCCGCCGGAACAGTCCAGCCTGCTTGCCGGGGGCAACGTTGACCTCGTCTATGCCAACCCGTTCGACGCCGTCGACATGATCCGCCAGCAGGGTTACATGCCGTTCGCCCGGCCAGCCGGGAAGTCTGACGAGATGGTGATCGCCACCGCTGCTGGATCGGCCTTGCAGCGGCTGGAGGACATCCGGCCCGGCAGCCGCATTGCACTGACAGACAACAAGGACGTCAAGCTGATCGGCCTGCGCCTGCTGGAACCGGCTGACCTGACGGAGTCCCTGATCGAATGGGTGCCGGTGGAAAATTTCCAGGCGGCCGCACGCCTGACCCTCAAGGGCGAGGTGCAGGCCGGATTTTTCCTGGCCGAAGCCTATGCGTCGCTCACGCGCATGACCCGCAGCCAGCTGCGCGTGCTGGTCGAAAGCCGCATCAGCGACATCTCGCATGTGGTGCTGGCCCATCCGCGCATGGCCGGCGATCTGCCGCGCATCAGCCAGGCCTTGCTCGGCATCGGCAGCGAGCCTGCCGACCGTGATGTGCTCGACGCGCTGGGCCTTCCCAAGGGGTTCGAGCCCATGAGCCAGGAAGACGCGGAATTCATGATCGATCTGATGGACACGCTTCTTGACTGAGCATGCGCAAACGGCTGGCGCGGCACCTTGCCTGCGAACTGCCCGGCTCGCGGTGCGCCGGCATGCGCGGCGCCTGCTGCACGTTCCGGGTGACCCGAACGCCCACATGGCGCGCCTGCAGTCCGCGCTGGAACTGCCCGGCGCCGAACCGGTGCAGGGGGCGCTGGCCGATCTGTTCAGCAGTTTTGGCGCATCACACGTGGCGCTCAAGCACACCGCCCTGCAACTGGCGAAAGGGCGGCTTTCGGCCCATGCGGCCCGCTGGTTCGAGGCGAAGCTTGACCAGGCGCCTTTGCCCGCCATCAATCCCCTGGCCACGCGATGGAGCGTGCTGGCCCATCCTTTGGCCGGCATTTCCACCCGCGCGCGGCGTTGCAGTACGGACGATTCACGCCTGCTGGCCGGGCAGGCGGTGCTGGCTTTCGAGGCCGGGGACCAGACGGCTCAAAACGAATTCCTGCACCACTGCGTGACCTGTCATGACAACCTGGCCTTCATGCTGGCGCGGCGCGCATTGCGCAAGTCGGGTACGGCCCTGCCCGACGACTGGGAAGCGGTCAGCCTGCAGCTTGAACACCCCCGGGAGACGACATGAACATTGCATTGGCCGGCCTGACGGCCCGCGAAGAAGTGGCCTTTGGCATGCTGGTGGGCAAGTCATTGCCCGGCTGGCAGTGCCTGCCGGCCACGGACGGACCCAGGGCGCCCCTGCCGCCAGCAGACCTGTACGTGGTCGATCTGGCGGGCAGGGGAATGGCGCGCTGGTCCGATGCGGCGCAAGGCGAATTGCTCAAGGCGCTCGGCGGCGCGCCTGCCGTGCTGGTGGCGCCCGCTTTTGACCAGACCTGGTCAGCGCTGGACGCATCTTTCACGCAAAGCCAGCCGTTGGTGCTGCTGCACAAGCCCTACGGCGTCGAAGCCATGCGGACTGCGCTCCAGCAGGCGGTAGCAGGCCGGTCCGCTCCTGCACGAGCAGCGGCCTCGCGGGCCATCAAGCCAGCAGCGCCTGGCGGGGCGCTCACAGCCCAAGCCCGCCCGGCTTCGCGGCCATCGCTCTCTATTGAGCCCGCCCAGACCTTGCCGGCTGGTGCCGTGTCGCTGCCAGCCGCCGCTGAACGGCCGCCATTGGCTGCACCTGCCCTGATGGAAGGCACGCTGGCTTTTAGCGAATTCCAGGCACGCATGGCTGCCTTGCCCGGAGCCCCGCTTTTTCTGCGCAGACTGGCCGAATCGCTGGCGCGGCAGCGTCCTTTCGAGTTGCGGATATCGTTCATCAAACGGATGATCTTTCATCCCGGCGAGCAATGGGCAGCAAGCAATACGCCCGCGTCGGTGCTGGAACAGCTGTGCCAGGACGACGACCTGGCATCAAGCATCGAGATCGACGCGATCGACGGCCAGGATGCCCAGGCGCGAGCTGCGCGACTGGACATCCCCGCGCAGCCGCTCCAAGCCTTGCTGTGGAAGCTGGCGCACCACCTTCCCGGCCAAAAAGTCTGAACCTGCCGCCGGCTTGCCGGGAAACTTTTTTAAACCAACCTCTTTGTCGAGCAAATGCCATGACCCTGACTGCATCCGAATGCTTCATGCTGACGCCTGCCGGCGCGCTGCATGCGTTTGCCCACAAGACACCCGATGACACCGCCGCCGCCCTGCAAAGCCTGCTGACCGGCGAGCATTCATTGAGCCTGGCCGCTTGGACCGCTTTCGAGCCAGCGGCGCCCGATCTGCTGGCGGGCGCGCTGGAAAACGGCTGGGTGCAGGCGCTGCCTGGATCGCTTCAGGGGCCCGATGCCCGGCTGGACGATTTTTTGCAGCATGTGATTGCCTCGCTGTCGGGCGAACGCCGCGCGGTCTTGGCGTCTGAAGGCGGATTTTGCCTGGGCCGCGCTGGCGTCGGCCAGGACGAGGCCGAACTGCTCTGCGCTGCCGCTGCCGACTACTCGGATTTTGCGGCGCGGCAGGCACGGCGCGGCTGGGATGGCGCCACGCGCTATGTGTCATTTCACAGTGACCCGGAATTTTTGCTGCCAGACCAGGCCTTTCTGCCCTTTTGGGTGGACGGCGCCGGCTACTGGCTGATCCTGATGGGCGAACCCCTGCTGAACAATCCGGCGCTGGTCGAATTGTTCTGGAGCATCAAGCAGGCAGGAACACGCTTTGCCGCCATCGGCTGACCGGCCGGCCTGTCTCCACACCATCGGCGCTGAAGGAAAAGCCAGGAAACGCGATCCCGGTTTATGCTTTCTGCCATGAAGCTGCTTAACCATTTCCGTTCTTCGAAGTCGTTTCGCGTGCGCATCGCGCTGGAACTCAAGGGCCTGGCCTACGACCATGCCCCGGTCCAGATCACCCGGTGCGAGCACCGGAAAGCGCCCTGTGCGGCGCTTTCCGCCAACGCACTGGGCCGCGCCAGGGTGCGGGCACCGGCGCAGCCGTCAGCCTGTCCTGGCAGTCAGGCTTGAAAATGTCCGGCCATTTTCATCCCGACTGGCTGGTTCCGGACTGGCCCGCGCCGGCCGGCATCAAGGCGGTGTTCACCACTCGCGCCGGTGGCGTTTCGGCCGTGCCGTTCGACACCATGAACCTGGGCAGCCATGTGGGCGACCTGCCCGCATCGGTAAACGCCAACCGTCATCTGCTGAAGGCGGCCACGGGAACCAAGCGCGCAGTTTTCCTCAACCAGGTGCATGGCACCCGGGTGGAACTGCTTGACCCGGCCACTCCCGACGGCCAGCCTGCGGATGCCTGCATGACGGAGCATCGCAAGCTGGCCTGCACCGTCATGGTGGCCGACTGCCTGCCGGTGCTGCTGGCTTCCCTGGACGGCACAAGGGTCGCCGCAGCCCATGCCGGCTGGCGGGGGCTGGCCGGCAACGCTGACGCCGCAGGGCAGGGCGTCATCGAGTCGGTTTTTAAGTCTTTTAGTGCTCTTACGCAATACAGGCCTGCGCGGGCAGCTACAAAAATAATAGCTTGGCTGGGTCCGTGTATCGGGCCTGCGGCGTTTGAGGTGGGCGAGGAGGTGAGGGCTGCGTTTGAAGCGCGGCAGCCCCAAGCGGCGCGTTGCTTCACCGCCATCGGGCCGGGCAAATACCTGGCCGACCTGCCCGCCCTGGCCTGCCTTCGGCTACAGGCGCTGGGTGTCACGCAGGTGTATGGAAACGACGGCAGCGCGCCTTGGTGCACAGCGGGCAATCCGTCAAGATTCTTTTCCCACCGGCGCGATGCCGGCATCTTGGGCAATGGCTTTGCCACCACCGGGCGAATGGCCGCCAGCATCTGGCTCGACGGCTGAAGCGGTGGCCGAAGGCGCCTCCTGGCTTGCGGAGGCCAGAAAATTTGCCCGCGCTTCTGCTTCACGCTTTTTGATCGCCTTGTTGCGCGCAGGAGCGCCCATCAGGTAAATCACCAATATCACCGGACCCACGCCATAGAGTAAAAGGGTAACCAATGCGCCCAGGACGGTTCCATTGCTGCTCGCGGCTTCGGCGGCGCTCATCATCAGCACGACATACATCCACGCTATAACGACCAAATACATAGTGAGTTCATGCTTTCTTGTCAGGATCTGAAAAGTAATTGATAGGATACTGGCAGCAGCAGATGGCGTTTGCCCAGACATTGCATAACCCAGGAGACATGGATGAATTCTGAACTGAACTGGACACAGGCGACTCAACAAATGCAGGAAACCCTTGGAGAAGGGATCAAGCAAGCACTGTCGTCCTTTGGGTCCGGGACTGCGCCCGGCTTTCCTGCGATGGACCTGTCGGGTTTCAAGTCCCTGGCGCCTCCTTCCCAACCGTCCATCACGTTCGAACCCTCCAAGCTCCTTGAGCTTCAGCAGCGTTACATTGCCGGCGCATCGGCAATCTGGAACCAGGGCTTGCATGCCGGCGGCGACGCCGCGACGCCGGCCGACAGGCGCTTTTCCGATCCAGCCTGGCAGGCCAGCCCGGTATCCAAATTCCTGGCCTCGGCTTACCAGCTCAACGCCACCACCATGATGGGACTGGCTGAAGCGGCCGAGAGCGATGCCAAGACCAAGGCGCGGCTGCGTTTCGCGGTCGAACAGTGGATGGCTGCTTCGGCACCCAGCAACTTTCTGGCGCTCAATGCCGAGGCGCAGAAAAAAGCCATCGAAACCCGGGGCGAAAGCATTGCCAAAGGCATGGCCAACATGCTTCACGACATGAAGCAGGGCCATGTCTCGATGACCGACGAAAGCATCTTTGAGGTCGGCAAAAACGTCGCCACCACCGAAGGCGCCGTGGTGTTCGAGAACGAGTATTTTCAACTGCTCGAGTACAAGCCGCTGACGGACAAGGTCTATGAAAAGCCTTTCCTGATGGTGCCGCCCTGCATCAACAAGTTCTACATCCTGGACCTGCAGCCTGAAAATTCCCTGATTCGCTATGCCACGGCCCAGGGCCACCGGACCTTCGTGATGAGCTGGCGCAATCCTGACCAGTCGATGGCGAAGAAAACCTGGGACGACTACATCGAGAACGCGCCCATCAAGGCGATTGAAGTAGTGTGCGAGATCACCGGCTCCGACACCATCAACGCCCTGGGTTTCTGTGTTGGCGGCACGATTCTGAGCACGGCGCTGGCGGTGCTGGCAGCGCGCGGCGAAAAGCCGGTGGAAAGCGTCACGCTGCTGACCTCGCTGCTCGACTTCAGCGACACCGGCATCCTGGACATCTTTATTGACGAAACCTCGGTCAAGTACCGCGAGGCCGAAATGGGCAAGGGCGGCCTGCTCAAGGGCAAGGACCTGGCTTCCACCTTCAGCTTTTTGCGCCCGAACGACCTGGTCTGGAACTATGTGGTCGGCAACTACCTCAAGGGCGAAACCCCGCCGCCGTTTGACCTGCTCTACTGGAACAGCGACTCGACCAATCTGCCCGGACCGTTTTACGCTTGGTACCTGCGCAACACCTATTTTGAAAACAACCTGATCAAGCCCGGAAAAATGGTGGTTTGCGGCGAAAAGGTCGATCTCGGCAAGCTCGACATGCCGTTTTACCTCTATGGCTCGCGCGAGGACCATATCGTGCCGATTGGCGGCGCCTATGCGTCAACCCAGGTTCTGCCGGGCAAGAAGCGCTTCGTGATGGGGGCGTCCGGCCACATTGCCGGCGTGATCAATCCGCCAGCCAAAAAGAAACGCAGCTACTGGATCAATGACCAGCTGGCATCGAGTCGTACTTTTGGCGATCAATACCCCGCATCGCAGGAAGACTGGCAAAAAAATGCCACCGAGCATGTCGGAAGCTGGTGGCCCGACTGGTCCGACTGGCTGCAGAGCCACGCCGGCAAGCAGATTGCGGCACCCAAAACCTATGGCAGCCGCAAGTTCAAGGCCATCGAACCCGCGCCCGGCAGCTACGTCAAGGTCAAGGCCTGAATCAGACTTGAAAACTGTTCCAGGTTTCAGGTCTGGACAGGTCTCATAATTTTTTATTGTTTTTGTTCAACTGCACCGAAGTGCATCTCAAGTTTTATCAAGGAGACAACATGGAAGATATCGTTATCGTTTCAGCAGGCCGCACCGCTGTCGGAAAATTCGGCGGCTCGCTGGCAAAAATACCTGCTACTGAACTGGGCGCTGCCGTGATCAAGGCCGTGCTGGAGCGCTCGGGCTTGAATGCTGAACAGATTGGCGAAGTCATCATGGGCCAGGTGCTGGCCGCCGGTGTAGGCCAGAACCCTGCGCGCCAATCCGTGCTCAAGGCTGGATTCCCCCACGGCATTCCGGGCCTGACCATCAATGCCGTTTGCGGTTCCGGCCTGAAATCCGTCATGCTCGCGGCACAGGCCGTGGCCACCGGCGACAGCGAGATCGTGATTGCAGGCGGCCAGGAAAACATGAGTGCTTCGCCGCATGTCTTGAACGGCTCGCGCGATGGCCAGCGCATGGGCGACTGGAAAATGGTCGACACCATGATCGTGGACGGTCTGTGGGACGTGTACAACCAGTACCACATGGGCATCACCGCTGAAAACGTCGCCAAGAAGTACAGCATCAGCCGGGAAGCCCAGGATGCGCTGGCCCTTGCCAGCCAGATGAAAGCGGCGGCGGCCCAGGATGCGGGCAAGTTCAAGGATGAAATTATCCCCATCTCGATTCCCCAGAAAAAGGGTGATCCGGTGGTGTTTTCGTCTGACGAGTTCCTGAACCGAAAGACCAGTGCTGAAGGCCTGGCCGGATTGCGCCCTGCATTCGACAAGGCGGGCGGCGTCACCGCAGGCAATGCATCCGGACTGAACGATGGCGCTGCCGCCGTCATGGTCATGACCGCCAAAAAGGCTGCAGCCCTGGGACTGACGCCCTTGGCCCGCATCGCCAGCTATGCCACGGCCGGCCTGGATCCCGCCTACATGGGCATGGGCCCCGTGCCGGCCTCAACCAAGGCCTTGCAGCGCGCAGGCTGGAAGGCGCAGGATCTTGACCTGCTCGAAATCAATGAGGCGTTTGCCGCCCAGGCCTGCGCGGTCAACCAGGAAATGGGCTGGGACACCAGCAAGGTGAATGTCAACGGCGGCGCGATTGCCATTGGCCACCCGATTGGCGCGTCCGGCTGTCGCATTCTGGTCACGCTGCTGCACGAGATGGTGCGGCGCGATGCCAAAAAAGGCATAGCCAGCCTGTGTATCGGCGGCGGCATGGGGGTTGCCCTCACACTGGAACGCTGAATATCAGGTAAAAGTGTCATGCGCGCTTACCAGCAGGGCGTGAGCAGCTATTAGAGTAATAGCAAGAGTTTTACATAAATCTAACGATACAAGGAGAAGACAATGAGCCAAAAAGTAGCGTATGTAACAGGTGGCATGGGTGGCATTGGAACGGCCATTTGCCAGCGGCTGGCCAAAGATGGCTTCACGGTCATTGCCGGCTGCGGTCCCACGCGGGATTTCACCAAGTGGATTGATGAGCAAAAAGCCCTGGGCCACACCTTTTACGCCTCGGTCGGCAACGTGGGCGACTGGGAGTCCACGGTGGCGGCCTTCGAGAAGGTCAAGGCAGAGCACGGCCCGGTCAGCGTACTGGTGAACAACGCAGGCATTACCCGCGACGGCCAGTTCCGCAAGATGAGCAAGGCGGACTGGGACGCCGTGATCTCGACCAACCTTGACAGCATGTTCAATGTGACCAAGCAGGTGATTGAAGACATGGTGACAGCGGGTTTTGGCCGCGTCATCAACATCTCGTCGGTCAATGGCCAGAAAGGCCAGTTTGGTCAGGTGAACTATTCCACCGCCAAGGCCGGCCTGCATGGTTTCACCATGGCGCTGGCGCAGGAAGTGGCCGCCAAAGGCGTGACAGTGAACACGGTCAGCCCGGGATACATCGGCACCGACATGGTCAATGCGATCCGTCCTGAGGTGCTGGAGAAAATCGTGGCCGGCGTGCCCGCCAAGCGTCTGGGCAAACCGGAAGAGATTGCTTCCATCATCTCCTGGATCGCGTCCGAAGAAGGCGGCTATGCCACGGGCGCTGACTTCTCGCTCAATGGTGGCCTGCACATGGGTTAAGGTATCCGGGCCGATACGGCTCCAGGCATAAAAAAACCCGCACCTGATGCGGGTTTTTTTTATGCTCGGTTCAGCCTACTTTTTTGCTGCACTGGCTTCGGGTTTGGTGGCGACAGCCTTCTCATCTTTTTTGGCTGTCTTGGCATCGGACTTGGTAGCGATCTGATAAGGCAAGCCGCCCACCGTCATGCCTTCTGCCGAGAACTTGGCGGCGCTTTTTTCGCCCACGCCCTTCACACGGGCGATGAAGTCGTCCCAACTCTTGAACTCGGCTTTTTTGCGCTCGGTAACAATCAGCTGGCTGGTCGCAGGACCAACGCCTTTGATGCCGTCGAGTTCAGCTTCGCTGGCTTTGTTGACATCAACCGCAGCAAAGGCTGCAGTAAGAGACATGGCAGCGAAAAACAGCAGTAATTTTTTGAGTAAGTTCCTTGAACATGGAGTGAGTGAAACCATTGTTGCATCTTGTAATAAAAAAGATACACTTTCTTAACGTCTTCAACTCAGCCGGGTTGACTCGCCAGTAAAGTTTTTTCCAAAAAACCTTTTGTAACTCGACAGGAGTTCAATTGGTGGCGTCGCGCAGCCAGCGCATATACGCCGTCACACCCGATTGAACGTCGGCAAATGCATGCTGACAGCCCGCTGCACGCAAGGCGTTTAGGTCCGCTTGGGTGTAGCTCTGGTATTTGCCGATGAGTGCTTCCGGAAAGCCGATGTAATCAATCAAGCCCCCACGTGCGGCGTCTTCAAGACTCAATGGTGCTGCGTTCTGAACCTGGCGCAAATTGTTGACAACGGCAAGGGCGACATCATTGAAGGGTTGCGCGCGACCCGTGCCCAGGTTGAAAATTCCGGATTTTTCAGGATGGTCGAAAAACCAGAGGTTCACCGCTACCACGTCGTCGATGAAGACAAAGTCACGCATCTGGCCGCCTGGACCATAGCCGCCGTAGTCGCCAAACAGTTTGACTTTGCCTTCAGTCTGGAACTGGTTGAACTGGTGAAAGGCCACGCTGGCCATGCGTCCTTTGTGCTGCTCGCGGGGACCATAGACATTGAAATAGCGAAAGCCGGCGACTTGCGTTTTTGCATTTTTAAAACACATGCCCAGTTCTCGCCGCATATGCTGGTCAAACAGCAGTTTGGAATAGCCGTACACATTGAGCGGCCGCTCGAACTCGGGTGATTCGCTGAAGGTGTCCGAGCCGCCGTAAGTGGCGGCGGACGAGGCGTACAGCAGGCGGATGTTCTGGTTACGGCAGGCGCGAAACAAATCGCACGACAGCGTGTAGTTGTTGGCCATCATGTATTTGCCGTCCGACTCCATGGTGTCACTGCAGGCGCCCTCATGAAATACTGCCTCGATGTGTCCGAAGGCCTCGTCGGCAAACTGGCCATAGAAATCGGCGACATCGATATAGTCGGCAATTTTCAGATCGGCCAAGTTGCGAAATTTGTCGCCCTGCGTCAGGTCATCCACCGCGATGATGTCATCAATGCCGCGGGCGTTCAGCCCCTTGATGAGGTTGCTGCCAATGAAGCCGGCAGCGCCGGTGACTACGATTTTCATGAAAATTCCTAGAATGTGCAGGGAGCCGCAGCGCTCAGGAAGCCGCAAAAAGCTCGCTGTAGTTGACAGTGGCCGTGCCAAATTTCCCCACCACGATGCCCGCAGCACGGTTGGCAATCGGTACGGCATCGCGCAGGCTCAGGCCGGCCGCCGTCATGGTGGCCAGCGTGGCAATCACGGTATCACCAGCGCCGGTGACGTCAAACACCTCTCTGGCCACCGTGGGAACATGCAGTTCCCCTTGCGCATCGAACAGGGTCATGCCTTCCTCGCTTCGAGTGACCAGCAATGCTTGAAGATTGAGCACCGAGCGCAGATTGTGGGTCTTGGTGCGTAATTCGTTTTCACTGCTCCAGGGACCAATGACTTGCTCCAGTTCCGCGCGGTTGGGCGTGATGACGCTGGCATTCCTGTAGCGTTCGAAATCCGAACCCTTGGGGTCTACCAGAACCACCTTGCCGGCAGCGCGCGCCTGGGCAATCATGGTCACGATGTGCGCCAGGCCGCCCTTGCCGTAATCAGAAAACAGCACCGCATGATGCTCTGGGTAAAGGGTTTCAAAGGTGGCTGACTGGGATGCCAGCACTTCATGCTCAGGCGTGTTTTCAAAGTCGAGCCGCAGCAATTGCTGCTGGCGCCCGATCACGCGCAATTTAACCGTGGTTTTAAGGTTTACATCACGGCCGAAGTAGGGCGTGATCCCGGTTTTCGCCACCAGGTCTTCCAGGGTATGGCTTGCTTCATCCTCGCCCACCACCGTCAACAGGGATGCTCGTGCCCCCAGCTTCACGATGTTGTAAGCCACATTGGCGGCCGCGCCAATCCGTTCTTCGGTGCGGGTCACGCGCACTACGGGAACTGGTGCCTCGGGTGAAATGCGGTCGACGGCACCGTACCAATAGCGGTCCAGCATGGCATCGCCAACCACCAAGACGCGGGCCAATGCAATTTTTTCGGGAGTTATGGTTAGATTCATTTTTTTTAAGATCGACAGCGTTACAGCTCTTCAATGCGGCGCCCGGGGTAACTGTCCCACGCCTGGCAGCCGGGGCAATGCCAAAAATGCTGGCTTGCTTCAAAACCGCAGGCAGCGCAGCGGTAGCGCATCAAGGGTTTGGTGGCCTGATCCATCGCCCGCTGCACCAGCATGTGGTGATGTTCGTCTTCAAGTTTTTCCCCCGCAATCCATTTGCTGGCCGCCACCAGGGAAATTTCACGCTCCATGTGCGTTACGTACCAGTTACGCGCGGACATGGAATCTTTTTCAAGCTTGACAATAGCCTCGATCAGGTCAATCGAAGGTGTCTGGGCATAGCCGGCCTTGAGCAGCGCCAGTGCGGCTTGCTGTTCGCTACTACTTTTCGCCACATTGGCCAACAGGTTGGCGGCCAGTGGCAAGGCATGCGGAGCAACCGCGGTGAGCGTGCGCAGTGTCAGAAACGCATCGTGACCCCGGCCTAGCTGGCTCTGGAGCTTGGCCAGATCGATCAATGGCCTGGCGGAAGCTGGCGCCATGGCCACGGCTTGCATCAGGGCGCCAAGCGCCACGCCAGTGTCGCCCGTGGCAATGGAGGCACTCGCCTGCTCGCACAAATAATGCGATTGCCGCGTACTGAAACTGCCGTGGCTGGAATTGCCAAGCCGGGCGGCAATTTCGGTGGCATTGGCCCAGTCACGCGAGCGCTCGTAAATCGACAGCAGCGCCAGCCGGGCTTCTTCTTCAAACGCTGTGCCTTCGAGCTTTCGAAGCGCAGCCTCGGCGCGATCAAGCAAACCGGCTTTCAGAAAATCCAGTGCCAGTGCATGCTGGGCGCGCTCGCGTTCAGGCTGGGTCAAGTCGCCGCGCGACATCAGATGCTCATGAACCCTTACGGCGCGCTCGTATTCGCCACGGCGGCGAAACAGGTTGCCCAAAGCAAAGTGCAACTCTGACGTGTCGGGGTCGTTCTGAACAGCTTCAATAAAGGCATCAATGGCCTGGTCCTGCTGCTCGTTGAGCAGGAAGTTCAGTCCCTTGAAGTAGGCTTTGGGCGCTTGGCGATTCTCGATGCGCAGTTGCCGCAAGTCCAGCCGGGAGGCCAGCCAGCCCAGCGTAAAGGCAATCGGAAATCCGAGCAGAACCCAGGTGAAGTCAAATTCCATGTTGAAGCGGGACAGGGTTGTTCTCGGCTTCTTCCAGAGGCGCAGCCGATACAGGAGCCAAAGCAGCTTTGCGTTTCTTCCACCAGCGCGGCATCATGACCAAAATACCCATTGAAAGACCGCAGGCAAAGGTGGCCAGCACCACGAGCACCAGAGGCGCTTGCCACAAGGTACCAAAAAAGAAATGCACTGCAACCGTTTGCTGGTTGTTCAGCGCAAAAGCAAAAAGCGTAAAAAAAATGGCTGCCTTGAGCAGCCACGTCAGGTATTTCACTGGTAATCCCCGGAGTGGTCTGACAATTGTAGCCAGCCCACCGGGCGAGAAAGCCCCAAGAGTTAACTCGGAAGCGGAACCTTCAGCAATTCTTCCGTTCGAGCATCGACTGCTTCGCGCAAGGCCTTACCCGGTTTGAAATGCGGCACCCGCTTTTCAGGAATCGCCACGCTTTCTCCAGACCGAGGGTTGCGTCCCATGCGAGGAGGGCGCCGGTTGATGGAAAAACTGCCAAAACCCCTGATTTCAATACGGTTGCCGCGCACCAAGGTATCGCCCATGGCATCAAGAAGTTTCTTAACCGCCAACTCGGCATCACGGTGCGTCAATTGGCTGAATCGGGCAGCGAGCTCTTCGACTAAATCGCTTCGGGTCATCCGTAATTATCTGGTTGGTGGCAGAAACCATGCACGGCAAACCGCGTCATGGATTCTGTCCGACAAGATTACTTGGACTCGTTGCTGTCCAGCTTGGCGCGCAGCAGGGCGCCCAGGCTGGTCAGGCCGGCGCTTTCACGCGACGACTGCTGGCTGAGCGTTGCCATGGCTTCCTGCTGATCAGCATTGTCTTTAGCCTTGACCGACAGCTGGATGTTGCGGGTCTTGCGATCCACGTTCACCACGACAGCCGATACTTCGTCGCCTTCTTTCAGCACGTTACGCGCATCTTCAACGCGGTCACGGCTGATTTCACTGGCACGCAGGTAGCCAATGATGTCTTCGCCCAGATCGATCTCTGCACCCTTGGCGTCAACCGTCTTGACCTTGCCGGTCACAATCGCGCCCTTGTCGTTGATCGACACGAAGGTCGTGAACGGATCGGAATCAAGCTGCTTGATGCCCAGGGAGATGCGCTCGCGGTCGACATCGACAGCCAGCACGATGGCTTCGACTTCCTGGCCCTTTTTGTAGTTGCGAACTGCGGCTTCGCCGGGCTCGTTCCACGAGAGGTCGGACAAATGCACCAGACCGTCAATGCCGGCAGCCAAGCCCACGAACACGCCGAAGTCGGTGATCGACTTGATCGGGCCCTTGACGCGATCGCCGCGCTTGGTTTCCACGGCGAACTCTTGCCATGGGTTGGCCTTGCACTGCTTCATGCCCAGGCTGATGCGGCGCTTGTCTTCGTCGATTTCCAGAACCATGACTTCGACTTCATCGCCCAAGGCCACGAGCTTGCTTGGCGCCACGTTCTTGTTGGTCCAGTCCATTTCGGAAACATGGACCAAGCCTTCGATGCCTGGCTCGAGTTCCACGAACGCGCCGTAGTCGGCAATATTGGTGATCTTGCCAAACAGGCGGGTGCTTTGCGGGTAGCGGCGGTTCACGCCCATCCATGGGTCGTCGCCCATTTGCTTCAGACCCAGCGACACGCGGTTTTTCTCGGTGTCGAACTTCAGGATCTTGGCCACGATTTCCTGGCCAGCCGTCACCACTTCGCTTGGGTGACGCACGCGGCGCCATGCCATGTCGGTGATGTGCAGCAGCCCGTCGATGCCGCCCAGGTCAACGAATGCACCGTATTCGGTGATGTTCTTGACGATGCCCTTGACGGCAGAGCCTTCTTTCAGGGTTTCCATCAGCTTGGCGCGCTCTTCGCCCATGCTGGCTTCGACCACGGCGCGGCGTGACAGCACGACGTTGTTGCGCTTGCGATCGAGCTTGATGACCTTGAATTCCATGGTCTTGTTCTCGTACGGAGACAAGTCCTTGATAGGGCGGGTGTCGATCAGCGAGCCGGGCAGGAAAGCACGGATGCCGTTGACCAGAACGGTCAGGCCGCCCTTGACCTTGCCGCTGGTCTGGCCGGTGACGAATTCGCCGGATTCCAGGGCTTTTTCCAGGCTCATCCACGATGCCAGGCGCTTGGCCTTGTCGCGGCTCAGCAGGGTGTCGCCGTAGCCGTTTTCGACGGAGTCGATGGCGACGGAGACAAAGTCGCCGACCTGGACTTCAACTTCGCCCTGGTCGTTCTTGAATTCTTCGAGAGGAATGTAAGCCTCTGACTTGAGGCCGGCGTTCACAACCACATGGTTGTGATCGATGCGCACTACTTCAGCGGTGATGACTTCACCGGAGCGCATTTCAGAGCGTTCAAGTGATTCGTTAAACAGGTCGGCAAAAGATTCAGACATGAATTTCCTAATCCACACAACAGGTTTCCAATAGCGGAATTGCTACTGTTTTTAGGGCTGCTTGCGGCGGTTTGGTGAGGTTTTGCGATCAAACGACAGGTAAGACCGCAGGTTGCTTAAAATGTTCCTGCGAACCCTGCGCCCCATAAGAAGGATGCGCGTCGAGGGTCAGAAGGGCCGGGTGCCTTGCCACCAGTCCATCACCAGATTCAGCGATTCATCAATCGTCAGGTCGGAGTTGTCCAGTAACTTAGCATTATCAGCAGGTCTTAACGGTGCGGCTTTGCGGGACATGTCCCGTTGGTCGCGCGCTTCCAAATCCTGTTGAATGGCGGCGATTGTAATCGCGTTTCCTTTTGCGATCAATTGCTTGTACCGGCGTTCGGCACGATGCAAAGCGCTGGCGGTCAGGAAAATCTTGAGTGGCGCGTCGGGGAATACGACCGTTCCCATGTCCCTGCCGTCGGCCACCAGACCGGGGAGTTGCCGGAAACTGCGCTGCAAGTCCAGCAAGGCATTGCGGACCTGCGGATGGGCTGAAACCCGGGAAGCGGCCATGCCGGCGAGTTCGGTGCGAATTTCCTCGGAAACGTCTTCTTCGGCGTCGCCGGTGGATAGAAAAATGCGGTCGCCCTTGAACCGGACCGGCAAGCTGCGTGCAATTTCGGCAATCGCGTCGCCGTCATCGAGTGACAGGCCGGCGCGCAAGGCAGCGAAAGCGCTCAAGCGGTATAGGGCGCCCGAGTCCAGGTAGTGATAACCCAAGTGATGCGCCGTCAGCGCCGCCAACGTTCCCTTCCCGGAGGCGGTGGGACCGTCCACGCAGATCACGGGTATCTGGCCGTCCCGTGCTTCGGTGACCGAGAACAGCGTTTCAAAATAGTCCGGAAAGGTCTTGGCAACGCACTTGGGGTCCAGAATCCGGACCGGCAGCTCGGCCGGGTTGAAGGCCGCCAGTGAAAAACACATGGCGATGCGGTGATCGTCGTAGGTATGAATGACTGCGGGCTTCCACGCGCCGGCCTGCCCGGGCGGGGTCACTTTCAAATAATCCGCGCCTTCCTCGACGGTCGCGCCAAGCTTTCGCAATTCGCAGGCCATGGCGGCAATGCGGTCGGTTTCCTTCACGCGCCAGCTGGCGATGTTGCGCAGCACGGTGGTTCCGTCGGCATACAGCGCCATCACGGCAAGCGTCATGGCGGCGTCGGGGATGTGGTTGCAGTCCATGTCAACCGCCTTGAGCGGCCACGCGCCGCGCGACACCTGCAGGGAGTTGGGCGTGCTGTCGATGCGGGCGCCCATGAGGCGAGCCGCTTCGATAAACCTGATGTCGCCCTGGATGGAGTCCGCGCCTACTCCCAGAATTTTTAAGCTATTTTGGCCTTTTGCGCTTGCTGCTATTGCACCAAGTGCTATGAAATAACTAGCAGATGAGGCGTCGGCTTCGATATGGATTGCACCGGGCGACTGGTAGGTGCTGCCAGCCGGAATCGTGAAACGTTGCCAGCCTTCGCGCTCGACCTGAATGCCGAAGCGCCTGAGCAGGTTGAGCGTGATCTCGATGTAGGGCCGTGAAATCAATTCACCGACGACTTCGATGCAGATGGCTTGCTTTGCCACCAGCGGCAGGGCCATCAACAGGGCGGTGAGAAACTGGCTGGAAACGTCGCCCCGGACCCGAATCGGCTGGTCGAGCTTCAACACCCCTGGACGCAGCCGCAAAGGGGGGAAGCCCTCGCCCCCGAGGTAGTCAATGGCGCATCCCAGTTGCCTGAGGGCATTGACCAGATCGCCAATGGGCCGTTCGTGCATGCGCGGCACGCCCGACAGTTCAAACTCGCCGCCCAGCAGCGCCAGTGCAGCGGTCAGGGGTCGCATGGCGGTGCCCGCATTGCCCATAAACAGTGTGGCTTTGCGCTCGATGAGCTGGCCACCCAGTCCGCCGATCACGGCGGTGTCGCCGTCTTGGACCACCGTGCAGCCGAGTTGCTTAAGAGCGGTGAGCATCACAGCGGTATCGTCGGAAGCGAGCAAGTCATGAACCGTGGTCTGGCCGCTGCTCAACGCGGCCAGCAGCAAGACGCGGTTGGAAATGCTTTTGGAGCCGGGCAGGCGGACCTCACCTGCGACGCAGGCCAGCGGCGGAAGGTCGAGAAACTCAATGTCGTACATGAACGGTGCTTTACTTGGGAGCGTTGTGCGAGGAAATGCGCCAGTTGGCGCGCGCTTCACTGGCTTGCCCGATTTGTGATTCAAGTGCCTCCCCGCTGCCGCTTGAAATCAGCTGTTCAAGCGATTGCAGGGATTGCTGGAAAATTCTGGACTGCGTGAGCAACTCTTCGCGGTTGGCCATGAGGATGTCGCGCCAGACCTCCGGGTCGCTCGCGGCGATGCGGGTGAAATCACGAAATCCCGGTCCGGCCAGCGCCATGTAGTCACGGCCCTGCGCCTGGGACGTAATGCCATTGATCATGGCAAAAGCGATCAGGTGCGGCAAGTGGCTGACAGCTGCATAAGCCGCGTCGTGCGCCTGGGGTGACATGCGCAATACCTGACAGCCCAAGGCCGTCCACACATCCGTTGCCTGTTGCAACTGCGCGCTCAAGGTACGTTCGATCGGCGTGAGGATGACCTGCTTGCCTGCGTAGAGATTCACGTCCGCATTTTCGACCCCCGAGACTTCCTTGCCGGTGATCGGATGGCAGGGAACAAATGAGCCGACCTGCTCGCGCAGCACCCGACGTGCCGCGTCCACAACGTCGCGCTTGGTGGAGCCGACATCCATCACCAGCGTCGTGGGTCCGACAAGATGCCGGATGGCTTTGAAAGTGGCTTCCGTGGCCGACACGGGGATGGCTAGCAAGACGATGTCTGCACCAGAGACAGCCAAAAGCGCCGATGGTGCTTCCACGTCGATCACTCCCATCTGGCGAGCCCGCTCGGTGGTGGAGGGGGATTTGCTGTAACCAACAACGCGCTTGACCAGACCGGCACGCTTAAGCGCCAGTGCAAAGGAACTGCCCATCAGGCCGCAGCCGATGAGGCCTAATTGTTCGAACATGCCACACCCCTGAAATTGTTTTTTTTGTTTGGTGCTACTGCGCCCCGCCTTGAATCCCGCATCAGTCGCTGACGGGGTAGGTGCCCAGAACCTTGTAAAACGCGCAAAGCTGCTGCAGGTCCGCCAGTGCAGCTTTCACGTGGTCCTGGGACGGATGGCCCTGGAGGTCGATATAAAAATAGTATTCCCACTGACCCGAGCGGGCGGGACGCGATTCAAAGCGCGTCATGGAAACGCCATGGGTTTTCAGCGGCACCAGGATGTCATGCACGGCACCCGGCTGGTTGGGTACTGAAACCACCAGGCTGGTGCAATCCTTGCCCGAGGCGGACGGGGCTGGAAGCGTCTGCGGTAGGCAAACCACTGCAAAGCGGGTGCGGTTAAAGGCGTCGTCCTGGATGGCATGCGCTGCCGTGTGCAGTGCAAACTGCGTGGCTGCTCTGGCGCTGGCAATGCCGGCCCAGGCCGGATGGGTGGTTGCCAGGCGTGCACCTTCTGCATTGCTGGAAGCGGCGCGGCGTTCGACATGAGGTAAATGCGTGGTCAGCCATCCCTGGCATTGGGCCAGGGCTTGCGGGTGCGCATAGACAACTTCGATGCCCTCGAGCGAGTCTGAAAGCCGCAGCAGGTTGTGCCGCACCATCAGGCTGACTTCTCCCACGATGTGCAGCGGTGAGTTCAGCAGCAGGTCGAGCGAGCGTGACACGACGCCCTCGGTCGAGTTTTCAACCGGCACCACGCCAAATTCTGCCGTGCCTGCCGTGGCTGACCGAAACACTTCATCAAAGCTGGTGCAGGGAACGTGTTCAATGCTGGAGCCAAAAAACTGCACGGCGGCTTCTTCGCTGAACGTTCCGGCAGGGCCCAGATAAGCGACTCGTACCGGTGACTCAAGCGCGAGGCAGGCCGACATGATTTCGCGCCAGACGGCCGCCACGTGTTCATTTTTAAGCGGCCCCTTGTTGGTCTGCTGGATCTTTTCAATGACTTGGGCAACCCGGTCGGGCCGGAAAAAAGGCGTTCCTTCGCGCTTTTTGACTTCTCCGACCTGTTCCGCAACCAGTGCGCGTTGGTTCAGGAGGGTCAGCAGTTGTTTGTCGAGCGCGTCAATCTGGATGCGCAAATCAGCAAGGTTGGCAGTCATATCAGGCGTGTTTTTGTTCGAATTCTTGCAGGTAGCTCACCAGCGCCTGAACACCGGCCAATGGCATGGCGTTGTAGATACTCGCGCGCATGCCGCCCACGGATTTATGGCCTTTCAGTTGCAATAAGCCGCGTGCTTTTGCGCCAGCCAGAAAGGCATCGTTGCGTGACTCGTCGCGCAAAAAGAACGGTACGTTCATCCGGGAGCGGCAGTCCTTGCTGACCTTATTGATAAACAGCGCAGAACTGTCGATGGCGTCGTACAGCAACTGCGCCTTGGCCAGATTGTGGTTTTCAATGGCTTCGATGCCAGTTGCCTCACCTTCCCGTTGCCGCTTGAGCCACTGAAAGGTAAGCCCCGCAATATAGATGGCGTAGGTTGGCGGCGTGTTGTACATCGAATCGTTGTCTGCCACCGTCTTGTAGTTGAAGGCGCTCGGGCAGACCGGCAAGGCATGTCCCAGCAAGTCTTCGCGCACCACCACCAGCGTCACGCCAGCAGGCCCCAAGTTCTTTTGCGCGCCGCCAAACGCCAGGCCGACCCTGGACCAGTCAACGGGCCGTGAAGCCACGTGCGACGAGAAGTCGATCACCAGCGGTGCTTCGCTGCCCAAGGCCTTCAGGTCGGGCAACTCCTGGAACTCGACGCCGTGAATGGTTTCGTTGGTGCAGACATGCACATAGCTTGCATCACGGCGCAACTGCCAGGATGCCAGGGGCGGCAGGCTGGTGAAGGCGCCGCTTTCAGTCGTGGCGGCAATCTGGACATCGCAGTATTTGCGCGCTTCCTTTTGCGACTTGTCACTCCAACTGCCGGTCACCACAAAATCAGCCGAGCCACCGCGCGACAGGTTCAGCGGAACGATAGCGTTTTCCGCGAGTCCGCCGCCTTGCATGAAAAGTATTTTGAAGTTCTTGGGAACTGCCATCAGTTCGCGGAAGTCCGCTTCAGCGTTTTCGTAAATCGAAATGAATTCCTTGCCCCTGTGACTCATTTCCATCACGCTCATGCCGCTGCCATGCCAGTCGAGCATTTCGGCGGCCGCCTGCTGCAACACAGCTTCTGGCAAATTGGCAGGACCGGCCGAGAAGTTGAAGGGCCGGGTCATTTCTTGGCGGGCGGGCTGGCCTTGGGCGCCGATGCAGGCCCGCCCACGATTTTCAGAGCAGCTGCATCAAACTGCTTGGCCCGGGCGAGTACATCGACCCTTGAGGCGTCAATCAGTTTCTGGACAAACATATTGCCCAGTTCAGGTGAATTGGCCTGGTATTTCTTGATGGCGGGTGATTCGAAGAAAGCGGCAATTTGCTGCAACTCCTCCAGCGTGAAACGCTCGGCATAGGCTGGCACCAGAACATCGGTGCTGACCTTGCTGACCTGTTTGGCAATCAGCTGGTTGGTGTCGTCGGAATACTTCTTGAGTTCGGCATTCAGTGCTTCCGATGCTTTTTGCTGGTTGGCTTTGGCCACATTCGTTTCCAGCCGGGGTCCCCAGTTGGCGATCAGTTCTTGCGTTGTGCTGCCTGCCATTTGGGCGATGAGCCGGTCAAGTTCCGGCCCCTGCTGAAGCTTGACGACCTTGGCTGCTAATTCGGTTTTGGCGTTTATGGTTTGGGCGTGCAGGCCCGTGCTGAGGGCAAGGCTGGCAAAAGCCAGCGTAGTGATCAATTTTTTCATCAATTTTGTTCCGGGTTGACGGCATCGCTGCCTGCGTCGTTTTCAGTATCAGTATCAAGGCTTTCGTCTGCATCTTCCAGCGCCGCATCGTTTTCAACAATGCGCTGGAGGCCGCTGAGTTGCGAACCTTCATCCAGACCTATCAGCGTAACACCCTGAGTGGCGCGTCCCATTTCACGAATCTCGCTGACGCGTGTGCGCACCAGTACGCCCCTGTCAGTGATCAGCATGATCTCGTCGTCAGCATGAACCAGTGTTGCCGCGACGACCTTACCGTTGCGCTCGCTTTGCTGGATGGCAATCATTCCCTTGGTGCCCCGACCATGCCGCGTGTATTCGGTGATGGACGTGCGCTTGCCAAAACCCTTTTGGGTGGCTGTCAGCACGCTTTGTTCCCCATCTTCGGCGACCAGCATGGCAATGACCCCTTGGCCATCCTCCAGATTCATGCCCCGGACACCTCGCGCATTGCGTCCCATCGGGCGCACATCGTTTTCATCAAAACGAACCGCCTTGCCGCCGTCGCTGAACAGCATCACGTCATGCTTTCCGTCGGTCAGGGCAGCGCCGATCAGGTAATCCCCTTCATCGAGCGCCACGGCAATGATGCCGCCCTTGCGAGGATTGTTGAAGTCGTCTAACGGGGTTTTTTTGACCGTTCCCATGGACGTGGCCATGAACACATAACGGTCCGCCGGAAAGCTGCGTTTTTCCCCCGTCAATGCCAAGACCACCGTGATTTTTTCACCCTCCTGCAGCGGAAACATGTTGACAATCGGCCGGCCGCGCGAACCGCGCGAACCTGCCGGCACCTCCCAGACCTTCAGCCAGTAGAGCCGGCCACGGTCTGAAAAGCAAAGAATGTAGTCATGCGTATTGGCGATGAATAGCTGGTCGACCCAGTCGTCTTCCTTGGTCGCCGTGGCCTGCTTGCCGCGCCCGCCGCGCTTTTGCGCCCGGTATTCAGACAGCGGCTGGCTCTTGATATAGCCGGTGTGCGAGAGCGTGACCACCATGTCGGTAGGCGTGATCAAATCTTCGGTGCTCAAATCAAACGAACTGTGCTCGATATGGCTGCGACGGGCGCCCAGCTTTGTCTGGCCGAATTCCAGCTTGATCGCCGCCAGTTCTTCACCAATGATGGTTGAGACCCGCTCCGGCTTGGCCAGAATGTCGAGCAGGTCGTCAATCTCGGCCATGACTTCCTTGTATTCAGCAACGATCTTGTCCTGCTCCAGGCCAGTCAGGCGCTGAAGGCGCATCTGCAGGATTTCTTGCGTCTGGGTTTCTGACAGCCGGTAGAGACCGTCGCCACCCATGCCGAATGATTCCTCAAGACCGTCAGGGCGGTAATCGTCGGCATTGACCATGCCGCCATCGGTTCGCGCTCGGGTCAGCATTTCACGCACCAGGCTGCTGTCCCATGCCCGGGTCATCAGTTCGGCTTTTGCCACGGGCGGTGTCGGCGCATTGCGGATGATGGCGATGAACTCGTCAATATTCGCCAGTGCGACGGCCAGACCTTCCAGCACATGGCCGCGCTCGCGCGCTTTGCGCAGCGTGAACACGGTGCGGCGCGTCACCACTTCGCGGCGGTGGGAGATGAATACCTGGATCAGGTCCTTGATGTTGCACAGCTTGGGCTGGCCGTTGATCAGCGCCACCATGTTGATGCCGAAGGTGTCCTGCAACTGGGTCTGCTTGTACAGATTGTTCAGAACGACTTCGGGCACTTCACCCCGTTTGAGGTCAATGACCAGGCGCATTCCGGACTTGTCGCTTTCGTCCTGGATGTGGCTGATACCCTCGATCTTCTTTTCGTGGACCAGTTCTGCCATGCGCTCCTGAAGCGTCTTTTTATTCACCTGGTAGGGAAGCTCATCGACAATGATGGACTGGCGCTGACCCTTGTCGATATCCTCGAAGTGGCACTTGGCGCGCATGACAACCCGGCCGCGGCCGGTGCGATAGCCATCTTTTACGCCATTGATGCCATAAATAATTCCGCCCGTGGGAAAGTCTGGCGCGGGAATGATCTCCATCAGTTCATCAATAGACGCTTCCGGATGTTTCAGTAGATGCAGGCAGGCATCCACCACTTCATTCAGGTTATGCGGTGGAATGTTGGTTGCCATGCCTACAGCAATGCCGCCGGAGCCATTGACCAGCAGGTTGGGCAGGCGGGTCGGCATGACCAGCGGTTCCTGTTCACTGCCATCGTAGTTGGGGCCGAAGTCAACCGTTTCCTTGTCCAGATCGGCCAGCAGTTCGTGAGCGATCTTGGAAAGCCGAATTTCGGTGTAACGCATCGCTGCAGCGCTGTCACCATCGACCGAGCCGAAGTTGCCCTGGCCATCCACTAGCAAGTGGCGCAGTGAAAAGTCTTGGGCCATGCGCACTATGGTGTCATAGACTGACTGGTCACCGTGCGGATGGTATTTGCCAATGACGTCACCGACGATACGGGCAGATTTCTTGTATGGCCGGTTCCAGTCGTTGTTCAGCTCGTGCATGGCAAACAGGACACGCCGGTGTACCGGCTTGAGTCCATCGCGGGCATCGGGAAGTGCCCGGCCCACGATAACGCTCATTGCATAGTCGAGGTAGCTTCTTCGCATTTCCTCTTCTAGGCTGATGGGCAGGGTTTCTTTTGCGAACTGGGTCATGAAAAGCCTGGTTTGGGAAGTGTCAAGGTATGGGCGAAAAGTGCTTTGATTTTAAGGCTCGAGTTTAAAGCGGCTTGTTTGTGGCAGGTCAGCAACATATTTGGAAGAAACGCCGCTCTGTGTCGGACGAAGGCTTCAGCGCGCTTGAAGGCCAGAATGTGTGTGGCACAATCAATGTAACTCCTTGAGTGATGGTCACTTGAGGCGTGTAATCTTAATAATCGCAGCAAGTCTGCGGCTTTTCTCTAGAGGAGAATCATGAACAAACTCAACAAAGTGGCAATGTTGTTTGCTTCCGCAGCGCTTGTTACCGCCGCTGGTGCGCAAACAATCGACAACTGGAAAAACGGCAACAACGAGTTGGTCTGGAAAAACGGTACTAATGAACTGTGCTGGCGTGACAATTTCTGGACCCCAGCAACTGCTGCTCCAGGTTGCGACGGCGCCATTGTTCCTGTTGTTGCTCCCGCTCCTGTGGCTGTTGCTCCTCCCGTAGCTGCTCCTGCTGTTGTTCCTGTAGCTCCACCTGCTGCTACAAAAGTTACATACGCTGCTGATGCTTTCTTTGACTTCGACAAGTCGGTGATAAAGCCAGCAGGTAAAGAAAAGCTGGACGATCTCATTGGCAAGATCAAGGACATCAACCTGGAAGTGATTATTGCCGTTGGTCACACTGACTCTGTCGGCAGCGACTCGTACAACCAAAAACTGTCGGTTCGCCGTTCAGAGGCTGTGAAGGCTTATTTGGTGTCAAAGGGCATTGAGAAAAACCGCGTTTACACCGAAGGCAAAGGCGAAAAACAGCCTGTTGCTGACAATAAAACTGCCGAAGGCCGCGCGAAAAACCGCCGTGTCGAAATTGAAGTCGTTGGTACCCGCGCCAACAAGTAATTTTTTTGAAATTACTCAAAAAACCGCGCATCGGCGCGGTTTTTTTATGCTTCAACGATAATTGTCAGATGACTACATCCCAAAATTTTGACCCTGCCGAGCTGGCCAAATTTTCTGACCTTGCCCATCGCTGGTGGGACAAAGAAAGTGAGTTTCGACCACTGCACGAAATCAATCCGCTGAGGCTTGACTGGATCGCAAGCTTAGTGCCACTGAACGGTTTACGCGTACTTGATGTAGGTTGCGGCGGCGGCATTCTGGCAGATTCGATGGCACGCAGGGGTGCCAGAGTGCTTGGAATAGATCTGGCAAGCAAGGCTTTGAAAGTTGCTCAACTTCACGCGCTTGAGGCTCAGACCCAGGGTGTTGAGTACCGTGAAATAAGTGCCGAGTCTCTTGCGGCAGAGCAGCCTGGCACTTTTGATATGGTCACTTGCATGGAAATGCTTGAGCATGTGCCTGATCCGGCCGCTGTGGTAAAAGCCTGCGCTGTTTTGGTCAAGCCGGGTGGTTACGTGTTTTTTTCAACAATAAATCGTAATGCCAAAGCATTTCTCTTTGCTATCGTCGGTGCAGAATACGTGCTCAATATGCTACCGCGCGGTACGCATGAATATTCAAAGCTGATCAAACCCAGCGAGCTTTCCCGTTATTACGGGGCGGCCGGTCTCGATTACATGCAGACCAAGGGCCTTGAATACAACCCGCTGACGCGACATTACTGGCTGAGTGCCAATACCAGTGTGAATTATCTAGTGGCTACCCAAATGCCCAAACTGGCATCAAGTCATGTGGAAGATGAATTGACAGTAGCATGTTGAACAACGTAAGCGCAGTACTGTTTGACCTGGACGGTACGCTCATCGACAGCGCCCCTGATCTGGGCGCAGCAGCTGACAAAATGCGCACCGACAGATCCCTTGAGTCACTCCCTTTGTCCCTTTATCGTCCAATGGCGGGCGCTGGCGCCAGAGGGATGATTGCCGTGGCTTTCGGCTTGACGCCTCAAGACACAGCATTCGAAGCGTTGAAGGAGGAGTTTTTTTTCAACTATGAAGCACGGCTGGTAAAGAGTACTTACGTGTTTGATGGAGTAGCCGAACTGATTACTCGCCTTTGTGATTCCGGATTAAAATGGGGCGTTGTTACCAACAAGTCAGTCCGATTTACACTTCCACTGACCCAGGCAATGTCACTTTTCACGACAGCCCAGACCATCATCAGTGGCGACACCACGGCTCACGCAAAGCCACATCCTGGCCCCTTGCTTGAAGCGGCGCGCCAACTTGAATTGCCTCCGGGGCGCTGTGTTTACGTCGGCGATGACGAACGCGACATCCTGGCAGGTCGTGCGGCTGGCATGCCGACAGTGGCTGCGGCCTACGGCTATCTGGGAAATGTCAGCGATACGAAAAGCTGGAATGCTGACTTTACGATCATCAAACCTTCAGCACTCTTGAATTTATTGAAAATGGCTTAAGATAGCTGGCTTGGGGCTGCATTGGTTTCGACGTGGGTTCGGACGCGGTGTGGTGCATGTCGAGCTGAGTGTGCTCGTAAAACTGATTCAAACAAACTAACTGCAAACGACGAACGTTTCGCACTCGCAGCTTAATTGCCTGTGAGCTTTACAACAGCAGGCCGATGGGCTGGGCAAGGGATTTTTAACGCAAGTTGAGGGTTCCAGGCTGTAAAGATAATTTCATCGGCTGGTCTCGGGCTGGGTACCTTAACCCGAGACAAGAAAATAGGGTGCTGGCGTTCTGTAGAGCGTGCGACTGCGCGCTACAGGTGGCGAGACTTAAATCAGACCGCTAAACATGTAGATCTGCCCGAACAAGGCTTGCGGACGGGGGTTCAAATCCCCCCAGCTCCACCATACGACCCGATAAAGGCCGCTAACGACATACAGTTAGCGGCCTTTTTCTTTGTATCCTGCAAGGTCTATTTACGCTGTGCCAATCGCTATGACGGTTTTTTTTCTGCAGCCAGGTTGACAACCCGTCACAACTGGGATTCCAGCAGCAAGGCCAGCCGCTCCATCAGTTTTTCCTTCAAGGGCCGGGCTGCCCATTGGTCGTAAGTCACCTGGCGGGAATTTCTTAGATCGTCTTCGAAAATCCGGGTCTGGCGCTCGGCAAAAGCCGTGTCGTAGATGTTCAGGTTGGCCTCGTCGTTCAGGCGAAACGACCGGTTGTCAAAATTGGTTGAACCGACCGACACCAGCAGGTTGTCAACAATCATCACCTTGCAGTGGTACATGCTGGGCACGTATTCGTAGATTGCGGCGCCGGCCTTGAGCAGCGGGCCCCAGGTGCCCCGAGACGCCGCGCGCACCGTGTCGGTGTCGATGATTTCTCCGGGTGTGATGATGCGGATTTTTACGCCGCGCCTGAGCGCATCGACCAGAATCTTGGTGGTGAGTTCATCGGGGACAAAATAGGCGCTGGACAGGTCAATCGCATCCTTGGCGGCGGTGATGGACAACTGGTACATCAGCTGCATGCTTTCGCTGCCGCCCGAAGGCGAGCTTGAGAAAACCTGGGCGTCGCTGTTCCCAACGGCTTGCAGTGCCGGAAAGTAATTCTCTCCATGCATGACCTCGCCGGTGACCTTGAGCCAGTTGTCCATGAACACGGCTTGCATCTGGGCGACAGCCGGGCCTTCGATGCGGAAATGGGAGTCCCGCCAGTGGTCGGGATCCTGGCCGTTGCCGGTCCATTGGGGGGCAATGCCGACGCCGCCGGTGAATCCGGTCTTGCCGTCGACCACCAGCAGCTTGCGGTGGGTGCGGTTGTTGAGCCGGTGCAGGTTGTACCAGTTCGGTTTGTGAAACTTGCGGATCTGCACGCCAGCGGTCTGCATTTCTTGCAAAAAGCCTTCGTCGATCTTGGCGCTGCCGACCCAGTCCAGCAGCACATGCACCTTCACCCCCGCCCTGGCACGCTCTGCCAGCGCATCGGCAAACTCGCGGCCGATGTCGCCCGACCAGTAGATATAGGTTTCGAAGGTGATGCTCTGCTGCGCGCTGCGGATTGCCGTCAGCAAGGCCGGGAAAATTTGGTCGCCATTGATCAGCTCCTGGGCCCGGTTGCCGCCCACCAGCGGCGGGCCCAGCAGCGTGCCGATGGCGCGGCGAAACTGGGGATCGTGGGTCGAATAAAGGCGAGGCAGTTCGCGGCTGATGTCTTTTTCACCGCTGCTGAAGTTCACCACCAGCAGCATGCCGATCAGCGTCAGCAAAAACGTGGTGGCAATCGCCAAGGCAAGGCGTTTCTTTTTAATCATCGTGAAATGGCAAAAATATCAGGTGGAAGATGAAATGCCTGAACCCGTCTGCACAAGTTCAAGCTCAGCATTATTTGACAGGCGGGCCATTTTGTCGAAAGCCGATTCCCTGCAGGCGGGTAGTCCGGCAGCCTGATTCGCCGGGCGACAATAGCGCCATGGCAAAAACACACATGCAATTGCAGGAAATTCTTTTTTCCCAGGGTTTTGGTACGCGGCGCGTCTGCGCGGGGTTGGTTCAGCAGGGTTTTGTGACGGTAGCGGGCGCTCCGTGCACTGAACCGGCTATGGATTTCGTAGTGGATGGCCTGCAGTTCACGGTTCAGGGCGTGGCTTGGCAATACCATGAAAAAGCCTACCTGATGCTGCACAAGCCCGCCGGCTACGAATGCTCGCAAAAACCGAGCACCTATCCCAGCATCTACACGCTGCTGCCAGCGCCGATCCGCCAGCGCGGCGGCGGCGCGGCGGCGGGCGTGCAGGCGGTCGGGCGGCTCGACCAGGACACGACCGGGCTGCTGCTGCTGTCGGATGACGGCAAGTTCATTCACCGCATGAGTTCGCCCAAGCACCATGTGCCCAAGATCTACCAGGTCAGGGCGAAGCATCCGGTGGACGAACAACAGATCAGCAAGCTGCTGGCCGGCGTGGTGCTGGACGACGACCCCAAGCCGGTTCGGGCAGCCGCCTGTGAGCAGACTGGCGAATCGCAGCTGAACCTGACGCTGACCGAGGGAAAATACCATCAGGTCAAGCGCATGATCGCTGCCGTGGGCAACCGGGTGGAAGACGTGGGCGGACTGCACCGTTCCTGCATCGGCTCGCTGGCGTTGCCAGAAGACCTCAAGCCCGGCGAATGGCGCTGGCTGACGGCGCAAGATCTTGCCTGCATTGCCGGCACCGCTGCGAACTAGCGGCACCGGCGTTTTCTGACGAAAAGACCAACGGCCTTGCATTGCCGATAAGGCCTTCGGCGCAGTACAGTCCGCGCGGTTCGCGGTCGGCCGCTACACTAACTGATTGACCTTGGAAAGAACCGTTTTGTGAATGCTTATTCCCGTTTTCCGGCTGTCTGCGTGGCTGCTTTCTTGGCCATGCTGTGCCTGTCCGCCTCAGGGCAAACTGCCAGGGTCCAAGCAGTCGCGCCGCCAACGGCCGTCATCACCACGCCCGTGTTCGTGCTCAATTCGCTGGAAGACAGCGTCAGCGTGATCAATCCGGCGAACTGGACGGAGATCAAGCGCATCGAGACCGGCAAGCAGCCGCATCACCTCTACCTCACGCCCGACGAAAAGTCGGTGATCGTGGCCAACGCGCTGTCCGATTCACTGACCTTCATCGATCCGAAAACGGCCGAAGTCCAGCGTACCGTGCGCGGCATCATCGATCCTTACCACCTGCGGTTTTCGCCCGACATGAAGTGGTTTGTGACGGCTGCCAACCGCCTCAACCATATCGACATCTTCCATTGGGACGGCAAGGACATGACGCTTGCCAAGCGCATCGCCACCGGCAAGACGCCCAGCCATTTGTGGATCGACAGCAAGAGCAGCACGATTTATTCGACCATGCAGGAAAGCGACGAACTGATCGCCATCGATCTGGCCACGCAGACCGTCAAGTGGCGCACCAACACCGGCTCGACGCCCGCCGACCTGATTGGCACGGCCAACGACAAATTCGTGCTGGTTGCCCTGACCGGTGGTGACGGCGTCGAGGTGTATGACGTGAGCGGCAAGGAGCCTAAGCGCGTCAAGTTCATCAAGACGGCGATGGGCGCCCATGCCTTTCGCGCGTTCGGCGACAAGCGCCATGTGCTGGTCAGCAACCGGGTGGCCAACACCATCAGCATGATCGACCTGCAGACACTCGAAGTGGTGAACAGTTTCCCGGCGCCCGGCGGCCCCGACTGCATGGACGTGAGCCGCGACTTGAGCCAGATCATGGTGACGTCGCGCTGGATTCGCAAGCTCACCTTCATCGACGTGGCCAGTCGCCAAGTGGTGCGTCAAATCAACGTTGGCAGGAGTCCCCATGGCGTTTGGACGCTCGATCACTCACCGAGGTAGCCAAGCATGGTTTGCTATTTTATTAATAGCTAATTGCGCTTACGCTGCAAGTGCAGACGGCCAGTTTGATGCTAAAAATTCGGCTGAAAACGCTTCCTGCAAGCCGGTCTACCTGACGCTGGACACCGGCCACATGGAGGTGGCGCCGCTGATCGCCGACGTGCTCAGGCGCCATCAGGTCAAGGTGACGTTTTTCGCCGCCAACGAGCGCACCAAGACCGGCGATGGCAGCCTGGGCGTGCATTGGGCGCCTTGGTGGAAGGCCCGTGCGGCGGAAGGCCACGAGTTTGCCTCGCACACCTTTGATCATGCTTACTGGCGCGGCGACGTGCCAGCCGCGCCGGGCGCGCCGCCGCAGTTCAGGATACGTCCTTCGGCCGGCCCTTCGCAGGGCAAGGAATCGACCTGGTCGTCTGCCCAATACTGCGAGGAAATCGGCCGTGCCAGCGCGCGCCTGCAGCACATCACCGGCAAGAAGCCCTTGCCGCTGTTCCGCGCACCCGGTGGCAAAACCTCGCCGCAGCTTCTGGCCGCCGCCCGGTCGTGTGGCTATGCGCATGTGGGCTGGTCGCCGGTCGGCTTTCTGGGTGACGAGTTGCCCAGCGACAAATACCCGAACGCCGGGCTGCTGAACAAGGCGCTGCAAAGCGTCCGTTCGGGCGATGTATTGGTGGCGCACCTGGGCATCTGGTCGCGCCAGGAGCCGTGGGCGCCAGCGGTGCTGGAGCCCTTGATCACCGGCCTGCAGTCGCAGGGCTTTTGCTTCAGGACGCTGCGTGAGCATCCACAGTACAAGACCTGGATTGAAGCGCAGCCGCTTGCCTTGACAAACCTGACTGGAAAATAAGCCCGATGGACTGGTTGACTGGAGTTTTCGCGGGTGTTCAGGGCTGGCTGTTCCAGACGCTGGTGCAGCCCGCCCTGTTTGCGCTCGACATGGGCAGCCTGTTCGAGGATGCCTATGCGGCGACGGCCTGGTTCATGATGGGCGTCCTGCAGGTCGTCGTCCTGCTGGCGGTGATTGGCCCGCTGCAGCGCTGGCGACCGGTCGAGGCGATGGACTCGCCCGCTGACCGGGCGAGCATACGCATCGACGTGCTCTACACGCTGATCCACCGGCTCGGGCTGTTCCGGCTGGCGCTGTTTTTTACGCTTGAGCCGTGGTTTGACATCGCCTTTGGCGCGCTGCGCACTGCCGGCTACGGAACCTTTCACCTGGACCAGCTGTGGCCCGGCGTGACCGACAAGGCCGTCGTGAGCCTGTTCATCTATTTGCTGGTGTTCGACTTTGTCGCCTACTGGACGCACCGTGGCCAGCATCAGCTGGAGTGGTGGTGGCGGCTGCATTCGCTGCACCATTCGCAGCGGCAGATGACGATGTGGAGCGACAACCGCAACCACCTGCTCGACAGTATCTTGGTTGACAGCGTCGTCGTGGTCGTCGCGCAGCTGATCGGCGTGGCGTCTGACCAGTTCATCGTCATCGTCGCGCTGACGCAGCTGAGCGAAAGCTTTCAGCACGCCAACGTGCGGCTGTGGTTCGGCCGGGTGGGCGAGCGCCTGTGGGTCAGCCCGCGCTTTCACCGGCTGCACCACAGCATCGGCATTGGCCATGAAACGCCGGTACAAACAAGGTATAACGCAACGCCAAGCCTGCGGGAGTCGTCGTCCCCATCTTCACCAGCCGGGGCCGCGGAACCGGCTTCGCCGGGCCGCAGGCGCAGCGCCCCCCCGGGGGGCAGCGAACCACACGAAGTGGGGAGCGTGGGGGCTTATAAACTCGGCGGGCAAAATTTTGGGGTATTGCTGCCGTGGTGGGACATGCTGTTCGGCACGGCCAATTTCGAGCTTCGCTTTGACCCCACCGGCATTCGTGACCAGGTCGAGAAGCAGCGCGACTACGGCAGCGGCTTCTGGTCTCAGCAGTGGCTGGGCATGAAGCGGCTGTTCGGCCGGGCCTGAAGCGCGCATGAACACGATGCTTGATTCCTTCTGGCGGGCGGTGATGTACTGCCTGCATCCCCGCGTCATCGTCCTGTCGATCCTGCCGGTCGTCATCATGGGCGTGCTGTCGCTGACGCTGGGCTACCTTTACTGGGAAAGCGCGCTGATCGCGGTGCGCGCCAGTCTGGAAAGCTATGAGCTGGTCAATGCCATGGTGCACTGGCTCGACGGCATCGGACTGGGCAGCCTGCGCCTGGTGCTGGCGCCGGCGCTGGTGCTTTTTCTTGCCATTCCGGTGATCGTCATCGCGACCTTGCTGCTGGTGGCCGTGTTCATGACGCCCAGCATGGTCGCGCTGGTGGCGAGCCGGCGGTTTCCGCAACTGGAGCGAAAAAAAGGCGGCTCGATGCTCGCCAGCATTGTCTGGTCGCTGGGCTCGACCTTGCTGGCCATCGTGGCGCTGGTGGCGACGGTTCCGCTCTGGCTGGTGCCGCCGCTGATCCTGATCCTGCCGCCGCTGATCTGGGGCTGGCTGACCTACCGCGTCATGTCTTACGATGCCCTGGCCGACCATGCCAGCCGCGAGGAACGCGAGCAACTGTTCCGGGAAAACCGCCTGCCGCTGCTGGGCATCGGCGTGCTTAGCGGCTACCTTGGCGCCGCGCCCAGCCTGCTCTGGGCCTCGGGCGCCATGTTCATCGCCATGGCGCCCATCCTGGTGCCGCTGGCGATCTGGATCTACACGCTGGTGTTTGCCTTTTCGTCGCTGTGGTTTGCCCATTTCTGCCTGGCCGCGCTGGAGCAGCTTCGCAAGCGAAATAGTGCTTTTGCGCAGGCGCCGTCTGCACAAGCTGCTACCGAATTAATAGTTGACGAGTCACCACCGCCTATGGCGCCCAGGTCGGCAGGCGGCTCGTCCGATTCATTGGCCTAACTTCAGGACCCTTTCGCATGACCCCTCAATTCGGACTCATCATCATTGGCGATGAAATACTTTCGGGCAAGCGTGCCGACAAGCACCTGCCCAAAATCATCGAACTGCTGGCTGCACGCGGTCTGCCGCTGGCCTATGCCGAGTATGTCGGCGACGATCCGGCGCGCATCACCGCCACGCTGAAGCGCGCCTTTGCGGCTGCGCGTGATTCGGGCGATGTGGTGTTCAGCACCGGCGGCATTGGTGCCACGCCGGACGACCACACGCGCCAGTGCGCAGCCAAAGCCCTTGGCGTTGAGCTGGCGCTGCACCCTGAAGCCAAACGGCTGATCGAGGAACGCATACGCGACACGGCAAAAGAGCAGGGCGCCGCCTACGAGCCCGACCGCCATGACAACCTGCACCGCCTGAACATGGGCGTGTTTCCGGTAGGCGCGCAAATCATCCCAAATCCGTACAACAAGATTCCGGGCTTCAGCTGCTTTGTCGAGCGTGGAGAAGAGGGCGGCGCACAACCGGCCGTGCTTGCAGGCCAGCCAGGGCCGCAGGACCGGCTTTGCCAGACCGCAGGCGCAGCGGCCCCCTCGGGGGGCAGGGAGCTACACGAAGTGAGCGACCGTGGGGGCATCCACTTCTTGCCGGGTTTTCCAGTCATGGCCTGGCCCATGGTCGAGTGGGTGCTGGACAACCGCTACGCCCACTTGCACAGCACCTCGGGCGCTGTCGAAAAATCGGTCATCGTGATGGGGTCGATGGAAGCCACGCTGACGCCCTTGATGCTGGCGATTGAAGCCGAACATGCCGGCGTGAAGGTGTTCAGCCTGCCCAGCGTCGACCATCCGCAATATGGCCGCCATATTGAACTCGGCGTCAAGGGCCCGGCGGAGGCCATCAACCGGGCTTATCCCGCTCTGCTGGCAGGCTTGCACCAATTCAATCTTCAGCTTGGCCCTGAATTGGTGCGCTAACAAAAAAGTTGCCAAATTAAGCAAATATTTGCACCTTAATAGTGCATTTCTGGGTTAATTTTCAAAACTGCTGTTTCAAAACAAGTCAATTGCCATTCCGTAGCGACAATAGCGGCGGCACAATGACGGGTTTGGCCAAAACCCCGGTGTTCCCGGCTTTGGCACAAAAAGTGCATTCAACAAAAACTGAGCCGAATTTTTAAACCACCATCCAGTACAGGAGATTCTTGAATGGCAAAGACCGTCGCAGACGTCATGAACATGGTCAAGGAAAACGAAGTCAAGTTCGTTGACTTCCGTTTTACCGACACCCGGGGCAAACAGCACCACACCACGGTGCCCGTGTCTCACTTTGATGAAAACAAATTCACCGACGGCCATGCATTCGACGGTTCGTCCATCGCCGGCTGGAAGGGCATCGAAGCCTCGGACATGCAGCTGATCCCCGATCCGAACACGGCCAACATTGATCCGTTCTTTGAGGAAACGACGCTGATCATGACGTGCGACGTGATCGAGCCAACCGACGGCAAGGCTTACGAGCGTGATCCGCGCTCCATCGCCAAGCGCGCCGAAGCCTATCTGAAGTCCACCGGCCTGGGCGACACCGCCTATTTCGGACCAGAGCCAGAATTCTTCATCTTCGACGGCGTGCGCTGGAGCACCGAGCCGGGCCACAGCTTCTACGAAATCGAAGAGTATGAAGCGCCATGGAACACCGGCACAAAGCTCGAAGGCGGCAACCGCGGCCACCGTCCCACCGTCAAGGGCGGTTATTTCCCCGTGCCACCCGTGGACAGCACGCACGACATGCGCGCTGAAATGTCGCTGATTCTCGAATCGCTGGGTATTCCTGTCGAAGTGATCCACCACGAAGTGGCCGCCGGCCAGAACGAACTCGGCACGCGTTTCTCGACGCTGGTCGAGCGCGCTGACTGGACCATCATGCAAAAGTACGTGGTTCACAACGTGGCCAACGCCTACGGCAAGACCGCCACCTTCATGCCCAAGCCTTATGCGGGCGACAACGGCTCGGGTATGCATGTGCATCAGTCGGTGTGGAAAGACGGAAAGAACCTGTTTGCCGGCGACGGCTATGCCGGCCTGAGCGACTTTGCGCTGCACTACATCGGCGGCATCATCAAGCACGCCCGTGCCCTGAACGCCATCACCAACCCCGGCACCAACAGCTACCGCCGCCTGGTCCCGCACTTCGAAGCTCCGGTCAAGCTGGCTTACTCGGCCAAGAACCGCTCGGCATCGATCCGCATTCCCTACGTGGCCAACCCCAAGGGCCGCCGCGTCGAAGCGCGCTTCCCCGATCCGCTGATGAACCCTTACCTGGGCTTTGCGGCCCTGTTGATGGCCGGCATGGACGGCGTGGAAAACAAGATCCACCCCGGCGAAGCCGCCACCAAGGACCTGTACCATCTGCCGCCCGAAGAAGACAAGCTGGTGCCCACCGTCTGCCACAGCCTGGACCAGGCGCTGGAAGAACTCGACAAGGACCGCGCCTTCCTGACCAAGGGCGGCGTGTTCACCGACAGCATGCTCGATGCCTACATCGAACTGAAGATGGGCGAAGTCAACCGTACCCGCGTTGAAGTCTCGCCGGTCGAATACGACATGTACTACTCGCTGTAAGCACGGCCCGGCCGTTGGATTGCCTGGCAAGCAGGAAGGCCAACGGCGCATAAAAAAGGATGGCATCTGCCATCCTTTTTTTATGCGCGTGTGGGATAGATGCGCTGCGGATTTCGCATTTTTTCCGCTTTGACGGATACTCTCAGGCGATTCCTGTCTCCACCCTGCACACTTGCACGCAAGCGGCTCCAGACGCTGGGCACTTTCCAATGAAAAACACCTCATTTCCGCATTTCCTGCCATCCCTTTCCTCCCTGTCGCTGGCTTGCGTGCTGCTGCTTGGCCCGGGAACCAGCGCCTGGGCGCAACAGATTTTCCGCTGCGCCGGCGTCGGCGGCGCGGCGCCTGAATACATCAACAACGTCAAGGATGCGCAGTCGCGCAATTGCAAGGCGGTGTCCGGCGGCAACGTCACGGTGGTGCAGGGCACGCCTATCCAGAAGGCGCCGGCGCGGGCTGCCAGTCCAGCCCCGACCTCAAGCACTTCGCGTGCCGACAGCAGCCCCGACCAGCGGGCGCGCGACAGCGATTCGCGCGTCATCCTGGAGTCCGAACTCAGGAAGTCCGAAGCCCGGCTGGCTGAACTGCAAAAGGAATACAACAACGGCGAGCCCGAAAAGCAGGGCATCGAGGGGCGCAACTACCAGCGCTACCTCGACCGCGTCAGTGACCTGAAAGACAGCATTGCGCGCAGCCAGAGCGACATCACCGGCCTGAAGCGCGAAATTTCCCGCCTGCCGGCCGTAAATTAAGCCGGATTTTCCCCCGCTTCTGGATGAAAATGGGGCGCTTGAAAAAGCCATCCATCCCCACCTTCCCGGCTTCAGGAACCATCCGCTTCCAGGCCTTCGACCTGCTGGCCACCCTGATTGCGGTGGTCCGCACCAATGGCTGCGTGGTGTTTGCCAATGCCGCGCTCGAAGACGCCCTTGGCACCTCGCGCCGGACCATCGAGGGCTCGCAACTGCCCGAATGCTTCACCGAGCCGCACATCCTCAAGCACGCGCTGGAGGGCGCGGGCAGCAATGAATTCGCCGCCCTGCGCTACGACGCCTGGTTAAGGCGCCTGAACCATGAGCCGATGCCGGTGCATGTGGTGGTCGCGCAAACCGACACGCCCGGCGAAGCCATCGTGGAAATGCTGCCATTGGAGCAGCAGGCCAAGCAGGACCGCGAAGAGCGGTTGATCGACCAGGCGCAGGCCAACAAGGAACTGATCCGCAACCTGGCGCACGAGATCAAGAATCCGCTGGGCGGCATTCGCGGCGCGGCGCAACTGCTGCAGATGGAAATCGGCAAGGACCTGACCGAATACACGCAGGTGATCATCCACGAGGCCGACCGCCTGCAGACGCTGGTGGACCGCCTGCTGGCACCGCACCGTCGGCCGCACCTGGTGGGCGACGTGAACATCCACGAGGTCTGCGAGCGGGTGCGCTCGCTCATCCAGGCCGAGTTTCCCAAAGGGCTGCAGGTGGTTCGCGACTACGACACGTCGATTCCCGAGTTTCGCGGCGACCGAGAGCAACTGATCCAGGCAGTGCTGAACATTGCCCACAATGCCGCCCAGGAACTGACCGAGCGCATCGCGGCGGGCAATGCGCAAATCACTTTCAGGACACGTATTGCCCGGCAGGTAACTTTTGGCAAGAAGCGCTATCGCCTGGCACTGGAATTGCATGTGATTGACAATGGGCCGGGCGTTCCGGACTCCATCAAGGACCGTATTTTCTATCCCCTGGTTTCAGGGCGCGAAGGAGGTTCGGGGCTGGGGCTGACACTGGCGCAAACCTTTGTCCAGCAACACCACGGCTTGATTGAGTGCGAAAGCCGGCCCGGCCACACAGACTTCAAGCTGCTGATACCGCTGCCCTGAAGTCTGCTGTCTTTCATTTCAAAGATAACCACGCTCCAAGCAAAGGGACAACAAAGCATGAAACCGATCTGGATTGTTGACGATGACCAGTCCATCCGGTTTGTTCTGGAAAAAGCGCTGCTGCGCGAAGGCCTGCCCACCCGCAGCTTTACCAATCCGCGCGAAGTCCTGGCGGCGCTCGATATTGCCACCGAAGGCGACGGCCCGCAAATCCTGGTCAGCGACATCCGCATGCCCGGCGGTTCGGGGCTGGACCTTCTTGAAAAGGTCAAGGCCAAGCTGCCCGGCCTGCCGGTCATCATCATGACGGCGTTTTCCGACCTGGACAGCGCCGTGTCGGCCTTCCAGGGCGGGGCGTTCGAATACCTGCCCAAGCCCTTCGACCTGCACAAGGCGGTCGAACTGATCCGCCGCGCCGTCGAGGAAAGCCAGCGCGAGGAAGTCGCCGAGGAGCGCATGACCAACGCGCCCGAGATGCTCGGCCAGGCGCCCGCCATGCAGGACGTGTTCCGCGCCATTGGCCGGCTGAGCCAGAGCATGGTCACGGTGATGATCACTGGCGAATCGGGCTCGGGCAAGGAACTGGTGGCGCGCGCGCTGCACAAGCATTCGCCCCGCGCCAACGGGCCGTTCATCGCCATCAACACCGCCGCGATCCCGAAGGATTTGCTGGAAAGCGAACTGTTCGGCCATGAGCGCGGCGCCTTCACCGGCGCGCAGACGTTGCGCCGTGGCCGCTTCGAGCAGGCCGACGGCGGCACGCTGTTCCTTGATGAAATCGGCGACATGCCGTTTGATTTGCAGACCCGGCTGCTGCGGGTGCTCAGCGACGGCCACTTTTACCGCGTCGGCGGTCACAACGCCGTCAAGGCCAATGTGCGGGTGATTGCCGCCACGCACCAGGACCTGGAGCAGCATGTCAAGGAAGGGAGCTTTCGCGAAGACCTGTTCCACCGCCTCAACGTGATCCGACTGCGCCTGCCGGCGCTGCGCGAGCGGCGTGAGGATGTGTTCATGCTGACGCGCCACTTCCTGCAGCAAAGCGCCAAGCAGCTCGGTGTCGAGCCCAAGCGCATTTCAGAAGCGGCGCTCCAGCAGCTGAGCCTGTTCGCTTTTCCCGGCAACGTGCGCCAGTTAGAGAACATCTGCCACTGGCTGACTGTCATGGCGCCGGCCCAGGTGATCGAGCCCAAGGACCTGCCGCCCGAAGTGCTCGGCTCGACGCCCGAGTGGAAATCCAGCGCGCAGCCAGCCGAAAAACCCGACCTGCCCCGGCAGGAATGGACCGGTGATGCCGACAGGCTGCCCGCCGCCGTGTGCCCGTCCGAATCGTCCGGGCTGCCAGCGCAAATGGCGAGCGCAACAGGCGCCGAAAGCGGCGCACTGCCATCGCCATGGGAAACCGGGCTGGAGGCCGAGGCGCTGGCCTTGCTGGTGTCGGGGCGCAGCGATGTCTGGGATGTGCTGACGCGCCGCTTCGAATCCCGCCTGATCATGACCGCGCTGGCCAGCACCCACGGCCGGCGCATCGAGGCGGCGCACAAGCTCGGCATTGGCCGCAACACCATCACGCGCAAGATCCAGGAACTAAATCTTGAGTAAATAAGGGTGATTGCGCACGCTGGACGGGCGCAAGCAGCTATATTTTTTATAGTGGAGCGAGTTCCACCACTACCGGCACATGGTCACTGGGCCGCTCGTTCTTGCGCGGCAGCTTGTCGATCACGCAACTGCGGACCAGCGGCTTGAGCGGCTCGCTGACCAGGATATGGTCGATCCGCAGGCCCCGGTTGCGCCTGAAGGCCATTTCGCGGTAGTCCCACCAGGAAAAGCTTTTCTCGGGCTGGTCGAACATGCGAAAGGCATCCGTCAGCCCGAGCTTGACCAGCGCCTGGAAGTGCAGCCGTTCCTCGGTCGTGTGGTGGATGGTCTCGCGAAGGCCTTCGGGGTCGAAGGTGTCGCGGTCGTCGGCGGTGATGTTGAAGTCGCCCAGCAGCACCAGGTTCGGATGCGCGGCCAGTTCTTCGCGCAGCCAGCCGCGCAGGCTCTCTAACCATTTCATCTTGTAGTCGAACTTTTCGCTGCCCGGCGACTGGCCGTTGACGAAGTAGCCGTTGACAACCCGGATTTCGCCCGTAGGCATGTCTACCGTGGCGGCAATGACGCGTGACTGATCGTCGGTGAACCCGACGATGTTTTTGACGATGTTGCGCGCTGGCGTACGGCTCAGGATGGCGACGCCGTTGTACGTTTTCTGGCCGAACACGGCGCTTTGGTAGCCGGCGGCTTCAAGCGCGGCCAAGGGGAACTTGTCGTCGCTGAGCTTGAGCTCCTGCAGGCACAGCACATCGACCGGATTGGCCGCCAGCCAGTCGAGCACCTGCGGCAGCCGGACGGTCAGGGAGTTGACATTCCAAGTAGCAATTTTCATGGTTTTCAGTGCTCCAGCGTAATCAGACAGGGCATCATCTGCTATTAAACATGTAGCGCAGCCAGGCCGCCAAGCACCAGGCCCACCGCTGCCAGGCCAAACATGCCGTACTCCAGCCATTTCTTGCGCGTCAGCAGCGCCATCGCCGCTAGGGCGATCGACACCTGCAGAACGGTGGTGGCCTGCGCCCAGCGGTGGTGCTGGTGCAACTGCTCGTCGGAGGATTTGTCCCAGGCCAGGGACTCGGCTTCGAGCCGATCGGCCCCCGCCTTGATGGCCGTCTTTTCGCTTTCGTAGCGGTCGATCCTGCCTTGATAGCCCAATTTTTTATCTTCCGGCGCCAAGTCGCGCGCAAACTCGGCCAGCGACTGCTTGGTACTTTTGGACTGGAAGTAGCTCCACTGGTTGGCCGCTTCGGTTTTCTTGATGGCGGCGTTGTTCTTGTACAGGCCGGCATTGGCCTGCGTGGCGCCGCCCATGTAGGAAAAGAGGGCTCCCACCGTGGCGATGATGGCCGTGACGACGGCGATCTGCGCAATCATGCCGCCGCCGCTCTCGTGGTCACCCTGCGCGGCATGCTCTAGTTCGTGGTCGTGGGGGCCGTGTACGTGAAATCCTTGTCCTGACATGCTTATTTCTTTGTTTCTTTTTGATAACTGACAAAACTGAACTTCAGTCCGCTGGCGGCGACATGGGCTTCACGCGCTGTCTCGATCCAGTGGGCGCCCAGCGATGGCGCAAACGCATCGCCGTCAAAATCCCGGGCAATCTCGGTGACCTCGATGCGCCCGGCCAGTGGCTCGGCTTGCGCATAGATTTGCGCGCCGCCGATGACCCAGACTTCTTCCGATGCGCTGCATTGCGCCAGCGCGTCGGCCAGGCTGGCAACCGGCAGCGCGCCCGGCGCCTGCCAATCCGGCTGCCGCGTGATGACGACATTGGTCCGGCCGGGCAGGGGGCGAAACCGGGCAGGCAGCGAATCCCAGGTCTTGCGGCCCATGATGACGGGGCAGCCTTGCGTCAGGCGCTTAAAGTGCGCCAGGTCTTCGGGCAGGTGCCAGAGCATGGCATTGTCCTTGCCGATCACGCCATTGGCCGCGCGCGCATAGATTAGGTTGATGCGGGGCAGGGTAGTCATGCCGCTCACACCGCCACTGGCGCCTTGATGGCCGGGTGGTGCTGGTAATCCAGGAATTCGAAGTCCTCGAACTGGTAGTCAAAAATCGAATCAGGCTTGCGCCTGATATGGAGCGTGGGGTAGGGAAGGGGCGCGCGGCCCAGTTGCAGCGCCACCTGTTCGGCGTGGTTGCTGTAGATGTGGCAGTCGCCGCCGGTCCAGATGAAGTCGCCGACGTCGAGGTCGCACTGCTGCGCCACCATGTGCGTCAGCAGCGCATAGCTGGCGATGTTGAAGGGCACGCCCAGAAAAATGTCGGCGCTGCGCTGGTACAGCTGGCAGCTGAGTTTTCCCTTGCTGCCGGCATCAAGGGCCGGCGCGACGTAGAACTGGAACAGCGCGTGGCAGGGCATCAGCGCCATCTTGTCCAGCTCGGCGACGTTCCATGCGCTGACGATGATGCGGCGCGAGTCCGGGTTAGTCTTGAGGGTCTTGATGACTTCGGCGATCTGGTCGATATGGCCGCCGCCCGGCGTGGGCCAGCTGCGCCACTGCACGCCGTATACCGGGCCGAGCTCGCCATCTGCGCGTGCCCATTCGTTCCAGATGGTCACGCCGCGTTCTGTCAACCAGTGATTGCTGCTCGAACCGGTCAGGAACCACAGCAGTTCCTGCACGATGGACTTGACGTGGACCTTCTTGGTCGTCACCAGCGGAAAGCCTTCGTTCAGGTCAAAACGCATCTGGTGGCCGAACACGCTGGTCGTGCCGGTGCCGGTGCGGTCGGGCTTGAAAGTGCCTTGCGTGGCCACAAGGCGCATGAGGTCTTCGTACTGGTGGCGGATGGGGCGAGTCATGGGAAACTAAACAAAAAAGGGCTTGATTATGCCCGTAGCAGCTAAACGTCGGTCACCGTTTGCTACCCGCTAAAGCTTGACGATCCGCCCCGGATTCATGATGTTTTGCGGGTCCAGCCCTAGCTTGATGGCCCGCATCATCGACAGCGCGACCGGCGACTTGTAAACCGGCAGCTTGTCGGTCTTGAGGCTGCCGACGCCGTGCTCGGCTGAGATCGAGCCGTCAAACCGCGCCACAGAGTCATAGACCAGCGTGTTGACCTCGTCCTCGCGGTCGCGCAGGAAGGCCTTTGCATCGCCGCCCTCGGGCGCCTGCACGTTGTAGTGCAGGTTCCCGTCACCCAGGTGGCCAAAGTTCACCAGCCGTACGCCCTCGATGTGCTGGCGCAGCAGCGCGTCGGTCGCCTCCACAAATTCGGGAATGCGCGACACCGCAATTGAAATGTCGTGCTTGATGTTCAGGCCTTCTTCGGCCTGCGCCAGCGGAATGCTTTCGCGGATGTGCCACAGGCCCTTGGCCTGCGACAGGTTTTCTGCAACCACGGCGTCAATCACGCAGCCTTGATCAAAAGCGGTTTCGAGCAGGCGCTCGAAGCGTTCGCGGGCGTGCGCTTCGGATTCGCTGTCAGAGTTTTCCAGCAGCACGCACCAGGGCGCATCCCTGAACAGCGGCACGCGCAACTGCGCAAAGTGCTTGTCCACCAGGCTCAGGGCAAACTGGCCCATCACCTCTAAACCGGTCAGGCCGGCGCCCAGGTGCTGGTGCGCCAGGCCGAGCAGCGCCACAGCTGCTTGCATCGACGGCACCGCCGCCCAGGCAGTCAGGCGCGCGGCCGGCTGCGGGTAGAGCTTGAGCGTGGCGGCGGTGATGATGCCGAGCGTTCCTTCGCTGCCAACGAACAGGTCGCGCAGGTCGTAGCCGGTGTTGTCCTTGCGCAGGCCGGACAGGCCGTGCCAGATGTCGCCCTGCGCAGTGACCACTTCGAGCCCCAGGCACAGGTCGCGCGCATTGCCGTAGCGCAGCACCTGCGTGCCGCCGGCATTGCTGGCCAGGTTGCCGCCAATGGTGCAGCTGCCCTCGGCGGCCAGGCTCAGCGGAAACAGGAAGCCGGCTTTTTCAGCAGCTTGCTGCAGGTTTTGAAGGATGCAGCCGGCCTCGACGGTGACGGTCAGGTTGGCCGCGTCGAGGGCGCGCACCGCGTGCATGCGCTGCAGGCTCAGCACCACCTGCGTGCCCGATTCGTCAGGCACCGAACCGACCGCCAGGCCGGTGTTGCCGCCCTGCGGCACCAGGCTCACGCCAGCGGCGGCGCAGGCCTTGACGATGGCCGCCACTTCATCGACGTTCGCCGGGCGCACCACGGCCAGCGCCTTGCCCTGCGCGCGCTTGCGCCAGTCCTGGGTGTAGGCGCTCAGGTCGCCGTCACACAGCACGTGCGGCGCTCCGGTGATCTGGCGCAGGGTGTCGAGCAGGTCGGTGTAAGCGGTCATGGTGCGGTGTCGCCAGCAACGGCGGCGGTGGGCAGGTTTTTGAAGCGCACGCGCACATGCTGCGCGCAGGCGATGAACAGCATCAGGCACAGCAGCACCTCGACCATGGCCAGGTAGTTGCCCGGCGCGCGGTCGCTCCAGGCGCGCACCACGCCCTCGGTGAAGTACAGCCAGACCATCAGGCTGACCCAGCGGTAGGTGTACATGCGGTTCTTCCAGATGCCGGCCAGCGGGATGACCAGCGGCAGCACTTTCAGGGCCAGCAGCGAGCCGCCGGGGCGTATCGGCGCGAGCCACATTTCCCAGGCCAGGCCCAGCACAATCAGTCCGGCCAGGCTGCCCAGGGCCAGCAGGCGTGTCATTTCAATTTGGTTTGCTTTGTTCATTTGGGTCTTTTGAGGGCAGTGGCATGATACCGGGGATGAAATTTCCGCCCTCGCTTGAGGCTTTGCTCGTCGATCTGTCCCATTTTCCGTGGCGGGGCACCGCCATCACCCTGCGCAACCGCTTTCGTGAAGACCGCATGGGGCTGACCGCCGGCAGCCTGACCTTCACCACCTCGATTGCGCTGGTGCCTTTTTTCACCGTGGCGCTCGCCGTCTTCACCGCCTTTCCGATGTTTTCCACGCTGCAGGCGGCGCTGCAGGCCTGGCTGGTCAGGAGCCTGATTCCCGACAACATCTCGCGCCAGGTGCTGGGCTACCTGACGCAGTTCAGCGGCCAGGCCAGCAAGCTCGGCGGCGCCGGCCTGGCGGTGCTGCTGGTCACGGCGATTGCGCTGATCTTGACGATTGACCGCACGCTGAACAGCATCTGGCGCGTGCGCAAGCCCCGGCCGCTGGCGCAGCGCGTGCTGGTTTACTGGGCGGCCGTTACGCTCGGGCCGCTGGTGCTGGGGGCCAGCCTGGCGGTCACGTCTTATGTGGTGTCGGCCTCCCGCGGGCTGGTCGGCGCCTTGCCAGTCAGCCTGCGCTTCGTGCTCGACGTGGCGCAGTTTTTCCTGGTGGCCGGCGGCATTGCGGCGCTCTACCGCTATGTGCCCAACACTTATGTCAAGTGGGGTCACGCCTTTGCCGGCGGCCTGTTCGTGGCGGCTGGGCTGGAAATCGGCAAGAAAGTCCTGGGCGCCTACCTGACGGCGGTGCCGACTTACTCGCTGGTCTATGGCGCCTTTGCAGCCTTGCCGATCCTGCTGGTGTGGATTTATGTCTCCTGGGTGATCGTGCTGATGGGCGCGGTCATCGCTGCCTGCCTGCCCAGCCTGATGGCCGGTGTCTCGCGGCGCGGCAGCGCGCATGGCTGGCAGTTTCAGCTGGCCATCGAAGTGCTGCAGCATCTGCACCAGGCGCGCGGCACGGCGCGCATGGGCCTGAACATCGCCGAACTTGGCGAAGGGCTCGAAGTCAATGGACCCCAGCTGGAACCGGTGCTGGAAACCCTGCTTGAACTCGACTGGATTGGCCAGCTCAACGATGCCGAGGGAAACGCCGCATCGCGCTACCTGCTGCTGGTCGATCCGGACAGCACGCCGCTGGCGCCGTTGATGCAGCAATTGCTGCTCGATCGCGCGCCTTCCGTCCATAATTTATGGGAAAAAGCCAGCTGGCGCACGCTGCGCCTGCGCGATGCGCTATGAAAACATGAGTGTGCCGATTTTTGGCTTGCTGCCTCATTCCAACCCGATTTAATGCATGAACGATTCATCTGCCGCCCAGCCCTTGCCAACAACCGACGTGACCTGGGTGGTCTGCCTGTGCGCCGACTGGTGCGGCCTGTGCCGCGACTATGCAGCGGTTTTTGCGCTCATGGCGGCGCGCTATCCGGCGTTCCGCTTTGCCTGGCTGGACATTGAAGACCAGGCCGACCTGGTAGGCGACATCGACGTGGAAACCTTCCCGACGGTGCTGATGGCCGATGCGCAGGGCGCGCGGTTTTTCGGTCCCTTGACGCCGCAGGCCAACACCCTGGCGCGGCTGCTCGATTCACTGCAAAGCGCCAGCCTGCAAGTGGCGCCCCTGGCACCGGCGACACGGCAATTGCTGGGCGCCCTGCAAGCCGCGCCCGAACACTGGATCAAGGCTGCGGACGTGTAAATCAAGGTAAGGCTGTTTTCCGATTGGCAGCAGGCCTTGCGTCGGGCCGGGGGCAGTGCTAAACCTGTGAGCGGCGAATCTGCTCGCGCAACCGACTCATCAATGCTTGCTTCGGGCAATGAGACCATTCCTTGAAGATGTACCCAGGCCGGCGTTTCGGGACCGCTGCCGGCCCATGGATGCCGGAGGTCTCGCTGACAGGAAGAAAAACCATGAAAACCTATATTGCCCTTTGCCATTTCACCGACCAGGGAATCCGCAACGTCAAAGACACCACCAAGCGTGCCGATGCCGTCAGGGAACTGGCCAAAAAATTCGGCGCCAGCATGAGCCAGCTCTACTGGACATCGGGCCGGTATGACCTTGTGGCGGTCATCGAAGCCGACGACGAGGAGTCCGCCAACGCATTCGGCCTGAGCATAGGCGCTGCCGGCAATATCCGGACCGAGATGCTGCGGGCGTTTTCAAAAGACGAAATGAACGCCATCCTGGGCAATATGGCTTGAGGCGCACTGGCAGGCCGGCAAAGACCTGTTTTATGCATTAAAAAGCCTTTTTGCGCTTATGAGAAGGTCGTAACTAGCTATTTATTCAATAGCAAAAATCCTGATTTTCCCTTCTGCGGGCATAGGCGTTCATGCCTGGCGGGTATGACGTGCGCGGTGCCGCGTGATGTCCGGGCTGCGCAGGGCTGCGTGCTTGGTCGCCCGGCCCGTCACCCGTTCGCGCCACATCTTGAACGACGAGCGCTTGAGCTGGCGGCGCATCAAGATGATGACCGCCGCCTCGTTCAGGCCAAACTGCATGGCGATGGATTCGAAGGGTGTGCGGTCTTCCCACGCCATTTCAATGATGCGGGAAATGTCGGCCGCGTCTGGCGAAGTGTCTTGGACCGGGGGCATGTTCATGCTTTCAAAAAATCCCGGATCGCGAACAGCGTCTGGTCAGGCGCTTCGGTCATCTGGTGATGGCCGACGGGCAAGCTGGCCAGTTTAACGTTCTTGCCGGCGTTGCGCGCCGCAGCGATCAGCCCTTGCGCCGCCTTGGGCTGCGTCATCTGGTCCTGCGCGCCGAGCACGAACAGCACCGGGCAGGCGATGGCTCTAATTGCCGCTTCGCCATTGGCATAGCGGTCGCAGGCCTGGAAACCCCGGTGAAACACGTTCACCTTCGTGTTGCTGGCCAGCACGCGGCGGCCCAGCGCCATGCTGGCGCCATACACCCAAGTGCCGGGGCCGAGCGCCGAGGGCGGTGGCGCCAGCGTGCTGCGCGAAAACACGTTGACCAGCTTGAGCGCCTTCATCGGCTCGTTCAGCGACGCGTCCAGCAGTGCGGGTGAGACCTTCATCGGAAAGGCCGTGCCGACCAGCACCAGGTGGCTGATGCGCTCTTTCAGCCTTGACGCGGCTTCGAGCGCAATCAGCGAGCCCCAGCTGTGGCCGACCAGCGCGGCGCGCTGCACGCCCGCCGCATTGAGCAGCGCGGCGATGAAATCGGCCGCTTCCTCGACAGAAGAGGGCGCGTCGCCGCTGCTCCGGCAATGGCCGGGCAGGTCCACGGCCAGCACATTCCAGCCGTGGTGTGCCAGGTAGCGGCTTTGCAAAATCCAGACGCTGTGGTCGTTCAGTACGCCGTGGATGAAGACGACGGTCGGCTGCGCGGCATCGAACGCCTTGCCGCCGGTGTAGCAATAAGTGCTGTGGCCGTTGATGCTGAGTTCCATCACGCACCTGCCTTTTCAGCGGCTTTCAGCGCGCGTTTGAGGTCGTCGATCAGGTCGTCCGGGTCTTCCAGTCCGATGGACAGGCGGATCGTTCCCTGCGTGATGCCGGCGCCCGCCAGCGCCTCGTCGCTCATGCGGAAATGCGTGGTGCTAGCCGGGTGGATCACCAGGCTGCGGCAGTCGCCGACATTGGCCAGGTGGCTGAAGACCTTGAGCGCTTCGACAAAGGCCTTGCCCTGTTCTCGGCTGCCTTTCAGGTCAAAGCTGAACACCGAGCCCGCGCCGCGCGGCAGCAGCTTTTTCGCCAGCGCATGGCTGGCATGCGATTCGAGCATCGGATGGCCGACGCGCGACACCAGGGGATGGCTGGCGAGGAAAGCGACGATTTTTTCGGTGTTGCCCATGTGCCGCGCCATGCGCAAGCCCAGCGTTTCGATCCCCTGCAGGATCAGCCACGCGGTGTGCGGGCTCATGCAGGCGCCGAAGTCGCGCAGGCCTTCGCGGCGGGCGCGCAGCAGGAAGGCGCCGACGGTGCTTTCCTCGCTGAACACCATGTTGTGAAAGCCGTCATAGGCCTCGGTCAGTTCGGCGAACTTGCCGGATTGGTCCCAGTCAAAGCTGCCGCCATCGACGACCAGCCCGCCGATCACCGTGCCGTGGCCGCTCAGGAACTTGGTCGCCGAGTGGTAGACCAGGTCGGCGCCGTGCTCGAAGGGCTTGATCAGCCAGGGCGAGGTCAGCGTCGAATCGACCAGCAGCGGCACCTGCGCTTCATGGGCCATGGCCGCGACCGCCCCGATGTCCAGCACTTCCAGGCCCGGATTGCCGACGGTTTCGCCGAAGAACAATTTGGTGTTCGGCCGCACCGCCGCGCGCCAGCCGTCGATGTCGCCCGGCTTGACAAAGGTGGTGTCGATGCCGAAGCGGCGCATCGTGTAGTGCAGCAGGTTCTGGCTGCCGCCGTACAGCGCGGTGCTGGCGACGATGTGCGATCCGGCGCCCATCAAGGTCGCAATGCTCAGGTGCAGCGCCGCCTGGCCACTGGCTGTGGCAATCGCGCCGATGCCGCCTTCCAGCGCCGCGATGCGTTCTTCCAGCACCGCGTTGGTCGGGTTGCTGATGCGCGAATAGACATGGCCGGCGCGCTCCAGGTTGAACAGGCTGGCCGCGTGGTCGCTCGATTCAAAGACAAAGGACGTGGTGAGGTGGATCGGCACGGCGCGCGCGCCGGTGGCCGGGTCGGGGCTGGCGCCTGCGTGCAGCGCCAGGGTGTCGAAACCGGGGTCTGAGTAACCGGGCATGAGTGAAGTCTCCAGTGCAAAAAAGCTGATTTATCAAGCGCCTGCGGCTGCGTTCGGGCCACGGGGAAATGCGCCGGATCGAGGACCGATAAAGTCGAGATGATCATTCTCCTTGGCGAAGGCATTGTGGGCTATATTTAAAGCCGACTTACACGCTGAATACCCGTACCGCGTCGCGGTGGGAACCCCTGCAACACACGCTGGCAGACGCTGCTGTCAGACCACCTAGGAAAAACGATGAAGGTAGCAGACATCCTGCGGGTAAAAGGCAACACGCTCTACACCGTCCAGCCTGACGAGCCGCTGGCCAAGGCCGCCGACATCATGGCCGAGAAAGACATCGGATCGCTGGTCGTCATGGAGCATGGAGACCTGGTCGGCATGCTGACCTTTCGCGAGGTGATTGTCTGCATTGTGAACAATGGCGGTGAAATCGGCCGCACGCTGGTGCGCAAGGCGATGGACGACCATCCGATGACCTGCACGCCCGACACTGAGATCGACGAAGTGCGCCGCATGATGCTCGAGCGCCACGCGCGCTACATGCCGGTGATGAGCCAGCGCATGCTGATGGGCGTGATCAGCTTTTACGACGTGGCCAAGGCCGTGGTGGACAGCCAGAATTTTGAAAACAAGATGCTCAAGGCCTACATCCGCGACTGGCCTGCCGAAGAGGGCGCCGACCGCGACTGATGGCCGGAGGCGGGCCGCAACCGCCCGTCCTGACGCCTTCTGGTTTCCTGTCAGGCCGTGCTGGCGTGGATCATTTCCCGAACGCGCGGATAAATCTGCTGGTTCCACCTGCGCCCGCTGAACACGCCGTAATGCCCGACGCCGATCTGCACATGGTGGACGCGCCGGTGCAGGGGAATGTTCGGGCACAGGTCCTGCGCTGCCACCGTCTGGCCGACGGCGCAGATGTCGTCGCGCTCGCCCTCGACCGTCATCAGCGCCGTATGGCGAATGGCGCCCGGATTGACCAGCCGCCCCCGGTAGCTGAGCTTGCCCAGTGGCAGGTCGTAGGTCTGGAACACCTTTTCGACGGTTTCCAGGTAGAACTCGGCCGGCAGGTCGTTCACGGCCAGGTATTCGTCATAAAACAGCCGGATCACGTCGGCCTTTTCCACATCGCCCTCGACCAGGTGCCGGTACAGGTCCTTGAAGGACTTCTTGTGGCGTTCCAGGTTCATGCCCAAAAATGCGCTGAGCTGCACAAAGCCGGGGTACACGCGGCGCCCCTGGCCGGCGTGCGGCAGGGGCACGCGGCTGATCAGGTTTTTCTCGAACCATTCGATCGGCTTGCTGGTGGCCAGCGTGTTGACGCCGGTGGGGTTGACCCGGCAATCGACCGGGCCCGCCATCAGCGTCAGGCTGCGCGGCTGGGCCGGGTCATCGTCCTCGGCCATCAGGGCCGTGGCCGCCAGCGCCGCCACGCACGGCTGGCACACGGCGATCACGTGCGTCCCCGGACCGATGGTCTGAATGAAGCGGATCATGTGGTCGATGTAGTCATCCAGCGCAAAGGCGCCTTCGCCCAGCGGCACATCGCGCGCGTTGTGCCAGTCAGTGATGTACACGTCATGGTCCTGCAGCAGCGTGCGGACGGTTTCGCGCAGCAGCGTGGCAAAGTGGCCTGACAGCGGCGCCACCAGCAGCATCGGCGGCTGGAAGGGCAGGTCGATGGACGCATCCTTCCTGAAGCGCAGCAGCGTGCCGAAGGGCATGGTCATGACCGCTTCCTCGGTGACCGGCACATCCTGGCCGTCCACGTTCACCGAGTCAAGGTTGTAGGCCGGCCGTGAATGCGTCAGCCGCATGCGCGAGAACACCTCCATCGATGCCGACCACTTGCGCAAAAAACTGCCCTCGGTCTTGTTCAGCCACATCGCGGCGCTGGTGCTTTGGGCCAGCAGGCGAAATGGCGACATCAGATCGGACTGGAGCTGGTAGGCCTGGTAAAGCATGTGGGTGTCCTGGTTTTGTCTGAGAGATGTTTGATTTGCAGGCAATTTGCGCGCCAGAGCGGTTTGGGCCTGGGCCGGCCGCGCAAGGCAACTGGCACAACCTTTGCAAAGAAATTCGGCCCACCCTTTGTTTTAGGAGCGTTTCATGGCCCAAGCCGTCCTCACGATCAGCAGTAAAAACTATGGTTCCTGGTCCTTGCGCGGCTGGCTGATGGCCCGGCTGGCGGGGCTGGAGTTCACGGAAAAGGTGATCCCGCTCGACGATCCGGCCATGCGCGCCGAGATGCTGCTGCTGTCGTCAAGCATGCTCGTGCCTTCGCTGGAGCACCGTGGCCTGAAGGTGTGGGACACACTGGCCATCGGCGAATACCTGCATGAAATCAGGCCCGAAGCGCAGCTTTTACCGCCCGACATCAAGGCGCGTTCGCATTGCCGCGCCATCTGCGGCGAAATGCACTCCGGCTTTGCCTCGCTGAGGTCATCGTTGCCGATGAACCTCAAGGCGCACTTCCCGGGGTTCAAGGTCTGGTCGCGCGCGCAGGGCGACATCGACCGGGTGCTGGAAATCTGGAAGGACTGCCTGGTCACCTACGGCGGCCCCTACCTGTTCGGCAAGAAACCGTGCCTGGCCGACGCCATGTACGCGCCAGTCGTCACGCGCTTCCTGACCTACGACGTGGCCATCGACAAGGTCTGCGCCGCCTACTGCAAGCGCATCATGGCATTGCCGGCCATGAAGGAGTGGGTGGCCGAGGCCAAGGAAGAGCCCGAGGACATCGACGAGCTGGACGCGGAGTTCTAGCGTGCCCCGGCTGGCAACCATGACGCGCAAGGTGCTGGAAATTACTTGCTATTGAATATATAGCTGCTTATGCAAGCAGGCTCTGCGATAGAGGCATATTTACGTGGTGTTATATGTGGCTCAGACACCCGTTTGTCATTGCGGGCTCGACCCGCAATCCATGACTCCGTAGCATGAAAAGTAAGCCATGGCAGATGGATCCCGGATCAAGTCCGGGATGACAGCAGATCAAAATAGCTGATGCTCATCAAACCGTTTGCTGGTTAAAACGAATCCGCTTCAGGGCGGTGGCAGGCTGGCGCTTCAGCTTGTCCACGGCGTGGGCGCCGGAATCGGGCACACCGGCTCCACGTCAATCGACTTGAAGTCGGCCGGCGAGACGATTTCAAGGTATTCCATGTCGGGCGAATAGTCGAACAGGTAGTGGCTGATGCCGGGCCGCTGATGCACCACATCGCCCGCTTCGACCAGCGTGTCCTGGTCGCCATACATGAAGCGCGCCAAGCCCTTCATCATGATGACAATCTGGAAATCCGCCTCATGGCGGTGCCAGCCCGTGCCGCTTTCTGGTGCCATGTTCGCCTTGACAAGGTGCGCTATTACCTTTCCGTGGGTCGCTCCAGCAATACCGAGGTCGCGATAGAGAAAAAAATTACGCAGGCCGCCCGGCAAAAAGGGCGTGTCACCGGGTTTGACATGCGAAAACGTGGTGGCAGTGCGGTCCAGCATGGGAAGCTCCTGTTCGGTCAAGTTAAAGCAAGGAATGCTGCGCTGCACAAAGCAGGAAATGTTCCAGTTAATTTTTTGCTATGCGGGGCAGGCTGCTGCTGGAAAACCTGTTGCTTTCGGGTATTCGGTTGGCAGGGTCGGCTTCAGACTGGCAAGAGTCCTTCAGGTTTTTGGAGTGTCGGCAGTTCCCGACCCGAAGGCGACGGTGGGCATAACATCCCAAAGCGGTCGGTGGCGCACGCTCCTCAGCTAGCCAATAGCCCGGATTTACCCGTCGAGTGCACCAGTTCCACCGGTTCGCAGGCTATAGTTTCTCCCGTGCAAACGTGCTGCGATTGCAGATTATTTGCACCTAAATATTCGCACAGCCTGCTTACCAGAAGTCCACTCATTGAACACACCGAACCCAGCATTGCCGCCCCAAGTTGTCCGCGCGATAGACGCCGCCAAGCGAGCACTGGTCGACGTTGAACCAGCTGGTACACCACAAACAAAAAATGAAGGAACGGGCCTGATTCTGTCTGCGAGGACCAAAGCGAGCCACAAGCTACCAGCCTACTATCTCGTCTATTTCCTTTTTGTTGACGCGCTCAGGTTTCCAAGACTTGGGCAGTGGGAGAAGTCTGCTTGGACTGTGCCCATCAGGTACCGCGGAAGACTGTTTGGAATCGAACACCGAAAAATGGGGCTCGGAATCTTCGCCCCGAACCTTGAGCCAAGCGCCAGAAGCAGTGGAACGCCTACCGATCAAGCGGAGCAAGACGCAAGTGCCATCGCCGATCAAATCAAAATTGCAGTCGCGGCTGCCGAACCCTACTTCGAGTGGAGAGCTCAACAGGCTGTTGCGACTTCAGATCTGAACGTGGCCAACAAGAGTGAAGTACTTTTTGATCGCTATATCTACTTTCGAGACTCGTATCGAAGACTGGTCAAAGAAGCGATTCGGAGACAGGACCAAAGAGTGGTGGACCAAAGTAGTCCGAGTGCAGACGTGAAGTTAACCAGTGTGTTCTTTCCTTCGCAGGCCCTACTCAGCGAAGCAAGATGGAACGCTCAAGCGGCAATCGAGGCCTTTTTTAGTTGGACGGAGCATGCGTTCATCCACTTGTCGGTTCTGCAGGGTAAGCTGAAGACTGGTAGCGATGTTGCTCGGCTCGCAGCAGCAGACTGGAAAACAAAGTTCAAAGCCGCGCTGAATGTCGCCGAAGATCAAACAAAGTTGCATTACGACACTCTTCTAGATCTTCGCGCTCAGGTGCGAAACTTTGTAGCCCATGGCGCCTTCGGGAAGCGCGGCGAGGCCTTCAGCTTTCATACTGGGGCCGGAGCTGTACCAGTGCTCCTTACCAGCGAACATCGCCATAAATTCAGTCTAAGTGGCCGCCCGCCGTTCGAAGAAAGAACTGCCATTGACCAAATCGAACAGTTCTTGCAGTTTTTGTGGTCAGGCCCTTGCGCACCAGCACAACACTACCTGTCAAGCGGCCTTCCGAGCATCCTGACGCATGCGGCCGACGGAACGTACACAAATGCGATGAGATCTGCTGCCGAAATGGAGTCCTTCGTCAATGGGCTCATCCGTCAGGTTGATCGGGCGGCGAATATGGAATGGTAGTCCACTGTGACGCCTAATCTCTCGCTCCACTGGAGCCGCGCCGTAAACCCAGGTTGAGGCACATGGCGCATCATTGCAGCCCGGACTTTACGGCGCTTGCCTCCGCAGACCGTTAGCTCGAATGTTGTGTGTCCGCTTCTTCCTGAAGCGATCGGCAGCTTCTGGCCGATACCGGAAGTTCATTGTCTAAGCACCAACGACCGCTCACGCTGCAATACAGCCAGTCAGCCATGCCGGCTCGTCCCTATGCTTAGAACAGGCTGCTGCCTTTCTGATGCTCCGGCTGAACCTACCCAAACCCATAAAGGATAATGCCCGCCATGAGCGGCAATACCTTTGGAAATCTTTTCGCAGTCACCAACTTTGGTGAATCCCACGGCCCGGCCATTGGCTGCGTGATCGACGGCTGCCCGCCGGGCATGCTGCTCAGCGAAGCCGACATTCAGGGCGACCTGGACCGGCGCCGGCCCGGCACCAGCCGCCACGTCACGCAGCGCAACGAGCCTGACGCGGTCGAAATTTTGTCGGGTGTTTACGAAGGCAAGACCACTGGCACGCCGATCTGCCTGCTGATCAAAAACACCGACCAGCGCAGCAAGGACTACGGCAACATCCTGGAAACCTTCCGGCCCGGCCATGCCGACTACACCTACCTGCACAAGTACGGCCTGCGCGACCCGCGCGGCGGTGGCCGCTCGTCCGCGCGGCTGACGGCGCCCATGGTGGCGGCCGGCGCGGTGGCCAAGAAGTGGCTGCTGGAGCAATACGGCACCACTTTTCGCGGCTGCATGGCGCAGATCGGCGAGGCCGTGATTCCGTTCGAGTCCTGGGATTTTGTAGCCCGCAACCCTTTTTTTGCCCCCATGGCCGACGTGTCCTACCTTGAAAACTACATGGACGCCCTGCGCAAGGCCGGCGATTCCTGCGGCGCGCGCATCCGCGTGGTGGCCTCTGGCGTGCCGGTCGGCCTGGGCGAGCCGCTGTTTGACAAGCTGGATGCCGACATCGCCTTTGCCATGATGGGCATCAACGCCGTCAAGGGCGTGGAGATTGGCGCCGGTTTTGCGAGCGTGACGCAGCGCGGCACCACCCACGGCGATTCGCTGACGCCCGAAGGCTTCCTGTCGAACAATGCCGGCGGCGTGCTCGGCGGGATCAGCACCGGCCAGGACCTGGAAGTGTCGATCGCCATCAAGCCGACCAGTTCCATCATCACGCCGCGCCAGTCCATCGACATCCACGGCCAGCCGGCCGAAGTGGCTACCCGGGGCCGGCACGACCCCTGCGTCGGTATTCGTGCCACGCCGATTGCCGAGGCCATGCTGGCGCTGGTCGTCATGGAGCATGCGCTGCGCCAGCGCGCGCAGTGCGGCGATGTGAAGGTCGGCACGCCGGACATCATGCGCCCCCAGGCCTGAGCGGGCGGGCTGCGCACCCGCCCACGCTGGCGGTTCTGGGGCCGAAGCGGGGAATTTGCCTACAGCACGGAAAAAATCAGCGCCGTAGACTGAGCCTTCTGATCATTCAGGAGGCATTCATGGCAAACACCCCATCGCGCTCACTGCCGGACGACGGCGCCCAGGCCGTCGTTGACAAGCAACGCAGCATCCAGCAGCAACAAGACGCATGGGGTAAACATAGGCGTGACTGCGAAGGGATTCAAACATGGGGCTGGGAATGGTTTACTCAGCGGGCGGCAGACCGGCCTGAAACCATGTCAGCCGCTTTTTCCGCCAGCATGATGGTTGGCAAGTTTGTGTTGGCCGAGGTGATCTGCGGCATCACCGACGCGTCCATCACACGCAGGTTGCGCAGGCCGTGAACTCTGAACGCCGCGTCCACCGCCGCATCGGCGCCCAGCCCCATTCGGCAAGTTCCCACCGGGTGCCATACGCTGCCACTGGTCGCCCGAATAGCGACCCTCAGGGCAGCATCCGATGTGGCATGGGCCCCGGGGGTGATTTCACCATGTAACAAATCTGCCAACGGAGACCTGCTCCCCGGCTTGCTTATGTTCCGCACCGCCGCATCGAGTTGCAGAAAAGTACCTCAGAGACCACATGCAAATTAATTGCTACCCGCCAGCAGCGCTAAAAAATCTTGTTCACTTGCCGTCAGCCCCGCCTTGCGTTTGGTCGCGCCTGCTGAAGTTTTACGACTTTCAGGTTCGCCCGCAAGTAACGCCAACACGCGCGGATGCACATACGATTTTCGGCATACCGCTAGCGTGTTGCCGAGCAGGTCAGCCACTTCAGCCAGCAGCCGGTTTGCCTGGGCAGCGGTGGGCTGTAGCTGCTCCGCTTCTCCAAGCTTGCGCCACAGCCGCAAAGCCAGCACGCTGCCGTGCCAAGTGCGGAAGTCTTTAGCGGTAAATTTTCCTTTGCAAGCGGCCTCCAGGTAAGCGTTGACATCCGATGAGCCGACGCTTTGCACCTCGCCTTTATCATCTACACAGTGGAACAATTCCTGCCCGGGCAGCGCCTGGCAGCGGCGTACGATACGTGCGACACGCGGGTCCGCAAGCGTTACGTCGTGCTGGACACCGCTTTTACCGCGAAAGCGCAGGCGCAACTGGCTGCCTTGAACATCAACATGGCGTTTGCGCAGTGTGGTCAAGCCAAAAGAGCCGTTGCTGCGGGCGTATGCGTCGTTGCCCACCCGCACTAAAGTTGTGTCGAGTAAGCGCACTATTGCGGCTAAAACGGTACCGCGCTGGGCGTCCGCGCCCGTACTAGCAGCCAGGTCGCGTTTGACTTTGGCCCGAATGCTCGGCAATGCAGCACCGAATTCGGGCAGGCGGTCAAACTTGGTTTCACTTTTGACCAGTCGCCAATCGGCGTGGTAGCGGTACTGTTTGCGGCCCCGCGCATCACGCCCCGTGGCCTGAATATGGCCTTGCGGGTGTGGGCAAATCCAGACCGCGGTGTAGGCCGGCGGAATCGCCAGTTTCTGGATCCGCGCCAGATGTTTGACGTCGCGCAGCTGTTGGCCATTGGCCTGCCGATAAACAAAATTTTTACCGCGCTTTGTGCGGGTAAAGCCGGGCATTTGGTCGCTGGCATACAGCAAGCCCTCGGGCATGTCGATGGATTGCAAGGCAGAGCCGGGCTTCATGCTTGCCAAGTTACCGCAACAATTGCCCCAGCGCAAGGACGCACAAGGCGTTCACCTACACCGCGACAGCCACTACGACCACGGCCGTGCATGTGGTTTGCGGCATTTAATTTGTGACGGGTTATAGGTTGCTATCGCAGCCACCCGTAACTGGAATCAGCAGTATTTCATGACCGCTAAAAAATCCGGCCTTTACGCCAATATTCACGCAAAACAAGAACGCATTGCCAGCGGCAGTGGCGAGCATATGAACAAGTCAGGCAGTAAAGACGCGCCCAGTGCCGAAGACTTTAAGAAAGCAGCCAAAACTGAAAAAAAAACGCCAGCTAAAGTCAGCAAATAGGGCTTTGTTCGCTCATTTTCGCTTCCCTGTAGGACTGCCAATCAGTCGCCCAATCAAACATTCCTATGCGGGCGTTTGAAACAACTGCCGAGGCCATGCTGGCGCTGGTCGTCATGGAGCATGCGCTGCGCCAGCGCGCGCAGTGCGGCGATGTGAAGGTCGGCACGCCGGACATCATGCGCCCCCAGGCCTGAGCGGGCGGGCTGCGCACCCGCCCACGCTGGCGGTTCTGGGGCCGAAGCGGGGAATTTGCCTACAGCACGGAAAAAATCAGCGCCGTAGACTGAGCCTTCTGATCATTCAGGAGGCATTCATGGCAAACACCCCATCGCGCTCACTGCCGGACGACGGCGCCCAGGCCGTCGTTTATAAGCAGCGCAGCATCCAGCAGCAACAAGACGGCAAGGACGCCGCGAAATCCGAAAAAGACGGTGGCGCAGAAAGCAAGAAGCCACCCGTCCAGGCCGGCCCGACCCAGCAGCCCGAGCCGCCGCTCCCCGCGCAGCATCTCGAAAAACCGGGGCTTGAAGCCGACATGCAGTTGCAGCCCCGGTTCATGGCCGAAGGCTACAAGGGCAGCGGCAAGCTCGAAGGGCTGACCGCGCTGGTGACCGGCGGCGACTCGGGCATTGGCCGGGCGGTGGCGGTGCTGTTTGCCCGGGAAGGCGCCGACGTGGCGATTTTTTACCTGAACGAACATGCCGATGCCGAGGAAACCAAACGCTGCATCGAGGCCGAGGGCCGGCGCTGCCTGCTGATGGCCGGCGATGTGAAGGACGCGGCCTTCTGCCGCAAGGTGGTCGAAAAAACCGTCAGCGAATTCGGCAAGCTCGACATCCTGGTGAACAACGCCGCCTTCCAGGCGCATGCCGATTCGCTTGAAGACATCACCGAAGAGCGCTTCGACGAAACCCTGCGCACCAACGTCTACGGCTATTTCCACATGGCCAAGGCCGCGCTGCCGCACCTTCAACGCGGGTCGTGCATCATCAACACCGGCTCGGTCACGGGGCTGGAGGGCAGCGCACAGCTGCTCGATTATTCGGCGACTAAAGGCGCGATCCATGCCTTCACCAAGGCGCTGGCCAGCAACCTGATCGAGAAGGGGATTCGCGTCAATGCGGTGGCGCCCGGCCCGGTCTGGACGCCGCTGAACCCGGCGGACAAGGATGCTGAATCGATCCAGAAATTCGGCGCGGCCACCGACATGAAGCGCCCGGCGCAGCCCGAGGAACTGTCGCCCGCCTATGTGTTCCTGGCCTCGCCGGTGTGCGCCAGCTACATCACCGGCATCGTGCTGCCGGTGACCGGCAGCGTGGGCGCTTGAGCGCTGAAAACCATGAATTAGTGATGAAATAGGCCGTTTGCGCACTACTGGAAAGCGTAAGCAGCTATTAAATAAGTAGCGACATGGCTTGCCATTCAGACCGACTGGCGTGTAAGGGTGTCGATCCGCTGACCGCGCAACGCGGTCATTTTTGCGATCTGATCGTCGGTCAGGCTGCGCCGATAATCACCGTGGCCGACGCCCTGCAACGCCTGCGCACCGTCCAAGCCGTGCGGCGCTCGATAGCCAGCGACCAGACCGTCGCCGTGCAGGCGTTGACGTAACCACCGGAAGAAAACCTGCATGCCCGTGATTCACAAGTTTCTGATTGATGAGCGCGAAGTCGAGCTCAGCGCCATCCGGGCGCAGGGCGCGGGCGGGCAGAACGTCAATAAAGTCTCCAGCGCCGTGCATTTGCGCTTTGACATCAAGGCCTCGTCGCTGCCCGACGGGATCAAGGAACGCCTGCTGTGCCTGAGCGACAGCCGCATCACCCAGGAAGGCGTGCTGGTGCTCAAGGCGCAGCAGCACCGCACCCAGGAAATGAACCGCGCCGATGCGCTGGCGCGCCTGCAGCAGGTGATCGATGGCGTTTCCAACCCGCCCAAAGCCCGGCGCGCCACCAAACCCACCTATGGTTCCCGTCAGCGCCGGCTCGAAGGCAAGAGCCAGCGCTCGGCCACCAAGGAACTGCGTGGCAAGGTGAACAAGGAATAGTGGAGATGAAAGCTATTTATTTGATAGCTGCAGGTGCCCGATATATATGCGCTAGAGGCATATTTGATCAAATAAAATTGACTCCGTTCGTGCGGCCTTTGCCTGCGTGATGTCTGCGGCCACATCGACCTGCCGCGCGATAAGCCGGACCCGATGGAGTTGGCGCCGCTGGTCGTCGCCCACTTGGGCCTCATGGACCGCGCCTGTTTCCAGGCCGGGCGCGACTGATTCCCTTGCGCTTCTGATAGCCTCTGCAGCCTGGCCGCACGGACTGGACCGTGCGGCGTCCCAATGAAAGCAGCGCATGGAATTGAATCTGGAAGTCGTCACCACGCCCCTGCGCCCGGCCGCCACGGTGGTCCTGCTGCGCGATGCGGCTGCGGGCCTGGAGGTGTTTTTGATGAAACGCCACACCTTGTCCGACGTGCTGGGTGGCGCCTATGTGTTTCCGGGCGGCAAGGTCGATGCGGCTGATGCCGAACTGGATATCGCGCATCTGGACCAGCCTTTGCCGGTGCTGCATGCCGGCCTGAACGAGGCCGACATCGACGAGCGCACGGCGGGCGGGCTGTACGTGGCGGCCATGCGGGAAGCTTTTGAAGAGTCGGGCGTGCTGTTTGCGCAGGGCTTGGGCGCGCAGGACATTGACACGGCGCGGGTGGCCGCGCTGCTGCGCGAAGGCCACGGTTTCAACGCGGTGCTGGCCCGGATGTCGCTGCGCCTGCAAACCCGCAGCCTGGTGCCCTGGTCGCGCTGGATCACGCCGACAGCGCCCTCGGTCATGAGCAAGCGCTTCGACACCCGCTTTTTCGTGTCGGCTGTTCCCGCCGGGCAGGTGGCGGTGCATGACAACCATGAAACCACCGACAGCATCTGGCTCAGTCCGCGTATGGCGCTGCAGCAGTACTGGGATGGCCAGATCGCGCTGGCGCCGCCGCAGATCATGAGCCTGGCGCACCTGTCGCGCCATGCCAGCGTGGACAGCGTGCTGACACAGGCGCGCAGCCGCCTGCCGCCGCTTATCCAGCCCGAGCCGTTTGATCTGGAAGGGGGCCGGGTGATTTGCTATCCGGGCGATGTGCGCCACCCGGTACGCGAGCTGGCCATGCCCGGCCCGACGCGGCTGTATTACCGCAACCAGCGCTTTGAACCCGGCGATGGCTTTGATAGCCTGTTCGATTGAGGCGCTGGCGCGCAGGTATAAACCAGCGATGACGCCTGAACCGCCTGTTGAACTACCCCTTGAGGCGCAAGCCCTCCTGACAAGCGCAACCCGCGCGCGAACCCCTTGTGGTACGGGCACCATGGTCTGGCACCTGTGGGGCAAGGACACTTGCCATCCGGCCCTGGCGCCACTGGTGTTGCTGCATGGCGGCAGCGGCAGCTGGACACACTGGCTGCGCAATATTACGCCGCTCGTTGACGCCAGACGCTGGGTGCTGGTGCCTGATTTGCCGGGTTTTGGCGATTCTGCCGCGCCCTTGCACGGCACGGATGCCGATGCGCTTCCCGAGCTGGTGGAGCAAGGCCTGAAGTGCCTGTTGGGCGATGCGGCTGGCGATCTGGTCGGCTTTTCGTTTGGCGGCATGGTGGCCGGTTTCATCGCCGAGAAGTTTGCGGCACGGGTGGCGCGGCTGGTGCTGGTAGGCGCGCCGGGCCTGGGCATTGCGCCGCAAAAAGCCATCCGGCTGCGTGCCTGGCGGCATCTTGACGATGCGGGTGAGCGCGATGAAGTGCACCGAAGCAACCTGTCCGCGCTGATGCTGCTGCATCCCGAATCCATCACCGAAACGGCCTTGCGCCTGCATGTGGCGAATGTGCTGCGCGACCGCATGAAGGGCCGCAGCCTGTCACGCACCGATGCGCTGGCCCGGTCACTGGCGCAGGTGCAATGCCCGGTGCAGGCCATTTACGGCGCTGAAGATGCGCTGTACCGGGGAAAGATGGAGGCGCTGGAGCCGGCTCTGCGGCTGGCGCCCGGTTTCAGGGCGCTGACGCTGGTTGAAGGGGCAGGGCACTGGGTCCAGTTCGAGCGGGCCGAAGCTTTTGACGCGGCGCTGCTGGCCGCGCTCCATCAGGACTGAACAGCTGCCCGGAGCTTATTTTTCGATGGCCAGCAGTTCGACTTCAAACGTCAGCGTGGCATTGGGCGGCACCGCATTGCCCGCGCCGCGATCACCATAGGCCGTGGCGGGTGGGCAGGTCAGTGTCGCCTTGCCGCCGACCTTGATCTTTTGCATGCCTTCGGTCCAGCACGGCACCACGCGGTTTAGCGGGAACGAGGCGGGCGTGCCACGCTTGATCGAGCTGTCGAATTCCTTGCCGTCGGCCAGCGTGCCGCGGTAGTGAACCTTGACCGTGTCTGAGGCCTTGGGTTGAGCTCCCGTGCCATCAACCGTGTGGACGATCTTCACGCCCGAAGGCAGGGTTTCGGGCGGTGCGACGGCGAAGGCGCTGGCGGCAAAAGCGGCGAGGGCGAGCAGGGAGAGTGTTGATTTCATGGGAGTTTTCTGTGAAGGGTGGATGGAGTGAGGTGGAATTGCCGTTGCGGCCACCGCTGGCCCTCACCCCGGCCCTCTCCCAGAAGGAGAGGGAGGCATGCGGGTTCAGGCGTAGTCGGCCACCGGAATGCAACTGCACGACAGGTTGCGGTCGCCATAGACATTGTCCACCCGACCGACCGGCGGCCAGTATTTCACCGCCTTCAGGCTGGCCAGCGGGAAGGCGCCGGTTTCGCGGGAATACGGCCGGTCCCAGTCGGCGCCCAGCAGGCTGGCCGCCGTGTGTGGCGCATGCTTCAAGGGGTTGTTATCCTGCGGCCAGTGGCCGTTTTCGACCTGGCGAATTTCTTCGCGAATGGCGATCATGGCGTTGATGAAGCGGTCCAGCTCGGCCAGGCTTTCGCTTTCGGTCGGCTCGACCATCAGCGTGCCGGGCACCGGAAAGCTCAGCGTCGGCGCATGAAAGCCGTAGTCCATCAAGCGCTTGGCGACGTCTTCGGCCGTTACGCCGCTGGTATCTTTCAGCGGGCGCAGGTCCAGGATGCACTCGTGCGCGACATGGCCGTTTTCGCTGGCGTACAGCGTCGGGTAGTGGTCTTTCAGGCGCGCGCTGATGTAGTTGGCGCTCAAAATCGCCACTTCGGTCGCCTGCTTTAGTCCTTCGGGTCCCATCATGCGGCAGTACATCCAGCTGATTGGCAACACGGCGGCATTGCCCAGCGGCGCGGCTGAAATCGCGCCGACGCCGTTGACATGAATACCCGCCGTGGCATGGCCGGGCAGGTAAGGAACCAGATCGGCCACGACGCAGACCGGACCGACGCCGGGTCCGCCGCCGCCGTGCGGAATGCAGAAGGTCTTGTGCAAATTAAGGTGGCTCACGTCGCCGCCGAATTCGCCCGGCGCGGCCGTGCCGACCAGCGCGTTCATGTTGGCGCCATCGACATAGACGCGCCCGCCGTGCGAATGCACCAGCTGGCACAGTTCCTTGACGTGGACTTCAAACACGCCGTGGGTGCTGGGGTAGGTGATCATCACGCAGGCCAGGTTGGCACTGTGCTTCTCGCACTTGGCCTTCAGGTCGGCCATGTCCACGTTGCCCTGTGCATCGCAGGCCGTCACGACCACCGTCATTCCGGCCATCTGGGCGCTGGCCGGGTTGGTGCCGTGGGCCGACGACGGAATCAGGCAGATGTTGCGGTGGCCCTGGCCGTTGGCTTCAAGGTAGGCCTTGATGACCAGCAGCCCGGCGTATTCGCCCTGCGAGCCGGCGTTGGGCTGCAGGCTGATGCCGGCATACCCGGTGGCCTGGCACAGCCAGTCGCGCAGCTGCTGGTCGAGTTCTGCATAGCCCTGCAACTGCTCTTGCGGCGCGAACGGGTGGATGTTGGCGAATTCGGGCCAGGTGATGGGAATCATCTCGCTGGTGGCATTGAGCTTCATGGTGCAGCTGCCCAGCGGAATCATGCTGCGGTCCAGCGCCAGGTCCTTGTCCGAGAGCTTGCGGATGTAGCGCAGCATGCTGGTTTCGCTGTGGTGGGTGTTGAACACCGGATGCGTCAGGAAGTCGCTGGTGCGGCGCAGCTCGGCCGGGATCAGGGTCGCGATGCCCGGCTCGAAGCGGCTCACCACCGGCACGGTCTGGCCGGGCTTGGCAAAAAACGACCAGAGCAGTTCGATGTCGCTGCGGCTGGTGGTCTCGTCGAGCGACACGCCAAGGTGATTTTTTAAGCGAAAACGCAGGTTTGCGCCCGACTGGCGGGCGCGATCAGCTATTGAATTAGTAGCGTCGCCGGTCTTGACCGTCACTGAGTCAAAAGCGCCCTTGTTGGTGATGTCATAGCCCATTTCGCGCAGGCCATGGACAAAAATCGCGGTGTAGGTGGCCACGCGCTCGGCAATCCGCCTCAAGCCTTGCGGGCCGTGGTAGACCGCGTACATGCTGGCCATCACGGCGGGCAGCACCTGCGCGGTGCAGATGTTGGACGTGGCTTTCTCGCGGCGGATGTGCTGCTCGCGCGTTTGCAGCGCCAGCCGGTAGGTCGGGTGGCCATGGGTATCGACACTGACGCCAACCAGCCGGCCGGGCAGCGAGCGCTTGAATTCGTCGCGGCAGGCCAGGTAGGCCGCATGCGGGCCGCCATTGCCCATCGGCATGCCAAAGCGCTGGGTGCTGCCCAGCACAATGTCGGCATCCCATTCGCCGGGCGGCGCCAGCAGCGTCAGCGCCAGCAGGTCGGCGGCTACGCACAGGGCCGCGCCATTGGCATGCGCCACGCCCGCCAGCGGCCGCAGGTCGTGGATGGTGCCGCTGGTGGCTGGGTACTGAGCCAGCACGCCGAAGTAGTTGCCTTGCGCCATGAGCTGCGGCACGGTGTTTGACAGGCTGCTGACCTTGACCTCGATGCCCAGCGGCCGGGCGCGCGTCTGGATCACTTCGATGGTTTGCGGATGGCAGTCGCCGGCGACGATGAAGACGTTGCTTTTGCTTTTCACGCTGCGCTTGGCCAGCGTCATGGCTTCGGCTGCGGCGGTGGCTTCGTCGAGCATCGACGCATTGGCCATCGGCATGCCGGTCAGGTCGCAGACCATGGTCTGGAAATTGATCAGTGCCTCCATGCGGCCCTGCGAAATCTCGGCCTGGTAAGGCGTGTAGGCGGTGTACCAGGCGGGGTTTTCCAGCACGTTGCGCAGAATCACGCCGGGCGTGTAAGTGCCGTAATAGCCCTGGCCGATGAAGCTCTTGAACACCTTGTTCTTGGCCGCCATCGCCTTGAGCTGCTTGAGCGCGGCCGCTTCTGTCACAGGCGGCGGAATTGCCATCGGGCTGCTGCGCGCAATCGAGGGCGGCACGATGCCGTCGATCAGCGAGCGCAGCGAGGCCGAGCCGACCACGCCGAGCATGTGGACTTCATCGGCATCGTCAATGCCGATATGGCGGGCAATGAATTCGGAAGGATTTTCAAGCGCGCCCAGCGGCGTGGCGGATGGCTTCAACATGGCAGGATCCCTGGGTCAGGCGTTTTCGGAGAAAGCGGTATAGCTGGTTTCGTCCATCAGGGCATCGAGCTGCGACGCGTCTGAAAGCTTGACCTTGAAAAACCAGCCGGCGCCCAGCGGGTCTGAATTGGCCAGCGACGGGTCGCCGCGCAGGGCTTCGTTGACTTCGATGACTTCGCCGCTGACCGGCATGTACACATCGGCGGCAGCCTTGACCGACTCGACCACGCCGGCGGTGTCTTTCTGGGCAAAGGTCGCGCCGACTTCGGGCAGTTCGACAAACACCACATCGCCCAGCGCATCCTGCGCGTGAACGGTGATGCCGACGGTGGCAATGTCGGCATCAAGCTTGAGCCATTCGTGGTCTTCGGTGTACTTGACGGTCATGCGGGTTCTCCAGGAGGGTGTATGAAAAAAGGAAGGGAAAGGATAAATCAGCCGCGGTGATAACGGGTGGGCACGAAGGGCATCGCCGTGACTTCCATCGGCACCGGCTTGCCGCGCACCATGGCATTCACGCGCGTTCCGATGGCCGCCAGATCGGGCTGCAGGTAGCCCATGGCGACAGGCTGGTTGATCGTGGGGCCCAACAGGCCGCTGGTGACTTCGCCTATGGGCGCGCCATCCAGGCTGTGCAGAGCCGTGTGGTCGCGCACCGGAATGCGTTCCAGCGCCGTCAAACCGACGCGTTTTCGCGTCAAGGTGGCCGGGTTGTCCAGCTGGGACAGGATTTTGTCGGCACCGGGAAATCCGCCCGCCCGCGCGCCGTTGCTGCGCCGGACTTTCTGAATTGCCCAGTTCAGGCTGGCTTCGACCGGCGTGGTCGTGGTGTCGATGTCGTTGCCGTACAGGCACAGGCCGGCTTCGAGCCGCAGCGAGTTGCGCGCCCCCAAGCCGACCGGCTTGACTTCAGGCTGGGCCAGCAGCGCGCGCGCCAACGTATCGGCCTCTGAGGCATGCACAGAGATTTCAAAGCCGTCCTCGCCGGTGTAGCCGCTGCGGGTCAAAAAGCAGTCGCAGCCCGCGACGTTGAAGCGGCCTCCGGTCATGAACACCAACTGCTCAACACCGGGCGCCAGGCGCTGCAGGGCGGTGACCGCCTGCGGCCCCTGCAGCGCCAGCAGCGCCATCTCGGGCATGGGAATTACATCGCAGCGCTGGCCGATGTTGGCCTGGATATGGGCGATGTCGCCCGCCTTGCAGGCGCCGTTGACGATGACGAAGATGTCGCCGCCGTTGGCGTAATCGCGGTTGAAGAACATCAGGTCGTCGATGATGCCGCCGTCGTCGTTCAGCAGCAGGCCGTAGCGCTGCTTGCCCGGCGCCAGCCCGATCACGTCCACCGGCGTCAAGCTTTCAAAGGCGGCGGCTGCGTCCGGCCCTACCAGCCGCAACTGGCCCATGTGCGACACGTCGAACAGGCCGGCGGCGTTGCGGGTGTGCAGGTGCTCGGCCATCAGGCCGGCCGGGTATTGCACCGGCATGGAATAACCTGCAAACGGCACCATGCGGGCGCCAAGTTCCACATGCAAATCATTCAGCGGCGTGTTGAGCAAGGGGGCTGACGGGGCAACGGACATGGCATTCTCCAGGGGCAAACATGAATCCATGGCCAAAAACCATGGGCTGCCCCTGCTGTCCTCTTTACCTGAGAGATTCGCCTGGCGATGCAGGTTTGCTCCTTCGGTGGACCGCCTTGACAACGGCCTCTCTCCAGTAGGGAACGCCCTGCAGTGTCGATACAGCGGGGCGGTTGCCAGTCCTTTTGCCTGAGCGTTCAGTCCACCATTGGGGGTGGCGCATGCGCCTTCGGCGGTTTTCTCTGGGAAAACTCTCTCCTGACGCTTTTAAGTGTAGCCGAGCAACGCCGCGCTTTCGAAGGTTCTATTTGGCCTACAACAGGTCACGCAATGCCAGCAACAACTGCGGCACATAGGCTATCACCATCAGGCAGGCCAGAATCACCAGCACGAAATTTCGCGGTAAATCACTAAGCCGACCACCATGGCATAAAACACCGTGACGGTTGCGGCTTCGGTCGGCGTGAAAATGCCGCCGTAAATGTCGCCAAGAATGATGTGCTGGTGATGGGTCGCAAAAGTTTTTCGATTACGACAATGCGCCGCAAGAATTTTCATTCTTGCTGCAGGCCTTGTCCTGACGCGCGCAGGTTTTCGCTCAAAAACCCGCTAATTTCGTGGTTACGCAAGCAGTTGATGCCCTGCAAATGGAGTCGTTCCAATGTTGTTACATGCATCTGCAGATTTTGGATGACAAGTAACGTGGACAATTCGGGAGAAGTTTCCCGGCCCGTTGCGGCATGCTTGACGCCTTGTAAATTGTTGTACGTCCTGTGCGCAGGCTTGATATAAAGTCGCCTCAAGGCTCCGCATTTCATCGATGCTATCGGCATCGCAGACGACGAAACATACTCAAGGGGAAGAAAAAATGCAGAGTCATATGACTCCTGTGTCTGGCGATTCCGGGCACTATCTCAAGCTGATCGAAGGTGCCGCGGCCATTCGACGACACATCGACCTACTTCAATGGTTGCAGGGCGACGTTCAGCAATGCATGCCCCACGAGATTTTGCTTGCGGGATGGGGAAATTTTCAGGAAGGCTCAATCCGGCACGACATCGTGTCTAGGCTGCCGGGCGTGCGTTCCTACGCCGTTGGCACTGATGGATTGCCGTTTTTGTTGGGAAAATTCCACGAAAGCTGGGTTTTCGGAGGCAGGCAGCCAAGCAGCTTGGACTTTCGCAACTTTGAATACCTTCTGGGCAACGCCAGCCTGCCCGGTTCATTCAGCAGCGCCTTGCGCAACATGCGTTGGGGACTGATTCACGGCATGCGCGACGAACGCGCTCAGTGTGAGTGCCTCTACGTCCTGCTCAGCAGCCAGGCCATTCCGCCGGAGCCTGCCAGCACCGCCATTAAAGTGCTGATGCCGGTGATCGACAGCGCATTGCGCCAGGTGACCCAGCTGCCGCAGCAGCAAAAACCCTTTCCGAAATCCCTTCGGGTCGGCCAGGACGAAGCCTTTGGCCTGAGCGATCGTGAAATCCAGATCATGGACTGGGTCGCCATGGGAAAAACTAATTCCGAAATTGGAAGTATTTTGAATATCAGTGGGTTTACGGTAAAAAATCACATGCAGAGGATTTTTCAGAAATTAAATGTATTCAATCGTGCCCAGGCCGTTTCAAAAATTAACGGGGTAACCTTTAATGGTTGAAATTCATGGGACAAAGTCGGCTGCTGCCTGGAAAAATAACCGGGAGCCACGCTCGGGTCTGGGCAGAAGCTATCTTTTTAGAATGATTGAAAGCGCTCTTGATCCAGCTATTTTAATTTTATCGCTCTGGGTTCTGGCATTTTATTTTGAGGGATCGATCAATCCGCCCTATCTGATTCTTTCGGTGGTTGTTTTTTCCCTGACATTTCCTGGTGCCTCGCGATTGAGATTGTCCGTGGAGCGGATGATTTTCAATATTTTGTTCCACTGGTTCTGGATCGCCGGGCTTTTGATTCTGGTGGGGTTTGCAACCGATTATCTTTTCAGATTTCCGGTAGGTGCCACCATTAACTGGTTATGGATTGCCCCGCTTGCCCAGATCGCTGGAAACCTGACGCTTCGTGCAACCACCGCCAAACTGTTGAAAATGCAAGGCCCTGCCCAGAGGGTCGTTATCGTCGGCATGAACACTCAGGGCGTTTCGCTAGCCGAGAATATCAGCGACTCTGCTTATTCGGGTATGGAAATACGAGGCTTTTTTGACGATCGCAGTGAAGTAAGGCGGGACGAACAGGGCAACTACAAGCTTTTGGGAAAAATAGATGAGCTTGCCGGTTATGTCAAAAAGTACCGGATTCAGTACATCTACCTGTCCCTGCCCATGATTGCACGTCCACGGGTTTTGCAAATTCTTGATGACCTCAAGGACACCACAGCTTCTATTTATTTTGTTCCGGACATGTTCATCACGGACCTGATTCAAGGGCGAAGCGACTCGGTATGCGGTGTCAACGTGATCTCTGTCTGTGATACACCATTCAGGGGTCTCAATGGGATTTTGAAGCGTGCAAGCGACATCGTCCTGTCCTTGCTCATTCTTGTGCTTGTTTCTCCGGTCATGATTCTTATTGCCATCATGGTCAAGCTGGGTTCCCCAGGACCCGCTATCTTCAAGCAACGCCGGTATGGCCTTGATGGTGAGCAAATCCTCGTCTTTAAGTTTCGGTCAATGGCCGTGGCGGAAGACGGCGGTGTCATTCAGCAGGCGAAAAAAAATGACCAACGCATCACAAAGCTGGGTGCGATCCTGCGAAGGACTTCTCTGGACGAATTGCCGCAGTTTTTCAACGTGTTGCAAGGACGAATGAGCATCGTGGGTCCGCGACCCCATGCAGTCGCGCATAACGAGATGTACAGAACCCTCATCAAGGGTTATATGGTGCGGCACAAAGTCAAGCCGGGGATTACCGGCTGGGCTCAGGTAAACGGGTATCGCGGAGAAACCGAGACATTGGACAAGATGCAAGCGCGAATTGATTATGATCTCGAATATTTGAGAAACTGGTCCTTGCAACTGGATCTTTTCATTGTCCTGAAGACCATCCGGCTGGTCTTCAAGGACAGTGCAGCGTATTGAAGAATAATTTTCAATGGATCAAAAGAACTATTGCTGAGATCATTAAATTAAGGTTAAGATCGTAATAGGTGTAACTATGCGACAACTCGGTTGCACTCTGGCTTGTCTTGAGTTTTCTTAAATTTCTCCTGAAATAGGATGCTATTAATGTTGATTCGTAAATTGCTGGTATTGAATTTGGCTCTGGCAGGCGTAATGACTTTAGACGTGCAAGCTGATGAATTGGACACATTCCAGTTCAGGGTCGGCCAAACCTGGCAATACGACAGCAACGTGTTTCGTTTGTCTGATTCCGTTGATAGCCAGGCAGTCATTGGCTCGCCTTCGCGTTCAGATCATTTTGGCGTCACAACAATTGGCGCGAAAATCGACAAGAGCTACGGTTTGCAGCGGTTTGAGCTTGATGTTAATGCCAACCGTTATAGCTACAAGAATTTCTCAAGGCTTGACTTTACGGCCGTAAATTATGCAGCCGCATGGCGTTGGAGTGTCACGCCAGCGTTGTATGGAAATTTAACAACAGATCGGCAGGAGTACACCGACAATACCGCCGATGTGCAAAATCAGGGACAGCTCAATCGCCGAACCGATCGCTTGACCTTGCTGGATGCTGAATATGCAATTGACGGTCCATGGCGTGTTCTGGGGGGTGTTTTCGAGCGCAGCAGTTCGAACAGCCAGGCTTTTACGTTTGAAGGTGATTCAAAGGTCCGCGGAGTAGAAGCTGGCGTCAGATACGTGTTTGCGTCAGACAGTTCGTTCGCCTATCGCCTGAAGCAGGGGCAAGGTGAATATCCAAACCGGGTTTCATCTTCTACATTTGCCAGCGAATTCAAGGACCGCGAGCATGAGTTCAAGCTTGTCTGGCCAATCACTGGGAAAACGACTATTCAATCCCGGCTTGCTTATTTCGACCGGGCGCATGATGGACTTGCAGCCAGAGATTTTTCTGGATTCGTTGGCCAGCTTGAAGCCACCTGGATGGCAACCGGAAAGACCACTGTTAATGGGGGGGTGGTGCGGGAGTTGGGAGATTACCAAACCAACAATATAAGTTACTTTCAGGGGAATCGATTTTTTATCGCTCCAACCTGGAAGCCTACAGAAAAAACAGCAGTCAAATTCCGTTATGACCATGGCGTGCGAAATTACAAAGGCCCTTTGCCTGGCTTTGTTGCAACGAATCGTCGCGATACCACCGATTTAGCCATACTGGGATTTGAGTGGGAAGTGATTCGCGCAGTCAAAGTTACGACTTCTGTATTCACAGACCGGCGTAAATCCAATGAGTCCGGGGCTGACTACAAAAGTCACGGTGCTAACCTTTCAGTTCTGGCAAGCTTTTAACTTTCTGCTCGATTCATAATTATTCACCTGCATTTTTCAACCAATAATTATTAATTGCCTGGAACTGTCAGTCTTAGTCTAAGACTGACAGTTCCAGGCAATAGTCATTTTTGGACTGAAGATTGTTACCTATCACGAATTTAATATTTTCTCCTGTTGCTTGGTGTTGCATTTTTTTTAGTCAAATCTCTAATTTGACGTGCAACATACAAACAATGAAAGCTTATATAACTTTGTTGAGTACCATGAGCTATTTGCCGGGTGTGATTGTGTTGCACGATTCGGTGAAGCGTACCAATTCTTCCTATCCTTTTTGGGTTGCAATTTCTTCGAGTATTCCTCCGGAGGTCGATGCTAAATTGAGAGACAGAGGCATGTATGTTGTGAGGCTTCCCTTGCCTGTAAAAATACCGCTGACTTTCAAGGAAAACTCTGGGCATTGGGGGAATACTTTTGACAAGATTCATCTTTTTGGACTAACAAGCTTTGCCAAGCTCGTTTACCTTGACAGCGACATGATCGTCCTGAAAAATATTGATGAGCTATTTGAAAAATCTCATCTCTCTGCTGTGGCCGCTGGTCAGCTGGAGCATCCTGACTGGACACGACTCAATTCAGGTCTCATGGTAATTGAGCCCGAGAATCAACTTCCCGAAAAAATGACTGGAGTGGTAGATCGTGCTTTACAGGAGGTGAGCGCACTTGGCAGTAATAAAATAGGTGATCAGGATATTATCAATGCTTACTATTCCGACTGGCCTGATCGTAAGGATCTCCATCTTGATGGTGGCTACAATCTTTTTTTCTCTGATCTTGATGCTTATATTGATCGACATGGTTACCAGATGTCTGGCGAGGTTGATAACAACTTAAAAGACGTGCATGTTGTTCATTTTGTCGGACCTCAAAAGCCATGGATGAAGCGGGCGAATGCAAAGCATCTTTTAGCCACCATTAAAAACAAAGGTTCCTGCAAAAAAGAGCGGGAAGCTTTTTTAATGTATCTTGCCCATTTGAAGAGACTGAACTTGTCTTAAAAGTTTTCTGGCGATTAATTAATTAAAAATTGAACCTGTTTTTAGATTTGATTCAATGATTAAAGTTATAGGCTGTTTGTAGCAAAAGAAACTGTTTTAAATTTTATCAGTTTTATCATATAAATGATTACAGGTAAAAATTGGTTTTTTGCAAAGAATTATTGAGAACGTTTTATGCTGCTTTTTCTGTAAACAGCTGAAGCATTAGGAAGAAAGGGCTATTGCAGATGTTTCACCTGCCAACTTAAGATGTAACTTCATTTTCATAGTTCATCCAAAGGCGCAACGATGAATATCTTCATTCGCTCTCTTGCTTCGGTTTTTTTCTTCCTTTTTGCCTTGACTGCATTTTCACAGTCGAGCCAGCCTTCTCCAGCGGGGGGGGCGGCGGTAGCTGCGGCAGCGCAAACCCAGCAAGATTACCGCTTGGGTGCGGGCGATTCAATTGGCGTTCAGGTGTACCAGAGTCCTGACCTTTCCGTGGACGCCCGTGTCTCAGAAACCGGAGTCATCAGCTATCCCCTAGTAGGAACCCTCCAGCTTGGTGGGTTAACTATTTCCGAAGCAGAGAAAAAAATCGCCGATGCCTTGCGCACCGGCGGTTTCGTCAAGGTTCCGCAAGTGAACATCGTTCTCCGGCAGGTCCGGGGTAGTCAGGTGGCGGTTCTGGGGCAAGTCAGCAAACCAGGCCGCTTTCCTTTGGAAACACTCAATACCCGCGTAAGCGATATGCTTGCGGCTGCGGGAGGCACGACCGCCTTGGGCGACGATGTGCTCATCGTCACGGGTCAGCGTAATAACAAGCCTTTTCGCAAGGTCATCGATATTCCTGCGCTGTTTTTGAACGACAAATCAGACAACGACATCGTGTTGTCTGGCGGCGACACCCTTTACGTCAACAAGGCGCCAGTTTTTTACATCTATGGTGAAGCGCAGCGTCCTGGTCCTTATCGCATTGAGCGCGGCATGTCGATGATGCAAGCCTTGGCTTCGGGCGGCGGGCCTACGGTGCGTGGTAGCCAAAACCGGTTGCGCTTGCATCGGCGTGATCTCAATGGCAATGTTGTGGAAACCACTCCGAAGCTAACCGATTCAATTCAGGCCGAGGATGTCATTTATGTCCGCGAAAGCCTCTTTTAAATTGTTATGACCCTTCACCAGTTTTTCCTCATTCTTCGGGCCCGTTACCGGGTCATTCTCTTGGTATTGGCCATTGCTTTAGCTGCTGCATTGGCTGCCAGCTTGTTGATGCGAAGTAAATACATTGCCCAGACCTCCTTGCTGGTTGACGTCAGAACGCCAGATCCAGTAGCTGGCGCTGGAATGTCCGGTGTCATCGCTCCGAGCTATATGGCTACCCAGGTAGACATCATTGGAGGCGATCTGGTCGCTCAGCGGGTCGTAAAGATGCTCAAACTTGACGAAGACGAGGAAACAAAAGCTGCCTGGCAAGAGGCTACCGAGGGCAGGGGCTCTCTGGATGCATGGATTGCCAAGGATCTGCAAAGCAGACTCTTGGTTCAACCTGCACGGGAAAGCAATGTCATCAACATTACCTACAAAGGCGGAAATGCAGAGCATGTTGCACAAGTGGCCAATGCCTTTGCGCAAGCTTATCTGGACACCAATTTGTCCTTGAAAACTGAACCTGCGCGCTTGTACGCCACATGGTTTGACGAACAGACCAAGGTTTCACGTGCAAAACTGGAAGATGCTCAAGCCCGTTTATCAGACTACCAACAAAAGGCCGGCATCGTTTCATCCGATGAGCGAGTCGACTATGAATCTGCCAAGCTAGCTCAAATTTCGACACAACTTACGGCCGTGCAGGGTGAAACCACTGATAGTCAAAGCAAGCGCAATTCGCGCGGCGACACGGTTGCTGAGGTGATGCAGAGCACTTTGATCAACGGCCTTAAAGCCGACATTGCTCGTCTCGAAGCAAAAGTCAGCGAAAACAATGTAAATTTGGGCGTGAATCATCCTTTGCGTCAGCGTTCTGAAGCCGAACTTGCATCGCTCAGAAGCCGTCTTGCCAGCGAATCTAATCGTATTTCTGCATCGATAGAAACGTCCTATCAGGTTGGTAAAGATCGCGAGCGCGAGTTGCAGGCCTCTGTCAACGCGCAAAAGACAAGGGTTCTTGCGCTGAACAAGCAGCGTGATGAGCTTAACGTTTACCGACGCGATGTGGAAGCCGCCCAACGTGCCTACGAAACAGTCAGCCAGAGTGCGTCGCAAACACGTTTGCAAAGCCTGGCCAATCAGACGAATGTTGTTCGATTGAATACTGCGTTGGCTCCGATTGATCCTTCCAGCCCTAAACTGTCGCTGAATCTGCTGATCGCCGCATTTTTAGGAACCCTGCTTGGCGTGGGTTACGCCATGGTGCTCGAACTCATGAACCGTCGTATCAGATCAAGCGAGGATCTCATGCAGATGCTAGACCTTCCCGTGCTTGCAAGCATTTCTTCAAACGGCGGAAAACGCCGCACGACGGGCGGTCCAGGCCATCTGGCATTGCCTAATGGAAGTCCCGCATGACAACGCAAAATTCGCAGACCGTCAGATCTATCCCTTTGGCGAAAATTAGTAGCAATTCACTGGCTGAAACAGGTCATGCGAGACCCATGGGGTCGATATTGATTGATTCGGGCAGGCTTTCCATTGGAAATGCCGACAAAATATTGACATATCAGCGGGAAAATGGTGTGCGCTTTGGTGAAGCGGGCAGGGCTTTGGGCCTGCTGACCGAAGACGATGTGCGGTTTGCCTTGTCTGTCCAGTTTCACTATTCCTATGTTCCTTCGGGCAGCAGCCTGAGTCACGAACTTATAGCGGCGTACCAGCCTGACAGTCCTCAGGTCGAGGAGTTGCGCATGCTTCGAAGTCAGTTGATGCTGCGCTGGTTTAACAACGGTGTCGACCACAAAGGTCTGGCCGTAGTCAGCGCAGGTCCTGGTGACGGCCGCAGCTACATTGCCGCCAATCTGGCTATTGTCTTCTCGCAACTCGGCGAGAGAACCTTGCTCATCGATGCGGATATGCGGGTTCCCCGTCAGCACATGCTTTTCAGTCTTGGAAAACAACGGGCTGGTCTGTCGGATATTCTTGTGGGACGGGCCGGATTAGACGCTATTGTGAGTGTCGATGCATTGCCGAATTTGTCGGTTCTGACGGCAGGTGCAATTCCTCCCAATCCTCAAGAACTGCTTGGCCGCCAGAGTTTTTCAACATTGTTGCTTGCACTAGGTGAAGATTTTGATGTGATGATTATTGACACGCCGCCGGCCAGCGCCTGTGCCGATGCACATACGGTCGCGGTTCGCACAGGCGCTGCATTGATCGTGGCGCGGCAGGACAAAAGTTCCATGGCGCAGCTCGGGCAGTTCACCCATAGTTTGCGCGAATTTGGTGTCACTCTGGTGGGATCGGTACTTAACGATACTTGAGTCCAAGGTTGCGGCAATGCCATGCAAGCGTGGAATCACCCTGACCTTCCGACCCCCCTTTCAGGGAATTCGGCGATTTTTGCTACGAAATTTATAGCTGCTTGTGCAGACTGCGTTTGCGCAAGAGGCATATCTGATGCATAAAATTGTTTTCTGGCCAAATCGAATGCGCTCTAGTTTGACAACTATGCGCTTCTCTATGCCTTTCCCCAAGCTTTACCTGTCATTGACGCCAAGTCTGATTTTCAGCGATCAAATTTGAAAGCGGATTCAACATTCAACGCGCATTTTTGATACTACGTTTATTTAGGAATTTTCATGGAGCGTAGCAATAACTGGAAGTGGCGTTGGTCAAAGCTGGTTCAAAAAATCGAGAGAATACACACGCCTGGCAACAAGCAAGGATTGCTTGAAAAATTGAGTCATCCGGAAAAACCTCTGATTCTGGCGTTTGCCAATGCGCATGCAATGAATTTGCTCACCAAATCCGAATCTTTTTTTGAGTCGCTTTGCGCTGCCGACACTGTACTTCGCGATGGTTCAGGTATGGAAACTCTATTTAACCAGCTGAACATACCGCCAGGTCTTAATCTCAACGGTACCGACTTGATTCCAGAGGTGGTGGGTCAATTCAACGGTCGCTGCATTGCCTTTTTAGGTACCCAGGAGCCTTACCTGGAATCTGGAGTGGAATTTGTTAAGCAGAACCTTGCACCCCAAAGCAGATGTGTACGCGCAGACGGCTTTCTTGATGACAGTGCCTACATCTCGCTAGCTGCTGAGTGCCGTCCGGCATTGATTGTTCTGGGCATGGGCATGCCGCGGCAGGAGGAGGCCGCCATCGCATTACGGTCAAGGCTTGCTTTCCCGTGCCTGATCATTTGTGGCGGTGCGATCATTGATTTCTGGGGTGGCAGAACATCACGAGCGCCTTTGTGGATGCGTCGAAGTGGCCTGGAATGGCTGTTTCGTTTGCAAATGGAGCCACGAAGACTCTTTCAGCGCTACGTGATCGGCAATCTGGTTTTCCTGGCGCGGGCAATGGTTTTCCCCGCTTTCAGCCAGCGTTTGGAACGGCAGGCTATCAAAAAGCAAGCGAAGACTTCCACCTCTGCTGTTAAGTGATGATGTTTTTTAGCAGTTAAAAAAACCGCAATAGTCGTCTGCCCGCTGACGGAAGCCGGATTGATTTGGAATACCCATCAGCCTTCCCAGCGGTTTACAACATCTGGAGTGCAGTCGGTTTTAACAACCTTTCCCGGATTGCCAACCACTACGCAATGAGGCGGAACATCTTCAAAAACGTAGGCGCCACCTGCGATACGGCTACCCTTGCCAATTCTCACGCCTACGACGATGGCATGCGGCCCGATCCACACGTCGTCTTCAATGACTGGATAGATGGTCTTTCTGGTTCCATCCTTGGCAATAGAGTCGCGCTGGCCTAATGTGACACCGTGGAACAGCGTCACATTCTTTCCTATAGATGTATTCACATTGACCACGATGCCTCGCCCATGGGTCAGGGCCAATCCTGGTTGTATCACTGTCCGCCAAGGGAGTTCAATGCCTGAAATGAGTCCTGCCAGCAAGTGCAGGAGCCTTGCCGGAAGCAGAAAAAGTTTGCGCAAGACAAATGACTGGCATTGGACCCACTGGCAAAAACGTACGGTAGCCAGAACAAAAAAAGCTTGATTCGACACCACCGCCTTAGCCACCAGCAACCAGTTGAAGCGCCCAAATAAACGATAGGTATCTGCTCTCAACGCATGCATGCCGCACGGTCTTTCGTTGATAAATAATCATCATGCACGCCCACCCAGGCAGCCGAACTTTGCAAGCCTGCGGCGTAGGTGGTCCAGACCAGGCCAAGTCGCTGGCTTGCCTGTGTCGCATTAAGGTGAATATGTTGTGCCCAGAGGCCCATCAATCCGGGCGGCATGTAATCGGGCAATGCTGAAGCTGGCCACTGGAAGCGCTTTGACAGCATTTGGGCCAGCTTGAGTGGCGGGCTGGCCAGCCAGCTATCTAACTGGAGCTGATGCCGCCTGATTCGCCTGACCGGGGTGAACTGCAGCGCCAGCGCCAAATCTACAAAATACGCATTCCAGCGCGGACTGTCAGGAGCCGCCAGATTGAAGACGGGTAATTCCTTTGGCTTGACCGGCAACCGTAGCGCCGCCATCACAGCCTGGCAAATATCGTCCACATGGACCAGGTTGGACCAGCCATCGCCCCCTACACCCAGATCGCCCAGCCGTCCGGCCTGCAACCAGCGGGCTATTCGGCCTACCCAAAGTTCACTGTTTGGTCCAAATACACAGCCTGGCCGCAGCACCACGGCTTCACCCCCCTGGCGTGCATAGTCGCCAATGCAGTGTTCGGCCTCGCACTTGGCACGCCCATACCAGCCCAGTTCGGGGTTGAGCGGCGCATTTTCCTGGACATTGCCCTCCACCGGTCCGTACACCGACATGGTGCTCAGGTGGACGATGCGCGGATTCCCTGCCTGCCGTGCGGCTTGTGTCAGCGCCTGAGTTCCTTGTGAGATAGATCGGGCATCGCCTGCGACGCAGTTCACGACGGCGTCGAAGCCTTGCAGGGCAGTTGTCAACTCGGAAACGTTGCAAGTGTCGAGCTTTATCCAGTCCACCCCTGGTGGGGGAGATACTGCGAGCCCTCGTGACGCTCCAGTTGGCCTGTCACTCGAAGCGCTCGCCAGCGTTTCAAGCAGCCGCTTGCCAATGTGGCCAGAGCCTCCCAATACAAGTATCTTCATGCGAATGCCTCCTCAATGACTGTTGCCGGGCGAGGCGTGCCTAATCTTTGCGCCAGCGTGTGGCCAAGCCGTAGCGACAGGGCGATGAGTGTGAGTGTCGGGTTGGCCTGGCTTGAAGTGGGAAAAACGGCGCTACCAGCGACAAAGAGGTTATTGACTGAATGGACCTGGCATTGGGCATTGACGACGCTGGTACGCTTGTCAGTGCCCATTCGCGTGGTGCCTATATGGTGGCCGCCGTAAGCGCCAAAGCGTGTCAGGTCCTCTTCCAGGCTTTCAGCGTCGTACTCGAACCGGGCGACGCCACTCGCTGCAAACTCCTGTGACAGTACGTCCAGGGTGCCGCGTATCGAGTCAATGTCTGCAGGGCTGTATCGCCAGTCAACACGGAGTTGCGGCATGCCAAGCGCATCGACTTTATCGCTGAGCATGACCCGGCTCTGCGCCTGCGGAATTTGCTCGCCATGCATTTCCAGGCTGAAGCGGTTGGTGCGATTTCGCAAGATAACCGATGGATATTTTCGTTCAGCAAGCGAACGGTGACTCAGCCAGTGCATCAGGAAAGCCGTGGTGTCCACAGGGTCGGTGGCCACATTGAGCAAGTGTCGGACGTAGTCGGCAGCGGTTGTTGCACGGTTGCCATCATTGAGTCGTTTGCCATACTCGTAACTGATCAGCCTGCGCGCCAGAAAGAGTCCTGAGAGCACTCCGTTGCGGTGGACCGGGTCGGTGATGCGCGGAAAATGAAGACGGGCCACCGCATTGGCCAATCCCAGGCGTCGCTGCTCGGCAGGCGCCACCGCCAGCCTGCGACGGCAATAGATTCCTTCGGGCGTTAACTCGTAACCATGCCGCACATTCTGCGGAGGTCCTGAAATTGTGAGCCGGCCAACATTGCCTGCCATGTGGCACATGTAGTACCGACCGACCACATCATGAAAATTACCGATACCTCTTGGTGCCACATCACGCGAAGCCAGCAGCAGTCTGGCCGTTTCAAGGCCGCCAACGGCCAGAACGGTGGCACGGCATATTGCTGAAAAGCGAGTGCCTGCGAGTGTGGTCACCTCGACAGTGCGAACCGCATTGCCCTGCGGCTGCAGTCGAATTCCTGTGCAATTTGCGCCCAACAATACCTGGACATGGGGCGCCAGGCTAAGCTGCTTTGCGTAACGGCTGCCGAAGTGGGTCGGGCAGGAAAAGCGCTCCAGTCCATTGGTAAGGACGCGCTGGCTGTCAAAACCGCGAATGAGGGGCAGCGCATCGGACCCGAGCGCATCTTCTGCGCGGTAGCTGAAGCGGCCCGCCTCCGACAGTTCGTTGGCGCGAGGGTAGTAAGGCAGCAAGTCTCCGTAAGAAATGGGCCATCCGCTGTGGGGCACATGGTCGCGGGTTTCAAAATCAAGAGGATCGAAGGGCATGCAGCGCCCCCCCCAGATGGCGCTAGAGCCACCAAAACGGCGTTGGCGGTATTTGTCGGGCGGACTGTGGAGTCTGTCATCCACAACCTCACCCTCGTAAAGCTGCTGTGTCCTGCTGTCTTCTTTCATGAACCCTGACTCCAGCATCAGGACTGAAAATCCGCGTTCTGAAAGGTCCAGCGCAAGCGCTATGCCTGCAGGACCAGCCCCAATAATGCAGACATCAGCCTGAAGGCATGCTTCGTTGGGAATGCTGTCGGCATTGGCGATCACAGAGCTTCCTTTTGAGCCAACGTGCTGTCTATCCGCACTTGACCTGCCGCGCCAAAGTGGCGTTGATGAATTCTTGCCAGGCTGACAAAAAACCGGTTGAGGGAGAATTTTTCTTCATAAAGCTTGCGTCCATTTTGTTCAAGCGTCTGCCTCAATATCGGGTCATTCAGGACGCGCTGCAGCCCCATCGCGATTCCGGAGGTATCGCCGGGCTGGACAAAGCAGGCGTTCACACCATTGCTGAGAACGGCCGGTATTTCACCCACCGGCGTACACACGACAGCCACGCCATTGGCCAGCGCTTCAAGAATCACCAGAGGCAAGCCCTCGTCATAGGAAGGCAGGACCAGCACATCGGCCTGAGCCATTAATTGCGAAACCTGATGCTGATCTGACCAGCCAGCAAAACGCACAAAACCGCCAATGCCAAGCTGAAGTGCTGCTGCCTGGTAAGCCGCAATGTCGCCTCCGCCAGCAAGCGTGACTTCAAGCCGGGAAATGTCAAATCCTGGCAAGGCGAGCGCCTGCAAAAGGTCTGAAACACCCTTGCGCTCTGACAAGTTACCGAGAAAAAGCACCCGCTGGACAAGGCTGTCGCCTGCCTTGCGCCTATGGTGGGTGGGCTCGGGAACCCCATTGATCATGACCTCCACGCGATTGCCGGGAACCAGCAACTCCCCGGTGACAAAGCGGTGCGCTTCGCCACCAAGCACCAGGCAGGTTGCAGGAAGCGAAAACACCCAGCGTGTGAGACCCTGCAGGGGACTTGGCAATTTGCGGTAGAAGTGGTGCAGTTGCGCGGCATGAAGGTGCAGCACTACCGGAATGCCAAGCGCACGGCATGTCACCACCACCACACTTTTTCGAAACAGGCTCAGGCGCTCGGCCATGTTGACGTGAACGCCTGCCAACTGTCCGCTGAATCGACCGCGCACCAGCTTCGCCAGGGCTGTCGCCAGAATCCAGAACGAATAAAGCGCATTTCCCCCGCCGCGTGTATCGAGCGGTCGCAATGCGGCCGCACCAAGAGCGTTATGGTCTTGTGCCTGGATCAAATAGTCCGCGACCTTGAACATGCCTCCGCCCTTGGGCGTCCAGGGGCAGGCAATATAAATGTAATTGCTCCTCTGTTCGCTAAAAACTGCGCGTTGCATGGATTCGATTTGCATCTTTGCTTTAGAGCTTTATAAAGAAAAACCTGGTCTTTTGAAGAGGGCTCATTTGAGAAAATCAATCATTGGCGATTCGATCAGCACCATAGGAATTTAGTTTTACAGAGAGGCTGTTGCATTCCGATATTGCTTCAATCGTGGCGGGGGAATTTACCGCCGCTTGCGGCAATCCCACTGCAAGGCGAACGCAGGCGTGTCGCCGGGTGTTGGCCGCCTCTGATACCCGTCCGTAGGGGCGGGGTTCTTCATTGCGGAACACCCGGCGTTGAAACAGATGACAAGCCGTGTGGTTCCCTGAGAATCAGGCTCGGTATAGGTACTTTGGCAGCACGCCGCGGCCGCAGAACACCACGCACCAGCCCTGCGGCATTGAAGCACCAGGAAACGACGCTATAAAGTGCCTTGGAGAACGAACGCTTGCGCCAGATCATCAGGGCAAACGGCGCTGCCAGTGATGCGCCAAACCAGGCAAACTGCGCGATTCCGGAAAGCGGCCAGAACGCAATGCTGAGCAAAAACGCCCACCATCCAAGAATGCCCAGGTAAATCCAAAGTTCGCGAAGACCTTCAAGTACCATCTTCAGGCGAAGCTGACCCGTTGAAGCCCTGACCAGTTCCCCCAGACCCCAAAGGTAGTGGGTATCCCAGCGCCGCATCAGCAAGTGGTAGGGAGGTGCGTCATGCCCCGTGTGATGAACGACGTCCATGGAAAGGCGCCATAGTTTCCAGCCCAGGCTGCGCAGCCGAATGGCCAGGTCAAACTCTTCGTAGCTGTGCAGATTGCGGTCGGAAAAGTATCCTGCCGCCTCAATGGCACTGCGCCGGTACAGTCCGCCGCCGTCGAGCCGGTCGACAGCGCCAGGTTTCACATGAGCGCGCGTCTGCGCGCTGCGGGCAATGTATTCAAGGCTTTCGGTGTTGAGTTCAACCAGCTGGCCTCCCACGCCAGCGACATCGGGGTGCGCCAGCATGAAGTCCAGTGCGACTTCAAGAAAGCCTTCGAGCATCTGCATGTCACCGTCGAGAAGATAGACGAACTCCCCGCGCGAATGCTGGTAACCCAACTGCGGGCCGACACCGCAGCAGCGATCATCAGCATTGGCAAGCTTCACAATGCGTATGGGATACGCCAGTGCCAGCTCGACGGTTCTGTCAGTTGAGCACGAGTCGGCCAGAATGACCTCGCCGCCCACCCAGCGGACTGCACGCAATGCGCTTTCGATGGCGGCTGAAATCCGCTTTTCTTCATTCAGCGACTTGATGATGATTGAAACCCGGCAGTCCGTTGCCGAAAAGTTGTTGGAGAAATTTTCGGGTTTCATATCAGTGTCCGACATTCGAGATGCTGGCGTGAAGGGACCTGCGGCTTGTGCGCCACTGCTCCCAATGGGTCACCAGCGCTTGCGGGCAGAAACAAGCCATCGCGGCTGTCAGCCACCAGCGTTTGCTGGTGGCGGCACGGCGTCCCCTGATCAGCCATTTCAGGCCCTGAACGCGCTCACCGGATGACAATGCAAGACGGGCCAGCGTTAACTTGTGTTGCGCAACAAACCATAAGGCCGAATGGCGTTGTGCCGCCGTCATGACGCCCGATACAGCGCGAGCCTCCATGCGTTCGATGGAGCGGGGCACCTTGATCACCGTGTGCCGGGCTGACAGGCTTCCATCGACATCAATGCGATACGCCACGAGTGGCGCATGTGCCAAGGCAATCGGAGTCTGCTCGCCCAGACGGAACCAGAAGTCCAGATCCTCGGCCTTCGATTCGCCAAGCGGAAAGCATGGCTGCATCTGCTGCAGACGCTGTCTTCGCACCGCCACGGAACTGCTGCACAGCGACGGCCCGATCATCCACCGGCGCGGTAAATCCGTGATGATTTCCACCTCGGGAACTTCAGCACATGTCGGCCAAGGTGGCGGCCAGGGGCCCTGCGCATCGGCAACCATGATGAAATCTGTAGCTGCTGCATCTGCGTCCGGCCAGGCTTTGTGGGCGTTCAGCAGACATTCAAGATGACGCGGATGATGCCAGTCATCGGCATCAAGAAACGCAATCCATTCGCCTCGTGCCATTGCGATGCCGCGGTTCCTGGCTGCCGAAACACCTGCGTTGGCCTGGTGCACCACGTGAATGCGAGGGTCGGTCATGGCCTTGACCAATTGGGCCCCGCCATCGCTGGAGCCGTCATCAACCACAATCACCTCAAAATCCGTAAACGATTGGGCCAGCACCGACTGCACCGCGCAGCAGATGTAAGGCGCCTTGTTGTAGAGCGGAATCACAACGGAAAACTTCATGCACGTGTCTTTGCAGCACTAAGCGGATTTCTTGCTGGAGGACATTTTGAAAATGCACCGGTATATTTTTGTGCTTGAACTGCCTGGGATGTTCGGATACGAACATCATTGGCGCTCGCCGCGAGCCCTATCAGCAAGAGAACGTGGGCAACGAATTCAGGGCCATAGCCAAAGAGGGAAAGCGGAACCTCGCTGACAGAACGCAAGGCCAGCAAAACAAACAATGCCAGTGTCAGTCCTTTGCTTTCGCGGGCATAACCCACCGACAGAACCAGCAACACCAATGCATAAAGTAACAGTGCCGCTGCACCCACGGTACCCGAGCGCGACAAGGCGTCCATGAACTGGTTGTGTGCATGGGTGGCGTTGGGCATGCCAATACTGATCCGGAAGTCGCTTGCCCAGATCAAGGGGCCGTAACCAAATATTGGATTGCGTTGCCATTCGTCATAGGCAATAGCCCAAATCTTGTCGCGTCCCGTCAATGAAGCAAGTTGCGCGCCTTCGGCACTGTTGAAGAAAACACTGATGCGAGTTCCCAGGTCGCCGAACATCAGCACCAGGCCCACGGCCAGTACTGCCAGCATCATCATCAAAATTGAAACGATACCGAATTCCGGACGAACCGGGTCACCGGCACGGCGCAAGAAGGTTGGACCTTGCCGCACAGCAACAATGCAAATCCAGCTCAGGATAAAAGCAATCCAGGTGGTTTTGGACTGAGCTAGAAAAAGCACCGTCAGTCCGACTCCCCAAGCCAGCCGATTCAGCCACCTCTGTTCATAAGGAATTGTCAACAGGCATATCAATCCGAGTTGGGAAAAGATCGCCAAAGATATCGGGTGCGCTGCAAGACCGGCCAAGCGCGGCACGCCCGGCAGCAAGCCCTGCGTGTAAGTGGTGTCGAGCACCAGGCTCGACTTGATCGGAATTAGCAGCAAGCTTGCCACCATGAATAAAAACAGAACATTGCGCGCGGCCTTGAATGCCATGTTGCGCTCAACGCCTGTCACCATTACCGCTGCAATTCCAATGACCAGGGGATAGGCGTAATCGTGACTGATATTGGGATGCGCCCCGAGAAATGCAGGTGATGCTACGGTGCCCAGCCAGAAAACGATGTAACTCAACAGCAGCGCTAAAGGCACATGGACTGCTTTTTCTCGCCGGAGCCAATAGCTGAGAATTCGCTCGCCCGCGACCGTCAGCATCAACAGCGAAAGCAGCGGCTGAGTCCATTGCATGATGGGATGACGCGGTGCTGCGGGACCATCCTCCACATTCAGGTTGACGAAAGACAGATTGCGATCTGACAACAATGTACTGAGCGCCACCATCACGACCATCGCATAAAAAATCAGATGCAGGTAGCCATGCGAACGACGGGACGTCAGTTGAACGGTGCCGGCCATGACTGTGGTGGCCGCCAGTGCTGCCAGAATTCCGGCTGCGACGAGAATAAAGAGGGAAATGGTTTCTTGCATTGGAGCGGACCTCAGAGACGCTGTTCGCTTGCAGGGCCAATGATCGGACCCTGTTGCATGCCCGGACCAGCCCGGCTCAACAACGGAGCCAGTCCTGGAAAAAATCTGATCACCATGATCGCGCTTTCAATGCCCAGCAACTGTGGACGAACAACCAGCAGCAATGCCAGCATGCACAGCGCCATGAACGTACTGGCTGTCAGTGAGAGAAGCGGCATTGCGTAATCCGATACGGCCGCCTGACCTGCCTTGACGCTAATGGCGCACAAGGCACAGAGAATCATTCCGCGCCCCACATTGGGCAGCAATTCAATCCAGCTCAACTTAAGCGCCCGAAACGCAGTTGTGCCAATCACCAATGCACGCAGCACCAGCACCAAGGCCGCGACGGTCGCTGCGGCTTGAATTCCCTGATTCGCAAAGAAGTAAAAACCCAGTGCGCCCATGGCAAGAATCGGCAACTGCAATACCGACTCGTAGTACTTGCGACCTGTGTTCCAGAGAACCGGCGTGGAAAGACCCCAGATCACGTAGGCAGGCATGCTCAGGAAAAGGATGCTCAAGACCGATCCGGCATCGCTCCACTTCGATCCATAGAGCAGCTGCACCACATCATTTGACACGAGCGCCAGAAACACGAAAACCGGAAACACCAGAACGAAAATCGTCGCGAGCATCTGGAAATAGGCACGGCCCAGGCGTTCGAGTTCGGTTTGCAGGCGCGCGCCCGCTGCCAGAAATGCAGGTTGCAGTGCGCCCAGCAGCAAGTTGTTGGGCATCGCTGCCAGGTTGTAGGCTACGTTGTACAGACCCAGTGCCTGTGCATTGAGCAGACGGCCGATCATGACCCGGTCCAGGTTGTTCAGCATCCAGTTGACGATATTGGTCAGGAAGACCGCCCGGCCCGTGCCAACCGCAGAGGCTGCATCGGCATACCAGAAAAGAGGGCGTACCGCATGCGGCTTGACGATATAGCTCGCCACAAGAACCACCGCCGCCTGAACCAGCCAGGCAGCCACCAGCGAGGTAGCGCCCCAGCCTGAAATCGCCATCGGCACGCCGACGGCGACATAGCCCGCCATGTAGCTGCCCACCTGGATCAGTCCACCGGCCCGAAAGTTAAGGTCGCGCTGCAACAGGTAAGTGGCAGGCGCGGCCGCGGCGGAAAGCAGGCAAGCAACCGAAAGCCACTCAATGACCGATTGGGCTCTGGGTTCCCTGAAGTAAGCGGCAAGTGTTGGCGCCAGCAGATAGACGCCCAGCATGGTGATCAGGCCGACGACCAATTGCCATGTCCATGCAAAACGCACGTCCTCGTCGCACAGCGTGGTGCGCTGAAGCAGGCTCCAGCTAAAGCCGAATCCTGAAAAAAAAGTGGCAAAGGTCAGCACGACCATGCCGATGGCAAAAATCCCGAAAATCTCTGGACCCAGGGTTCTGGCCAGGATGACTTGGGCGACCAGCTGCAGAACAAAACGTGCCAGCGTTGAGACAGCGCTCCATTTGACTGCGGTGACGCCAGACTGGCCGAGTCCGCTCATGCCCAGGGCTTTCCCGGTTTGCGGCGCCGAACGGCGATGGTGCCGATGATTCCCAGGGTGCCAAGCAGGGCCGCTGTGTAGCGCCATCCGGAATGGGTCCGCGTAGTTGCGGTGGGGTTAAGCAAAGGGCTGGGCGCAATGCGGTCCACGTCCAGATCGGCTGACAAAGTAATCTGGCTTGAAGCCGGATTTTGTCTGGGAGTCAATACCGTGTTTGATCGGGACGCCTTGTCGGTACCCAAATGCTCAATGCCGGAAGGCCCGTTGACGCTGGCAACCGCTGCGGGTGCCATACTGGCATCCGCCGACTTGTGCGCAGGCACAGAGAATGACGCGCCGAGCAGGGCAGCCATGAATACGGTCGAAAACGGTGCTCTGCACATGAATTTCCCATTACTTGAACAAGCTCAAGTTTGTTGGCCGAGGCTTTAATCTGCAATAGTCCGAATGGCCCACGAACTATTTTCAGGTTACAAACCAACGGTTTGGGGAAACATAAAGCTGCATTTGTGCAGTTTTATTGTAGAGTTTTTACAAAGAAAACCTCCGAAAAATCCGGGATACGGGAAACGGCGACTGGATGCCGGGACGGCTCTGAACGTCCAAACTCCCGTCCAGTCCAGCGTTACATGCCGCTGTAGTTCGGCCCGCCGCCGCCCTCGGGCGTGACCCAGACGATGTTTTGCGTCGGGTCCTTGATGTCGCACGTCTTGCAGTGCACGCAGTTCTGCGCGTTGATCTGCAGGCGGTCTGTGTTATCGGCGTTTTTCACGTATTCATAGACGCCGGCCGGGCAGTAGCGGCTCTCGGGGCCGGCGAATCGGGCCAGGTTGATGCTGACCGGCACGCTGGCGTCCTTCAGGGTCAGATGCGCGGGCTGGTGTTCTTCATGGTTGGTGTTGCTGATGAACACCGAGGTCAGGCGGTCAAAAGTCAGCTTGTTGTCCGGCTTGGGATAGACGATGGGCTGGCACTCCGATGCCGGCCTGAGCATCGCGTAGTCGGGCTTGTGACGGTGGATCGTCCACGGCGGGCTCTTCACGCCGATGCGCGGCAGCAGCCAGTGCTCCACGCCCGTCATCAACGCGCCCACGTACAGGCCCTTCTTGAACCACGACTTGAAGTTGCGCGACTGGTTCAGCTCCTGCGCCAGCCAGCTCGCTGCGTACGCCTCGGGGTAGCTGCCCAGTTCATCGTGCTGGCGCCCGGCCGTGACGGCTTCATACGCCGCGTCGGCCGCGAGCATGCCGGTCTTGATCGCCGCGTGGCTGCCCTTGATGCGCGCCGCGTTCAGATAACCCGCCTCGCAGCCGATCAGCGCGCCGCCGGGAAACACGGTTTTTGGCAGGCTCAAGGCGCCGCCGGCGGTCAGTGCCCGCGCGCCGTAGCCGATGCGCTTGCCGCCCTCCAGGTATTTGCGGATCGCCGGGTGCGTCTTCCAGCGCTGCATTTCCTCGAAAGGGCTGAGGTAGGGATTGCTGTAGTCCAGCCCGGTGACAAAGCCCAGCGTGACCTGGTTGTTGTCCAGGTGGTAGAGAAAGCCGCCGCCGTAGGTGTCGCTCGTCATCGGCCAGCCGGCGGTATGCACGACCAGGCCCGGTTGGTGCTTGGCCGGGTCGATCTCCCACAGCTCCTTCACGCCCAGCGCGTAGGCCTGCGGGTCGCGGCCTTCATCTAACTTGAAGCGGCTGATCAGCTGGCGGCCCAGGTGGCCGCGCGCGCCTTCGGCGAACACCGTGTACTTGCCCAGCAGCTCCATGCCCAGCTGAAAGTTGTCCGTGGGCTCGCCGTCCTTGCCCACGCCCAGGTTGCCCGTAGCCACGCCCCGGACAGAGCCGTCGTCGTTGTACAGCACTTCGGCGGCGGCAAAGCCGGGAAAGATTTCCACGCCCAGGCTTTCGGCTTGAGTCGCCAGCCAGCGCGTGACGTTGCCCAGGCTGATGACGAAGTTGCCGTCGTTGTGAAAGCAGTCGGGCACGAAGAACGCCGGCGTTTTGGTCGCGCCGGTCTCGCTCAGGAACAGCACCTCGTCGGCCGTGACCGGCTGCGTCAAGGGCGCGCCCAGCGCCTTCCAGTCGGGGATCAGCTCGGTCAAGGCTTTCGGGTCCATGACCGCGCCCGACAGGATGTGCGCGCCGGGCTCGGAGCCTTTTTCGAGCACGACCACCGACAGCTCGGTGCCGTGCTCGGCGGCGAGCTGCTTGAGGCGAATGGCTGCCGACAGCCCGCCCGGGCCGCCGCCGACCACGACCACGTCGTAGTCCATCGATTCTCTAGGGCCGAACTGGGTCAGGATTTCTTGGGCTTGCATCGGGGGCACTCGCTGATAATGATTGAGTAAAAGTTGTAGGCCGTGTGGTTTCCGGCGATTTTATGTCGTGAATTGCGCTGCAAATGGGTTGCCCGCTTGTCGAATCCCCGAATTTTGAGGTGTCTGCCGATGGCATTTAGTATGCGTACGAATTTATCAGGCCGTGTCGCGTCAGTGACGAGCCTGTTCGATAAAAGCCTTTTAGCGAGCTGCGGTTTTATGGCGGCGGACAGCGATCTTGCCGCCTGAGGTACCCGCGATTTCATTGCATTTTCAGATCAACCGATCAGTGGCTGCTGCGCCTTGCCATGGTGCGTCAGTGCTTGCGACATCGCGCTTGCCCCAAGATGATTGGGAAACGCAACCAGCCAGAACCAGGGCTGCATTCAATTGCTGACCGGAATTCTTGCCGGCCTGGCAGCCGGTGCGCTCTGGGGCCTGGTTTTTGTGGCGCCGCGCATGCTTTCAATGGGAGCAGGGGGCTATTCCTCGGTGGACCTGACTTCCGGTCGCTTTGCGGTTTATGGCCTGGTGGCGGTGCTCGGCATGCTGCTTGGTCTGGGCCGGCGGCGCTGGCCCACGATGCGCCAGATGGTGGCCGCGCTCGGCATGAGCGTGCTGGGCTTCAGCGGCTACTACCTTCTTCTGGTGCTGGCGATTCGCGATGCCGGCACCGAAATGCCTTCGCTCCTTATCGGTACGATTCCGCTGTGGCTCATGCTGCTGGGCAAGCCGCACGGCCTGCGCTGGTTCGCATTGCTGCCGGGCCTGGCGCTGACAGGGGCCGGGCTGCTGCTCATGATGGCGTCCACCCCGGGTGTGTCCAATGGCGAGGGCCTGCATTTCTGGCGCGGGATGGGCTACGCACTGGTGTCGCTGCTGAGCTGGACCGCATTTGCGCTGTTGAATTCCGCCTGGCTCAAGCGTCATCCTGAAGTGAATGCCACCGAGTGGGCCAACTGGCTGGGCGTGGCCACTGGCCTGGGGGCACTGCTGATGTGGCTCGCCGCCGGTTCCGGCATGCAGGCAGTGGCTGCGCGCGGCGACTCGATGCACTTTGTGTTGCTGTGCGTGGTTGCTGGTTTTGGCTCGACCTGGCTGGCGACGATTTTGTGGAATGTCGCCAGCCAGCAGCTCAGCGCCAGCCTGTGCGGCCAGCTCATCGTGAGCGAAACGCTGTTTGCCTTGCTGTATTCTTTTGCCTGGGATGGGCACTGGCCAACGCCGGGGCAGTTTGGTGCCTGCGCACTGTTCACCGTCGGCATCCTCGCTTCCATCAGGGCGCATCGCTGAGCCGCTTCACAACACAGACTGAGTCATGAAAATTGAAATTCCCGAGAAGAAAAAACTGGTTCATGAAATGCGTATTGCCATCCGCTGGGGCGACATGGACGCCATGGGGCACCTGAACAATGGCACCTACTTCCGCTACATTGAAACCATCCGCATTGACTGGATGTATGCCATTGGCTGCCAGCCTGATCCGCAAGGTGAAGGCCCGGTGATCGTCAATGCGTTTTGCAACTTCTACAAGCAACTCGAATACCCGGGCGATGTGCTGATCAAGATGTACGTCAGCGATCCGGGGCGAACAACCTTTGAAAGCTGGGCCACCATGGAACGCGCGGAACAACCCGGCGTCATCTGTGCAGCCGGTGGCGCGACCACCATCTGGGTGGATTTTCCCGCGCAAAAGGCAAAGACCCTGCCGGACTGGATGCGCCAGCGAGTCGAGGGCTAGTTTAGGCATAAAAAGTGCACTCGTCGCAGTCTGGACGGGCACTTGCAGCTATCAAAAAAATAGCTTAAGGCCTGTAGTGGGCCTGGCGCTGCGCTGCTTGCCCCGGCATGCGGCAAGTCATTTTGAATACGGACCCGGCATTGCCTCATTCGCTGATGGCATGCCGCTTGCCGCGCGTCTGGCCATTCAGCGCCAGCCTGCCCGCATTCCTGTCGATCAACGCCCGGTCTTGCATTGCGAGGCACTGACGTCATCAGCGACATGGGCTTTACCCCTCGATATCGCCAGAACATCCTCCCGCATGATTTTCCCCCAGGGACTTCAACAAGCTGGTGACTGGCTTTTTCTGACGGGTCAGCACTCTCACACTACGGCATAAGCCAGATCGTAAACCTAACTTTCCGCACCTTTTGATTCAAAAAGCAGGCTTGGCTGATCGGCTTTTGCCTAAGCGATGACGTTTTGTCCTACAAGCGGCAGCAAAGACAATACAAATTGTCACGAATAGGTGTTGTTTTCTTAAAAATTGATTTTTTTAAAGAAGATATACGACTTATTAGTAACTAAAAACTTTTATGTAAAAAATCAGTTTTTCTTTATAAGTTTATTTTACTAATTGAAACAATAAATAACTTGTTTTATTAAATTTATATTTTGCTTTATATGCAGACAAGAAAATTTGTTACTGAGTTACAAATTAACGTTATTTAGCATTTTTATTAACGAGTTAGAGAAGCGCTCTTAAAGCGTCTACTTTGCTTGATTCTCCTAGGCGCATAACAACTTTATCTGCGCCTGGGCGAGCTGAATTTCACTCTCAATTCGTTCTTTTAAAGATCAATCTTCCGAGTTCGAAACGAAGCATGACAAGCGCAAAATTGCAAAAAACATCTTTAAAAGTTGATAAATTTGTAAGATTTAGCCTACATTTTGTGTAGGGTTAAATGAATAATTCATTCAAAAATATGTAAATCAAAGTCGCTTGGGTACCTATTACGATCCAGCCAAGCTTTGGGCTTAAGTCAGGGTTTTCAAAAACCTGGCACTTCAGCCTAGTGGATTGCTAGTTGGTCCGGGTCGTATTTGGTAGATCGAAATCACTTCAAAAAGTGAAAACAAACGGCTCAGTTGGTTTTTTGTTCGGTGGAATTCCGACGACTTTTACATTTGAATGGATTTTTATGCAAAAACGTAACTTCTCAAAGGTCGCCGGCGCTGTAACTGCCGCAGTCTTGCTGAGCCTGGGTCAGTCAGCCAGTGCGCTTGAAATCGCTCCCTACTTCCATGCATGGAGCGGCGGCACCCTGACCGAGGCGAAACGCGTCGCAGGGCTGGACAGCGCGACGCTTGCCTTTGCCATCACCAAGGGAAGTTGCGCTCTTGGCCAGGATTTACTGAACAAGCTCCCGGATGCGCGCACTTATGTCGGCGCGGGTGGGCAGCTCATCATTTCGTTCGGTGGACAAAACGGCGTGTATGCAGAGATTGCCTGCAAGGATGACAACCAGCTTTTCAACCTGCTGGACAAGCTGATCGTCGATTCGGGAACCCGCCGGATTGACTGGGATGTCGAGGGCCATCAGTTGCTCGATGTCGAGGGCACCGCCCGCAGGACCCGTGTCTTGCTCCGCCTTCAGGCCAAGTACCCTGATCTCTACACTTCCTTCACCTTGCCTGGCTGGCTGCGCGGTGTCGATGCCAATTCGATGAATCTCTTGAAGACGACCATTGGCGCGGGCGTGCGGATCAGCATGGTCAATGTGATGACCATGAGCTTTGGCCTTGAAAACCTCAGGACCATGGTCGTGCCTTCGACGGTGGCGCAGGCGTCCATCATGACCTTCCGTGCCACGGTCAGTCAGATGGCGACCCTTTATCCGAACAAGACCCAGGCGCAATTGCACGCCATGATGGGAATGACGCCGATGATCGGAAAAAACGATGACGGTTCGACTTTCTCGCTGGTGGATGCGAAAACGATTGCCGACTTCGTCAAGGCCAATGGAATCGGCCTGCTGTCCTATTGGTCATTTCAGCGCGACCAGGCGCAATCCTCGAACGCCTCGAATGATCTGGCCTCGTTCAGTGGCGTCGCGCAGTCCAACTACCAGTTCCTGAACATCTTCAAGACAGCTGGTGGTTCTGTTGCGCCAACACCAACGCCGACTCCGACAGTAGCGATCCCGGCCGTAACGACACCGACAGTAACAACCCCGGCAACGCCAGCTCCCGCGTGCAGCAGCTCGGCCTGGGTTCAGGGAAAGCAATATGCCGCCGGCAGCATCGTGACCTATTCAAATGGCAGCCAGTACATCGCCAAGGTCGCCAATCCCGGCTACAACCCGACGGTCAGCACTTACTTCTGGTCCAACTACATTTGCGCGATGTCGTCCGCTCCGGCGCCAACCCCTGCACCGGCGCCAGCCCCGAAGCCCACTCCGGCACCCGCACCGACATGCGGCAGCTCGACTTGGACACAAGGCAAGCAATATGCCGCCGGAAGCGTGGTGACTTATTCAAACGGCTACAAGTACAAGGCCAACTTCGCCAATCCGGGCTACAACCCGACCATCAGTACCTATTTCTGGTCCCGGTATGCTTGCTAAGGCTCGAAGGCCCCTGCAGCAATAGACGCATCTGATCGACGTGATTCGGGGCTTCAGGCAGCAATTGCCTGAAGCCCCGAATCACGTCTGGAATGCCCATTTCCAGTCAAGCCGGGCGGTGGCCACTTCTATTGGAGTGCGCTTGTTCTGGCAGCCATAGGCCAAGGCGTTGCGCAATGGATTGAGGCATGCCTTCATTTGATCCTGCCGCCCGGCGTGGACCAGATTGCCAGCGCAGTCGCTGATGCGCCTGGCGGCACTGTCCTACCGCCTGAGGCACCCAATGGCTGCCCGAAGAATTTCTGAAAGGTCGTATCCTGCTTGCCTGTCTCGCAACAAGGCACGCTGACCCATGTTTTTTCTCGGAATCGGAACGTCCACGCCTGCATCGCGCTACACGAAGGCCGAGTGCCTGGATGCGTTCCAGCATTCCGCCTGGTTTGAACGGCTCGATGCCCGGGCGCATTGGGTGGCGCGCACCGTGCTGCAGCGCGACAACGGCATCGAAGCGCGCTGGCTGGCCGTCGATTCACTGGCCGATGTGTTCTGTATCGACCCCGATACCTTATCCAAACGGTTCTTGGACCATGCGCCGGCGCTGGCCACCGAGGCAGCGGTGCGTGCCCTGGCCAGCGCCGGCTGCCTTGCACAGGACATCGATGCGGTGGTGGTCAGCACTTGCACGGGGTATCTGTGCCCTGGCCTGTCGGGTCATGTGGCCGAACGACTCGGCTTGCGGCGCGATGTCCAGGCCTTCGATCTGGTCGGCCAGGGCTGCGCGGCGGCGCTGCCCAATCTGCAGCTGGGCAATGCGCTGCTCAGTTCGGCTGCCTGCGAACGGGTGCTGTCGGTCTGCGTCGAGGTCAGCAGTGCCGCGATGTTCCTCGACAACGACCCCGGCGTGCTGATCAGCGCCTGCCTGTTCGGCGACGGCGCCGGCGCTGCGGTGGTGTCGTGCAGGCCTGGCGTGGCCGGCCGGCAGGTCGAATGGAAGGACAGCGCATCGCTGCTGGAGCCGTCGCGGCGCGATGCGCTGAAATTCGAGCAGCGCGCCGGCATGCTGCGCAACATCCTGACGCGGGAGGTGCCGGCGCTGGCAGCCGATCATGCGCAGCAGGTACTTGGCACCGTGCTGAACCGGGCCGGCCTGGGCCGCCAGGACATCAGCGCCTGGATCATGCATGCGGGCGGGCGCGATGTGCTGCTGGCGCTGGAGCGCCGCCTGGAGCTTGCACCCGCCGACCTGCGCTACAGCGCCGCCATGCTGCGCGAATACGGCAATCTGTCCAGCGCCTTCGTCTATTTCGTGTTGCAGGCCGCGCTGCAGGACAAGGCGCCCGGCGGCTGGTGGTGGCTGTCGTCCTTCGGCGCGGGCTTTAGCTGTCATGGCGCCTTGCTGGAAGTACAAAGCGCATGATGACCCTTCCCCGCATCGTTGCCGCCGAAGCACTCGACGGACTGGCTGAAGACGACCCGGCCGCCTTGCGCTCGCGCCGCGACCTGCAGCGCATCCACCGGCTCATGGGCACGCGCGGCATCATGGCGCGGGCGCTCCGGCGCCTGCTGGCGTCGCGTCCGGCGGGCGCGCCACTTCGCTTGCTCGAACTCGGTGCGGGCGACGGCAGCCTGATGCTCGGCGTCGCCCGCACGCTGGGAGCGCGCCGGCCGGCGGTTGACATCACGCTGCTGGACCGGCAGGACCTGGTGACCCGCTCTACCCTTGATGGCTATGCCCGTCTCGGCTGGATCGCCAGCACCCAGGTCATTGACGTGTTCGACTGGGCTTTGAGCCATTCGCCGGCAGTGCGCGAGCCGAGCGCGCGCTGGGATGTCATCGTCGCCAATCTGTTTTTGCACCATTTCGAAGGCCCTGCGCTGGCCACGCTGCTGACGGCGATTGAATCGCGCGCACGGCGTTTTCTGGCCTGCGAGCCGCGCCGTGCGCGGCTCGCCCTGGCGGGCAGCCATCTGGTTGGCGCGATCGGCGCCAATGCGGTGACGCGCCAGGACGCCGTGCTGAGTGTTCATGCCGGTTTTCGCGATCAGGAACTCAGCGCGCTGTGGCCGGGGCATCGCTCGTTCTGGACCCTCGGCGAATCGCCGGCGGGCCTGTTCAGCCACTGCTTTTTTGCCGAACGAAGCGGTCTGGGCGAGGCTGAAGTGCCATCATGAGAACTCGCTTCGACGCCATCATCATCGGCGCCGGGCCTGCCGGCTCGACCGCTGCCATTTTGCTGGCGCGGGCCGGCTGGTCGGTAGCGCTGGTGGAAAAGCAGCGTTTTCCGCGCCGCAAGGTCTGCGGGGAATGCCTGGCGGCCAGCAACCTGCCGCTGCTCGATGCCCTGGGCATCGGCGCTGAATTCGACGCCAGCGCCGGGCCGGAACTGCGCCAGGTTGCGCTGATGCAGGGACGGCGCACGCTCATCGCCGACCTGCCAGCGGCAGACCAGCCGAATCGCGCGTGGGGCAGGGCGCTTGGCCGCGAGACGTTCGACGCGCTGCTGCTGGCGCAAGCCCTTGCCAGCGGCGCGGTAGTGCTGCAGCCCTGGTCGGTGCAGGCGCTCGACGGCAGTGCGGGCGACCCTTGGTGCGAAATCCGCGCCATCGGTTCGGACCACCGGGAGCGCCTGCACGCGCCGGTGCTGATTGCCGCGCACGGCTCCTGGGAACCGCTGCCCACAGGCCGGGCTGAGCGGCGCCTGGCGCGCCGGCCTGGCGACCTGTTCGCCTTCAAGGCCAATTTCCGCCATGCCCGCCTGGCGCCCGGCCTGCTGCCGGTGCTGTCGTTCGAAGGCGGCTATGGCGGCATGGTGCTGGCCGACCAGGGCATCACCACGCTGGCCTGCTGCATCCGCGAGGACCGGCTGGAAGCCTGCCGCCGCCAGTTCCCGGGCTTGAGCGCGGGCGAGGCGGTCGAGGCCTTTTTGACCCAGGCATGCCTTGGCGTTGCGCAGGCGCTGGGTCCGGCGCGGCGCGAAGGCGCGTGGCTGGCCACCGGGCCGATTGATCCGGGCATCAGGCTGCGCGCGGGCGATACGCTGTTTCGCATCGGCAATGCGGCGGGCGAGGCGCATCCCATCATTGGCGAAGGCATGAGCATGGCCATGCAGTCGGCCTGGCTGCTGTGCGCGCAGCTGCTGTGTCCGGATGGGCCGTGCGATGGCCTGGCCAACACCGCCTGGCAGTCCGGCGTTCGCCAGCGCTATGCAGCCGAATGGCGCCATCATTTCGCGCCGCGCCTTCGGCTGGCCACAGGCTTTGCGCACCTGGCCATGCGGCCCGCCCTGACAGCGCCATGGCTGGGGCTGCTGGAACGCTGGCCCGCGCTGCTGACCCATGGGGCGCGCCGGGGTGGCAAGGTCCGCTGCGCGGTCAGCCCGGCCACGGTCAGCTGGCTGGCGGCAGGCGCCGGCGCATCCTGCGCCAGGCCCACCGCAGCGACTCCCGTCCACCGTGACCCCGGATAAAGCAAAGGAAAGACATGCCAAGCACCACGACGTTCGACCGGCTCTGCGCCATCCTGATGAAGGACTACAAGCTCGAAGCCGGGCAGCTCACGCCAGACGCGCCGCTTGAAGCCCTGGGCATCGATTCGCTGGGCGTTGCCGACCTGCTGTTCAATGTCGAAGACGCGTTCGGCATCAGCCTGCCGCCCGAACCGGTGCAACTGCTCACCGTTGGCGACGTGGCACGCTTCATTGATGAACTGGTGGCCAGGCAGCGGGGCCTGGCTGATGACGCGCCGGGCATCGCGCCGCCGGCCGCCTTGCCTCAAGCCACTTCTTCCGCCGCGCCGTGAGGCGGGTTGCCGTCACCGGCATGGGCGTGGTGTCGCCGCTGGGCCACGGCGCGGCAGAGGCGTTTGCCGCCGCGCGCGCTGGCCGATCCGCCGTTCACCGGCTCGATGTTCCGTTTGCCCACCGGCTGGCCGCGCCGCTGGGCGCCACGGTGGTCTTCAATGGCGCCAAGCATTTCGACCCGCCCCAGCTGCGCATGCTGGACCGCGTCAGCCAGTTCGCCCTGGTGGCGGCCCGTCAGGCGCTGGCCGATGCGCGGCTTGGGCTGTCAGAGGCGGAGCGTCACCGCGCCGGCGTTTTCGTCGGCACCGGCATGGGCGGCATCGGCAGCATCGACGACGGCTACCAGACGCTGTATGGCGAAAATTCCGACCGCATCAAGCCCTTCATGGTCTTGACGGGAATGCACAATGCGCCGGCCGCCTGGATCGGCATCGAGCACAACTGGAGCGGGCCGAACCTGAGCTATTCGACTGCCTGCTCGTCGTCGGCCGTGGCCATTGGCGAGGCCTGGCTTCGGCTGGCGCGTGGCGACATCGACCTCGCGCTGGCCGGAGGCGCCGAAGCGCCGCTGTGCTTCGGTTCCCTGAAAGCCTGGGAGGCGCTGCGGACCGTGGCCAGCATCGACCCGGACGACCCGTCGGCATCGTGCAAGCCTTTTTCCAAAAACCGCAGCGGCATGGTGCTAGGCGAGGGCGCGGCCCTGCTGGTGTTAGAGCCGTGGGACCATGCGCTGGCGCGCGGCGCATTGATTCACGGCGAACTGGCCGGTTATGGCCTGTTCACCGACGCCGGTCACATCACCCGGCCCAGCGTGGAGGGCCAGGCAGCGGCGATGCGCGCCGCCCTGCAATCGGCCGGCATGGCGGCGGACGAGGTCGATGCGATCAATGCGCACGGCACCGGCACCCCGGCCAATGACGGCATCGAAACCGCCGCCATCAAGGCGGTGTTCGGCAGCCGCGCGGCCCGCATTCCGATCAGCGCGACCAAGGCGCTGCACGGCCATCTGCTCGGCGCCACGTCGGCGCTCGAATGCGTGCTGTCGCTGATGGCAATGCAGCATTCGGTCGCGCTGCCGACGATGCACCTGCAGCAGGCCGATCCGCAGTGCGATCTGGACTATGTGCCCAACGCCGCCCGCGAGGGCGTTGCGGTGCGCAGCATGCTGTCGAGCTCGTTCGCCTTTGGCGGAACGAATGCGGTGCTGGCGTTGCGGGCCGTGGGTTGAAAAATATAGTCAAACAGGCAGTTTGCGCAATACGGGTATGCGCTGCCAGCTATTGATTCAGTAGCAATCAAGCCGCCTTCGGCGCTTTCGGTAAACGGCCCATCAGGTAGAACTCTGGGTTCGGCTGCATGCCGCTGAAGCTCGCCATGCGGTTGGACAGGCCGAAAAACGCGGTGATCGCCGCAATGTCCCAGGCGTCCTCGTCGTCAAAGCCGTGGGCCTGCAAGGCAGCGAAGTCGGCATCCTCGATCTGGTCGGACTGCAGGCAGACCTTCATGGCAAAGTCGAGCATCGCGCGCTGGCGCGGTGAAATGTCGGCCTTGCGGTAATTGACTGCCACCTGGTCGGCCACCATGGGCTTTTTTTCATAAATCCGCAAAATCGCGCCGTGCGCCACCACGCAGTACAGGCAATGGTTGGCAGCGCTGGTGGCGGTCACGATCATCTCGCGCTCGCCCTTGGTCAGCGAGCCGTTCGGGTTGCCGCTTTCCTCCTTGAGCATCAGCGCATCGTGGTAGGCAAAAAAGGCCCGCCATTCGGCCGGCCGGCGCGCCAGCGCCAGAAAGACGTTGGGCACGAAACCGGCTTTTTCCTGCACCTCCAGCACCTTGGCCTTGATGTCGTCGGGCAGTTGATTGAGGTCGGGGGCGGGGTAACGAGGCATGCGGTTCTCCAGTTCTGGTTTTAAATAACGAGCGCTCAAGTCGTTTCAATTGGATTTACTTGATTGAACAAGGCTTGCACGATGAATCCTATCGCAGCTTTTCAACCCACCAGGATTTGGGACTTGGTCGGCAAGCACAAGCCAACGTCAAGCGCCAGCGCGGCCTGTAGCCGCTGCCGCTATGCTGGAGGCTTTTTTGCAAGGAGCCTCCCGCATGAACGCACCCCAAAACAGCGATTACGACAAAGGCCTGGCCACCCGCAAGCAGGTCATGGGCGAAGACTTTGTCGACCGCGCCTTGTCAAGCATGACCGACTTCACCCGGCCTATTCAGGAGCACATCACCGCCAAGGCCTGGGGCGATGTCTGGCAGCGGCCCGGCCTGGACCTCAAGACCCGCAGCCTGATCACCGTGGCCATGCTGACGGCGCTGGGCAAGCAGAACGAACTCAAGGGCCATCTGCGCGGCGCGCTTAACAACGGCGCCACACCGGCCGAGTTGCAGGAAGTGCTGCTGCACGCGGCCATCTACTGCGGTGTGCCGACGGCGGTCGAAGCCTTTCGCACGGCCGCCGAAGTGGTGGAAGCCCCGAAGAAAGCTTGACGGCGGATCAAGCTTTCCCGGTCGTATCGCAACGCTGGGGTTTCAAGAGTTTTAGTGCTCCTGCGCAATGCCCATGTGCTTTTCAAGCTATTGAAAGGCTAGCAGCTTCGGCGCAAAGCCCTTTCCCGTGGCGTCATCCTGGCCCAACATCCCGGCGGAGAATGTGGACTACAGGCCACCTCGGCCTGCGGGAACATAATGGTTTTTCTCTTCCGCCTTTTTGGCGGTGTCACCCCGCAGCACGGCCACCTGGCCAGAGGCTGCGCTTTCTCCAGAAAAGGAAACAAGCAGATGCAAATTCAGATCAACTCCAACAACAGCATTGACACGGGCGAATCGTTTGAACGCTGGGCCAGCGCCGAACTGAATGCATCCTTCAGCCGTTTCAAGGACGACATCACCCGCATCGAAGTGCACATGAGCGACGAAAACGGCGAAAAGGTCAGCCCCGACCACACACGCTGCATGATCGAAGCCCGGATGGCCAACCGCGAGCCTGTCGCGGTCAACCACCATGGCGCCAACCAGGACGAAGCGTTCCGGGGCGCCAGCGACAAGCTCAAGCGCGTGCTGGAACACACCGTGGGCAAGCTGCGCGACCACCGCGCCCGCGAATCGATCCGGCACGAGCCCGACCTCGACAACGCCTGAACGCCTCAATCCGCTGTTCCCTGGCCGGCGGCAACTGCCTGCCAGGGAACAGCGTTCAATCCCCGCTCATCAACCTTTGCACCAGGTCGGCCGTGGTCGATGCCTTGAACTTTCGCATCAGGCGCGCGCGGTAAATTTCCACCGTGCGGTGGCTGATGACCAAGGCGCGGCCGATCTCCTTGGAGGTCAGGCCGCGCATCAGATGGGCCGCCACCTCGCGCTCTCTAGCCGTCAGTTCGGCCGTCACCGGGCGGCTGGCGCTCAGGTCTTCAAATGTCCAGATGCCCGATTCGTGCGGCGCATGGCGGTTCAGCGCCCGACCCGTGACGTGGCACCAGAAGGTTTCGCCTTTTGTTCGCCCATCGACCCGCTTCATGATGCGGTTGTCCGAATACAAGCCGGTGGCATTCATGATGGGAAGCATGCGCGCGCCGATGCGCTCATATTCATCGGCGCTCGGGTAAAGGATGAGGAAGGACTGGCCCACCAGTTGCTCGCGCGTGGTGCCGAACATTTCGCAGACATGCTGGTTGCAATCGAGAATCGAACGGTTGCAGGACAATACCAGCCCTACCGGTGCCAGATCGAAAGCCAGTTGGTAATCGGTGGACATCAGGGCAAACCTTTAAGAGGAACTACGTAGCGTAATAGGTAGTATCGTAATGGACGGAACAGGCGTGCGAGCACGTCCTGAAGGCTGAACGAAACCAGGAGACATTTTTGTGAAGAAACTATTTCCCTCTGCCGCAGAAGCCCTCAAGGGCGTCGTCAAGGACGGACAACTGTTCGCTGTCGGCGGCTTTGGTCTGTGCGGAATTCCCGAGGCGCTGATCGATGCGCTGCGCGATTCCGGCGTCAAGGACCTGACGGTGATCTCCAACAACGCCGGCGTCGACGGTTTCGGCCTGGGCAAGCTGCTGGAGACACGCCAGATCAAAAAAATGATCTCGTCCTACGTGGGCGAAAACAAGGAGTTCGAACGCCAGTACCTGGCCGGCGAACTCGAACTCGAATTCACGCCGCAGGGCACGCTGGCTGAAAAGCTGCGCGCCGGCGGTGCCGGCATTCCGGCCTTCTTCACCAAGACCGGTGTTGGCACCCTGGTGGCCGAAGGCAAGGAACTGCGTGAGTTCGACGGCGAAACCTATGTCATGGAACGCGCCCTGGTGCCTGACGTGGCGCTGGTCAAGGCGCACCGGGCCGACAAGTCGGGCAACCTGCAGTTCCGCCTGACCGCCCGAAACTTCAACCCGGCCGTGGCCATGGCCGGGAAGATCTGCATCGTCGAGGTGGAAGAGATCGTGGAAACCGGCGCCATGGAACCTGATCAGGTGCATCTGCCGGGCATCTATGTGCACCGCATCGTGCACAACCCGAACCCTGAAAAGCGCATTGAAAAACGCACTGTGAGCGAAGCACCCGTCGATGCCGCCGCCGCCAAGGTCGAGGCCCAGGCGGCCATTGCCCAGGCCGCGGTCATCACCGCAGACGAACCCGTCCCGTCCACCATCAAGGCCGCCAGCGGCCAACAAGGAGCCTGAAGCATGCCGTGGACCCAAGACCAAATGGCAGCCCGCGCTGCCCAGGAACTCGAAGACGGTTTCTACGTCAACCTCGGCATCGGCATTCCGACGCTTGTCGCCAACTTTGTTCCCAGCAACAAGGAAGTCTGGCTGCAGTCGGAAAACGGCATGCTCGGCATCGGCCCGTTTCCGACCGAAGATGCGGTGGATGCCGACCTGATCAACGCCGGCAAGCAGACCGTGACCACGCTGCCGGGTTCGTCGATCTTCGGCAGCCACGACAGCTTTGCGATGATTCGCGGCGGCAAGATCAACCTTTCCATCCTGGGTGCGATGCAGGTCAGCGAGCAGGGCGACCTGGCCAACTGGATGATTCCTGGCAAGATGGTCAAGGGCATGGGCGGCGCAATGGACCTGGTCGCCGGCGTCAAGCGCGTGATCGTGCTGATGGAACACGTCGCCAAAAAGAAAGACGGCACCGTGGACCTGAAAATCCTGCCGCAATGCACGCTGCCGCTGACCGGCGTGGGCGTGGTGGACCGCATCATCACCGACCTGGCGGTGATGGACGTGACGCCGCTGGGTCTGAAGGTGATTGAACTGGCGCCCGGCGTGACCCGTGAAGCACTGCAGGCCAAGACCGGCGTGACGCTGATCTGAACATTTCAGCACCCAGTAAAAAAGGCCCGTGAGGGCCTTTTTTGTGTCTGGAGCGGGTGAAGGGAATCGAACCCTCGTATGAAGCTTGGGAAGCTGCCGTTCTGCCATTGAACTACACCCGCGATAGCTCGGATTATAGGAGCAAGCCGCCAGCGCCTCGCAAGCCTTTTTTATGAAAATAGGGCTTTTGCGCATAATGCGCTTGCGCAATTAGCTATTAAATCAGTAGCGCCATGACGTTTGAAGTTGCCTGTGCAGGACGCAGCGCTTGAACTGCGGCCTGCCTTTTTACTTGTGCATGTCGCCCATGCACAGGTATTTCATCTCCAAATACTCTTCCATGCCGTGGCTGGAGCCTTCGCGGCCCAGGCCGGACTGTTTCACGCCGCCGAAGGGCACATGCTCGGTGGCGATCACGCCGGCGTTGATGCCGACCATGCCATATTCGAGCGCTTCGGCCACGCGGTAGATGCGGCCGATGTCGCGGCTGTAGAAATAGCTGGCCAGGCCGAATTCGGTGTTGTTGGCCGCGTCAATCGCTTCCTGTTCCAGCTTGAAGCGGAACACCGGCGCGAACGGGCCGAAGGTTTCTTCCCTGGCGCACAGCATGTCGCTGGTGGCCTCGGAAATCACCGTCGGCTCGAAGAACTGGCCTTCGAGCTTGTGGCCGCCGGCCAGCAGCTTGCCGCCCTTGGCCAGCGCATCCTGCACATGGCGCTGCACTTTTTCAATCGCTGCGTCCTCGATCAGCGGGCCCTGGCCGACGCCGTCCTCAAAGCCGTTGCCGACTTTGAGCAGTTTCACCTTCTCGGCGAACTTGTGCACGAATTGGTCGTACACGCCTTCCTGCACATAGATGCGGTTGGCGCAGACGCAGGTCTGGCCGGCATTGCGGTATTTACTGGCCATGGCGCCCTCGACGGCCGAGTCGATGTCGGCATCGTCGAACACGATGAAGGGCGCATTGCCGCCAAGTTCGAGCGACAGCTTCTTGATCGACGGCGCGCTCTGGGCCATCAGGATGCGGCCGACCTCAGTCGAGCCGGTGAAGCTGATGTGGCGCACCACGTCGCTGGCGCAGAACACCTTGCCGACTGCCGCGCTGTCGTCGGTCGTTAGGATGTTAAGCACGCCCGAAGGAATGCCGGCGCGTACCGCCAACTCTGCCGCCGCCAGCGCGGTCAGCGGCGTGAGTTCGGCCGGCTTGATGACGACCGTGCAGCCAGCGGCCAGCGCGGGCGCGACCTTGCGGGTGATCATGGCCAGCGGGAAGTTCCAGGGCGTGATGGCCACGCACACGCCGATGGGCTGCTTGAGCACCATCAGGCGGCGGCTGTTGTCAAACTGCGGCAGGGTTTCGCCGTTGACGCGCTTGGCTTCCTCGGCAAACCATTCGACAAAGCTGGCGCCGTAGGCCACTTCACCTTTGGCTTCGGCAAACGGCTTGCCCTGCTCGGCGGTCATGATGCGGGCCAGGTCTTCCTGGTTGGCCATGAGCAACTGATACCACTTCATCAGGACAGCGTGGCGCTCCTTGCCGGTCTTGTTGCGCCAGGCGGGCCAGGCGGCATTGGCGGCGGCAATCGCCGCTTCGGCGTCCGCTGTGCCGAGATTGGCCACATCGGCCAGCTTCTGGCCATTGGACGGGTCGTAGACTTCAAAACGCGAAGCGCCGGCCAGCCACTGGCCGTTGACCAGTGAATCGGTCTTGAGCAGGCTGGGGTCGTTGAGCAGCGCAAGGGGGGAAGTTTTCATGTCCATGGATGTTCTTTCTAAGGAGCTGGCCGATGCGGCAAAAGCGAAGCGGCCGGGAGTCGAAATCAGCCCGCAAGGATACAGCGCGGCGCTGGTTTGCGTGGCTGGAGGGTGTTACCGGTAGTGAACACCGGGCAGCACGCACAGCATTTCATACAGCAGGTTGGCGCCCAGCAAAGCGGTGTTGCCGGACGTGTCATAGGGCGGCGACACCTCGACCAGGTCGGCGCCGACCAGGTTCAAACCACGGCAGCCGCGAATGATCTCCAGCGCCTGCGGCACGCTCAGCCCGCCGATCTCGGGCGTCCCGGTGCCGCCGGCAAAAGACGGGTCGATGCCGTCGATGTCAAAGCTCAGGTAACAGGGCGCCTGGCCGATGGACTCGCGCACCCGGGCCATCAGCGGCGCCAGCGACTGGTACCAGACATCGTGCGCCGGCACCACGGTGAAGCCCTGCTGGCGCGGCCAGTCGAAATCATCCATGCCATAGCCGGTGCCGCGCAGGCCGATCTGCCAGACTTTATTCCCTTGCAGCAGGCCTTCTTCCACCGCCCGGCGAAACGGCGTGCCGTGGGCGATGGGCTCGCCGAACATGTCGTCGTTCACATCGGCATGCGCATCGACATGCACCAGCGCCACTGGCCCGTGCCGGCGAGCCAGAGCCCGCAGGATGGGCAGCACGATGGTGTGGTCGCCACCGAGCGTCAGCGGAATGCAGCCGGTGTCGATGACAGGCCGGTAATGCGCCTCGATGATCTCGACCGACTTTTGCAGGTTGTAGGTGTTGATCGCCACGTCGCCCAGGTCGGCCACCTGCAGCGCATCGAAAGGCGCGGCGCCGGTGGCCATGTTGTAGGGGCGGATCAGGCTCGATTCGGCGCGGATCTGCCGGGGCCCGAAGCGCGCGCCGGGCCGGTGGCTGGTGCCGATGTCCAGCGGCACGCCGATGAAGCCCGCGTTCAGGCCGTTCGCCTCGTTGCGCATCGGCAGGCGCATCATGCTGGCCCAGCCGCCGAAGCGCGGCATGGCGTTGCCGCTCAAGGGTTGGTTGAAGGTCATGGAGGGTCGTTTTCAAAAAAAAGTGAAGGTCAGGGTGCCTGGGTTGACCGGCGAACAACTTTTAAGCATCAAATACGCCTCTTGCGCTTACGCAGTAAGCGCAAGCAGCTATTGATTCAGCAGCAAAAAACCGCCGAGCGGATTCCGCCCTGTTTCGTCATTTCTTCACGCGTCCGCGCAGCCATTCGAGCGTCATCATCAGGCAGGCGGTGAACAGGATCAGCAAGGTCGCCACGGCGGCAATCGTTGGCGAGATGTTCTCGCGGATGCCGGTGAACATCTGGCGCGGCAGCGTCGTTTGCGTCGGGCCGGCCAGGAACAGCGTGACCACCACCTCGTCGAATGACGTGGCAAAGGCAAACAGCGCGCCCGAGATCACGCCGGGTGCAATCACCGGCAGCGTGATGCGAAAGAAGGTCTGCAGCGGCCCGGCGCCCAGGCTCAGGCTCGCTTTGACCAGGTTCTGGTTGAAGCCCTGCAGCGTCGCCATCACGGTGGTGACGACAAACGGCGCGCCCAGCGCCGCATGCACCAGCACCAGGCCGGTGTAGGAATCGGACAGGCCGATCTGTGCAAAGAACAGGTAGGTGCTGACGCCCACCACCACAATGGGCACGACCATCGGCGAGATCAGCAGGGCGGTCAGAAGGCCCTTGCCGGCAAACTGCGCCCGCGCCAGGCCGACGGCGGCCATCGTGCCCAGCGCCGTGGCCAGTAAGGTGGCCAGCGGAGCCACGATGAAGCTGTTGCGCGTGGCCCGCGCCCAGTCCTGGGAGGCAAACAGTTCTTCGTACCAGCGCAGCGACCAGCCCGGAATCGGGTACGACAGGAAGGACGAGTTGCTGAACGACAGCGGAATGATGACGATGATCGGCAGCAGCAGGAACAGCAGCACTGCGCCGCACAGCACGCGCAGGCCATACCAGCCAAGCTTGTCGAGCAGGGTGTAATAGGCCGGGAAGGTTGAGATTTTCATGGTGTGTTCAGCCCAGGCTCAGTTCGGCTTTGGCAAAGCGGCGGTACACCGCATACAAAATCAAGGTGGTGGCCAGCAGCACCGAGCCCAGCGCGCAGGCCATGCCCCAGTTCACGTCCACATTGGTGTACTGGGCCACGTAGTAGCTCAGCATCTGGTCGCCCGGGCCACCCAGCAGGGCCGGCGTGACGTAGTAGCCGATCGAGGTGATGAACACCAGCAAGCCGCCGGCGGCCACGCCGGGGTAGGTCTGCGGCACATACACCCGGAAAAACGCGGCCAGCGGCGTGCTGCCCAGCGACACGGCGGCGCGCATGTAGTTGCCAGGCACCGACTTCATCACGCTGTAGAGCGGCAGGATCATGAAGGGCAGCAGGATGTGCACCATGGCAATAATGACGCCCAGCCGGTTGAACAGCAGCGGCACCGGCTCGCCGGTCAGGCCGGTGAACATCAAAAAGCGGTTGACCAGCCCGTTGGTCTGCAGCAGCACGATCCAGGCGGCAATGCGCACCAGCACCGAGGTCCAGAACGGCAGCAGCACCAGGATCATCATCAGGTTGGCCTTGCGCTCGTTCAGCGTGGCCAGCCAGTAGGCCAGCGGATAGCCCAGCAAAATGCAGATCAGCGTGACCACCGCGCTGATGGAAAAGGTGCGCACCAGGATGTCGCTGAACGCGGCTTCCTCGGCGCCGACGCGCACCACATGGCCTTGCGCATCGCGTTTCAGATCGACCGATGCCAGCAGGTAGTCGGGTGTCCAGCGCGAGCTGTTCTTGGCAATCGCCCACCAATAGGGCAGCTCGGCCCAGCGCGGGTCGTGGGCCAGCAGTTTTTCTTTCGCCTGCAGCGGGCTCAGGTTCTCGCCCAGCGGCAGGGCGCGGTAGGTGCCCATGATCAGCGAGCGGGCGCCGCTGACTTCGCTGTTCAGGCGCCGGGCCAGCACGCCGGCCTGCGCGGTTTCGGGAATGGCCGCCAGGTCGGCCAGCAATGCGGCATAGGCGGCATCGGGCGGCGCCGCCTCGCGGTCCCAGCCGGCCAGCGCATCGCCGGTCCGGCTCAGGGTGCCGGCGACTTCCGGGTTTTCAACCGCCCTGACGAGCAGGGCGCCCAGCGGCACCAGGAAGGTAACCGCCAGGAAAATCAGCAGCGGAAGGGTCATGGCAATGGCGCGCATCCGCTTGCGGCGCTCCACCCGGCGCAGCTGGGCGGCCAGCGCCGGCCCGGTGTTGCCATCGGCTGCCATGGGCATCATGGGAAGGGAAGCCGTTGCGTTCATTGCATGTGTCCTTCTTTGTCCGCTACCCGGCGCTTACTGTGCGGACCACGCGGCAAAACGCTTTTCAAGCGCTTCACCCTGGTCGGCCCAGAACGCGATGTTGAACTGCAGCGCGTCCTTGCTGTTGGCGGGCGACGTCGGCAGCAGCGCCAGCACCTTGGCATCGAGCTTGGCCAGGGCCTTGTTGTTGGTCGGGCCGTAGGAGATGTTGCGGGCATATTCGGCCTGTGCATCGGGGCTGGAAGCCATGCTGATGAATTTGAGCGCCAGGTCCTTGTTCGCGCCGCCCTTGGGCATGACCCAGTAGTCCAGGTCGTAGATGCCGCCGGTCCAGGTGATGGCCAGGTTTTTGCCTTCGCGCTGGGCGGCGTCGATGCGGCCGTTGTAGGCGGTGGTCATGGTCACGTCGCCGGCGACCAGGAACTGCGGCGGCTGCGCGCCGGCTTCCCAGAACTGGATGCTGGGCTTGAGTTCGGTCATTTTCTTGAAGGCGCGGTCGGCGCCGTCCTTGGTGGCCAGCACCTTGTACACGTCGGCGGTCTTCACGCCGTCGGCCATCAGGGCGAATTCCAGGTTGTAGCGCGCGCCCTTGCGCATGCCGCGCTTGCCGGGGAATTTCTGGGTGTCCCAGAAGTCGGCCCAGGTGCCGGGCGCGGTTTTGAGCTTGTCGGCGTTGTAGGCCATGACGGTGGACCAGATGAAGGTGCCGACGCCGCATTCATGCACCGCCGCAGGCTGGAAGTCGGCCTTGCTGCCGACCTTGGACCAGTCGATCTTCTCGAACAGGCCTTCGTCGCAGCCGCGGTTCACGTCCGGACTTTCGACCTCAACCACGTCCCAGGTGATTTTCTTGGTTTCGACCATGGCCTTGATCTTGGCCTGCTCGCCGTTGTATTCGACCTGTTGAATCTTGCCGGCGCCCGATTTCTCGAAGGCTTCGAAATAGGCTTTTTTCTGCGCCGCACCATTGGCGCCGCCAAAATTGACCACGGTCAGCTGGCTTTGGGCCATGGCCGGCAGGCAGACACCGGCTGCAATGGCAATGATCAGGGGCTTGAGTTTCATCGGGAATTCCTTTGGTGACAGGTTGGCAGGGTGAAAAAAATCGGGAAGGGGAATCAGGCAGGCAAGCAGCTCAGCGGTACATGCGCAGGTGCTCGACCGGCGCATGGACATGGATGCTTTGGCCGGGCTCGGGCAGCTGTTCATGGCCCAGCGGCATCTTGATGGTCGCGTCCGGCTGGCCGGGCAGCTCGCAGCGCAGGCGCAGGTGGTCGCCGAAATAGATCACGTCGAGCACCTTGCTCTGGAAGGTGTTGCTGCCAGCGGCTTCGGCAATCTTCAGGCGTTCAGGGCGGGTGCCGCACTGCACCGTGTCGCCGACGCCGCAGGCGTTGACGTTCAGGCCGCGCAGCACCACGCCGCTGGGCAGGCGAACCTCGCAGTGCGCGCCGTCGAGCCGCGTCACCTCGGCCTGCAGCACTGTGCTGTCGCCGACAAAGCCGGCCACAAAGCGGTTGCTAGGCGCTTCATACAGGCTGCCCACCACGTCGATCTGCTGGATCGCGCCGTCGTTGAACACCGCCACCCGGTCGGACATGGTCAGCGCTTCGGTCTGGTCGTGGGTCACATAGACAAAGGTCACGCCCAGCCGACGATGCAATGCTTTGAGTTCGATCTGCATGTGCTCGCGCAGCTGCTTGTCCAGCGCGCCCAGCGGCTCGTCCATCAGCACCAGCTGCGGATCAAACACCAGCGCGCGCGCCAGGGCCACGCGCTGTTGCTGGCCGCCCGAAAGCTGGCCGGGGTAGCGGCTGCCCATGCGGCCCAGCTGCACCATGTCCAGCGCCTGCAGCACCTTGGCTTCGCTCTCGGCCTTCGGCAGCTTGCGCACCGTCAGCGGATAGGCGATGTTCTCGGCCAGCGTCATGTGCGGAAACAAGGCGTAGTTCTGAAACACCATGCCAAAGTTGCGCTTGTGCGGCGGCGTGCCGGTGATCTGCCGGCCGTTGAGCATGATGTCGCCCGCCGTGGGCGACTCGAACCCGGCCAGCATCATCAAGGTGGTGGTCTTGCCCGAGCCCGAGGGGCCGAGCAGCGACAGGAATTCGCCCTGGCGGATGTCCAGGTTCAGGTCGCGCACGACGAGGTTGATGCCGTCGTAGGTTTTCTGGACGCCGGTGAAACTTACCAGTGTGGAGTTGCTTGTCATTCGTGTAAGGCCTGGTTCTGGAGGACTAAAGGCGGTTGCCGTGCCGAAAACATGAGAGCAACTTGCAAGCCAGAACGACTGGCGACGTCAGCCGAACGGTATGCAGCATCAATCATGGACCGATCAGGCGACGGCGTCAAAGCAGTCGGCCATGATGCCCAGGCCTTCGTCGAGCAGCGCATCGCTGGCGGTCAGCGGCACCAGGATGCGGATGACGTTGCCGTAGGTGCCGCAGGTCAGCAAGATCAGGCCGCGTGCCGTGGCCTCGGCCGTGATGCGCTTGGCCAGGTCGGCGTCGGGCTGCTTCACGTCACCATTCTTGAACAGCTCAACGGCCACCATGGCGCCCATGCCGCGCACGTCGCCGATGCAGGCGTGGCGTTCGGCCATGGCCTTGAGGGCCTTGGTCAGGCGCTCGCCAACATCGCGGCTGCGCTGGAGCAGGTTTTCCTTGTCGAACACGTCCAGCACGGCCAGTGCGGCGGCGCAGGCAATCGGGCTGCCGGCGTAGGTGCCGCCCAAGCCGCCGGGCGCTGCCGCATCCATGACTTCAGCGCGGCCGACCACGGCGGAAATCGGGAAGCCGCCGGCCATCGACTTGGCCATGGTGATCAGGTCGGGCGCCACGCCGCTTTGCTCCACCGCAAACCAGGTGCCGGTGCGTCCGGCACCGGTCTGCACCTCGTCGCAGATCAGCAAAATGCCGTGCTGGTCGCACAAAGCGCGCAGGCGCTGCAGCATTTCGGGCGGTGCCACGGTGAAGCCGCCTTCGCCCTGCACCGGCTCGATGATGATGGCGGCCACGCGTTTGGCCTCGATGTCGTTCTTGAAAATCGCTTCGACCGACGCGATGGAGTCATCGACCGTCACGCCGTGCAGCGCGTTTGGGAAGGTGGCGTGAAAGACTTCTGCCGGAAAAGGGCCGAAACCGGTCTTGTACGGAACGACCTTGCCGGTCATGGCCAGCGTCAGCAGGGTGCGGCCGTGGTAGCCGCCGGAAAAGCAGATGACGCCCGAGCGGCCGGTGAAGGCGCGGGCGATCTTGATGGCGTTTTCGACCGCTTCGGAGCCGGTGGTCAAAAACAGCGTTTTTTTGGTGAAGTCGCCCGGCGCCTTGGCGTTGATGCGCTCGGCCAGTTCCACATACGGCTCGTAGGCCAGCACCTGAAAGCAGGTGTGCGTGTACTTGTCGAGCTGGTCCTTCACCGCCTGGATGACGGCCGGGTGGCGGTGCCCGGTGTTCAGCACTGCAATGCCGCCGGCAAAATCAACGAAACGCCGGCCTTCGACGTCCCAGATTTCCGCGTTCTCGCCCTTGGCGATGAAGATCTGGTGGCTGTGGCCCACGCCGCGTGCAATAGCGGCCTCGCGGCGGGCAAACAGGGCGGCGTTGGTCAAATGAGGTTCACGGTGCATGGGAAACATCCTTTTCGGTGGTTGAAATCCGGGCTCGCCATCGGCTGCCGAGCGTATGCCTGTACTTTAGTGACGGCTGCCCGGCGTTAACATATACAGATAACCCCTGCTTCGCGGTGTACTGTGCTGCCAGCACCACCTGTACATACAAACCCTTTGCCCTTTGTTGGGGCTAGCCCCTTCCATGTTCGTTCTTGATCCCCAGTCAACCGTCGCGCTGGTCACCCAGATCGTCGGGGGATTCCGCCAGATGGTCGATGATGGTGCATTGCGCCCCGGCGCCAAGCTGCCGTCCATCCGCCAGTTTGCCCATGCCCACGGCGTGAGCGTTTACACCGTGGTCGATGCCTACGACCGGCTGGTGGCGCTCGGCTATTTCCAGTCGCAGGCCAATTCCGGCTTTTTCGTGCGCAGCCGCGTCAGCCCGGCCGCGCTGCCCTTGGGCGCATCAAGCCAGTACAGCTTTGACTCGATGTGGTACCTGCGGCGCATTTTTGAAAACCGCGCGCTGCGCAGCAAGCCGGGCTGCGGCTGGCTGCCCGGCGACTGGCTGTTCACCGAAGGCATGCGCCGCAGCCTGCGCAACCTGGCCGCCGAGGATGTGGACTTGGGCGGCTACGGCGAGCCCAAGGGCTATTCTCCGCTGCGCCAGGTGGTGCGCGACCTGCTGGCCAGCCGCGAGATCGTGGTCAATGCCGAGCAGGTGCTGCTGACCCAGGGTTCCAGCCAGGGCCTGGACCTGGCTGCGCGCCAGCTGGTGCGGCCGGGCGACGCCGTGCTGGTCGATGAGCCGGGTTACGCCAACTTGCTGTTCTCGCTGCGCTTTCTGGGCGCCCGGCTGGTGGGCGCGCCGCGCACCCCGGCGGGCTACGACCTGGAGACGTTAGAGGCGCGCATCATCCAGCACCGGCCCAGGGTGTTTTTCACCCAGCCGCGCCTGCAAAGCCCGACCGGCTCGACCGCCGTGCTGTCGCATCTGCACCGGGTGCTGCAGCTGGCTGAAAAATACGACTTCATGGTGGTGGAAAACGACATTTACGCCGATCTTGATCCCGAGTCGCGCCCGTCGCTGGCCAGCCTCGACCAGTTGAAGCGGGTGATCTACATCAGCAGCTTTTCCAAGACCATTTCGCCCAACATCCGCGCCGGCTACCTCGCGGCCGCCCCCGAACTGCTGGAAGACCTGGCGCGGCTGAAGATGGTCTCGGGCCTGACCTCGTCCGAGTTCACCGAGCGCTTGGCCTACGGCGCGCTGGTGGACGGCCGCTGGCGCAAGCACATCAAGACGCTGCGTGACCGGCTGGCGCTGGGCCAGCGGCGCCTGGCCAGCCTGTTGCTGGCAATTGGCTTCGAGCTGTTCTGCGAACCCAAGGCCGGCATGTTTTTGTGGGCGCGCCACCCGGCCATCCAGAACGCCGGCGAGCTGGCCTACAAGGCGGTCGAGCAAGATATTTTGCTCGGGCCGGGCCATCTGTTTTCGGTCGATCTGGAGCCCAGCCCGTGGCTGCGCTTCAACGTGGCCTGGTCCGACGACGATGCCTTGCTGCGTTTCCTCGTGACCCTCAAAGCCGCCTAAAATCAGTAGCTTGCCTGCAATCGCAGCTGCCTGAGACCCATCGAACGCTATTTCCTGAGAATTGATCCCACCCCATGAGCACACCTGTTTTCACCGTTGCCGACATCCGCAAGACCTTCCTCGACTTCTTCGCCTCCAAGGGTCATACCGTCGTGCCGTCCAGCTCGCTGGTGCCGGGCAACGACCCGACGCTGATGTTCACCAACTCGGGCATGGTCCAGTTCAAGGACGTGTTCCTGGGCACCGACAAGCGCCCGTATGTGCGCGCCACCTCGGTGCAGGCCTGCCTGCGCGCCGGCGGCAAGCACAACGACCTGGAAAACGTCGGCTACACCGCGCGCCACCACACCTTTTTCGAGATGCTGGGCAACTGGAGCTTTGGCGACTACTTCAAGCGCGAGTCGCTGAAATGGGCCTGGGAATTGCTGACCGAGGTGTACAAGCTGCCTGCCGACCGCCTGCTGGCCACGGTCTATGAAGAAGACGACGAAGCCTACGACATCTGGACCAAGGAAATCGGCTTGCCACCCGAGCGCGTGATCCGCATTGGCGACAACAAGGGCGGGCGCTACAAGTCCGACAACTTCTGGATGATGGCCGACACCGGCCCGTGCGGCCCGTGCTCGGAAATCTTCTACGACCATGGCGACCACATCCCCGGCGGCCCGCCGGGCAGCCCGGACGAAGACGGCGACCGCTTCATCGAGATCTGGAACAACGTGTTCATGCAGTTCAACATGGACGAAACTGGCTCGGTCACGCCGCTGCCGGCTCCTTGTGTCGATACCGGCATGGGGCTGGAGCGCCTGGCCGCCATCCTGCAGCATGTCCACAGCAACTACGAAATCGACATTTTCGACGTGCTGGTCAAGGCCGCCGCCCGCGAAACCGGCGAGGCTGACCTGGGCCACAAGAGCCTGCGCGTGATTGCCGACCACATCCGCGCCACGTCCTTCCTGGTGAGCGACGGCGTGAACCCGTCGAACGAAGGACGCGGCTATGTGCAGCGCCGCATCATCCGCCGCGCGATTCGCCACGGCTATCTGCTGGGCAAGAAGACGCCGTTCTTCCACAAGCTGGTGGCCGACCTGGCCGGGCTGATGGGCGATGCGTATCCGCGCCTGGCGGCCGATGCGCCGCGCATCACCGCCGTGCTCAAGGCCGAGGAAGAGCGCTTTTTCGAGACGCTGGAAACCGGCATGCAGATTCTGGACGCCGCGCTGGCCGATGGCGTCAAGGTGCTGCCGGGCGAAGTCGCCTTCAAGCTGCACGACACCTATGGCTTTCCGCTGGACTTGTCGGCCGACGTGTGCCGCGAGCGTGGCCTGAGCGTGGACGAGCTTGGCTTTGCCGTGGCCATGAACCAACAAAAAGCCCAGGCCAGAGCCGCCGGCAAGTTCAAGATGGACAAGGCGCTCGACTACACCGGCACGGGCAACATTTTCACCGGCTACGAACACCTCGAAGAGACCTCAAAAATCATAGCTATCTATGCAGACGGCACCAGCGTGGCAGCCCTGAAAGCCGGTCAAGAAGGCGTGGTGGTGCTGGATTCGACGCCTTTCTATTCTGAAAGCGGCGGCCAGGCCGGCGACGAGGGCGAACTCATCAGCGGCTCGGCCCGCTTTGCTGTCAGCGACACGCTCAAGATCAAGGCCGATGTGTACGGCCACCACGGCACGCAGGCCGAAGGCACGCTGGCCGTGGGCGACCATGTGAATGCACGGGTCAATGCGGCCGTGCGCGCCGCCACGGTGCGCAACCACAGCGCGACCCATTTGATGCACAAGGCCTTGCGCGAAGTGCTGGGCACCCATGTGCAGCAAAAGGGCAGCCTGGTCAATGCCGAACGCACGCGTTTTGACTTCGCGCACAACGCGCCCATGACCGACGCGCAGATCCGCGAGGTCGAAGCCCTGGTTAATGCCGAAATCCTCGCCAACATCGCCACCGACGCCAGCGAAATGGACATGGAAGCGGCCCAGCAATCGGGCGCGATGATGCTGTTCGGTGAAAAGTATGGCGACACCGTGCGTGTGCTTAGCATCGGCTCGAGCAAGGAACTGTGCGGCGGCACGCACGTCGGCCGCACCGGCGACATTGGCCTGTTCAAGATCGTGTCCGAAAGCGGCGTGGCCTCGGGCGTGCGCCGTGTCGAAGCCGTCACCGGCCAGAACGCGCTGGCCTATTTGCAGTCGCTCGAATCGACCGTGGAGTCGGCAGCTGGAACGCTCAAGGCCAGCCCGTCCGAGTTGCAGAATCGCATCGGCCAGGTGCTGGAGCAGGTCAGGTCGCTCGAAAAGGAGGTTGCCGCGCTCAAGGGCAAGCTCGCTTCATCGCAGGGCGACGAGCTGATGCTGCAAGCCGTCGATGTGAACGGTCTGAAGGTGCTGGCTGCCAGACTCGAAGGCGCCGATGCCAAGACGCTGCGCGAAACCATGGACAAGCTCAAGGACAAGCTGAAAACAGCCGTCATCGTGCTGGCGGCGGTCGATGGCAACAAGGTGCAGATTGCTGCCGGCGTGACCAGCGACAGTACGGGCAAGGTCAAGGCCGGCGAACTGGTCAACTTCGTGGCCAGCCAGGTTGGCGGCAAGGGCGGCGGCAAAGCCGACATGGCCATGGCCGGCGGCACCGACCCGTCCGGTCTGGAAGCGGCACTCAAGTCCGTGCAGTCCTGGGTCGCCGAACGCGTCTGAAATGCCTGAAACGGTTTGAGTAGTGGGTGCTGTCAGCTATCTATTTAGGGGCTTAGGAACCAGAGCTTATCGACAGCTAAGCTAAGTTCCTATCGTGATTCAGAAAAACCGGTATTTCAGGCATTCCAAAATCAGTGAAGCCAAATTCCGTCAAGTAATGCGCTATTTCGCCATGGACTTGACGGCCACCGATTGCGCCGAACTCAGCGGCGTGTCAGTGCGCTCAGTCAACACCATTTACCTGCGCGTGCGACGCCGCCTGGCCGAGCACTGCGAGCAGGTTTCACCGCTGGGCGGAGAACTCGAAGCCGATGAGTCGTACTTCGGTCCTCGCCGAGTGCGTGGCCTGCGGGGTCGGGGCGCGGGGGGCAAAACAGTGGTTTTTGGGCTGCTCAAGCGGGGCCAGAACGTATACACCGAGATCGTGCCCAACGCCTCCAAAGCCGTGCTTCAAGCCATCATCCGGGGCAAGGCCGATATTGCCAGCGTGATTCACACAGACCGCTGGCGCGGCTATGACGGCCTGGTCGATGTGGGCTTTGACAAACACTTGCGGGTCAACCACGGCAACAACGAGTTTGCTCGGGGCAGTGTTCACGTCAACGGCATCGAGAGCTTCTGGAGCTACGCCAAGCGTCGTCTGGTGCAGTTCAACGGCGTGCCCCGGCATACGTTCTATCTGCATCTGAAAGAGACGGAGTACCGCTTCAATCACCGCCATCAAAGCCTTTATCATGCCCTGCTGGCCTTGCTCAGAAGCAACCCGCTTTAATCGCCTCTGCTTCCTAAGCCCCTAAATATATAGCTGCTAGCGCTAGTCCCTATTGCGGATAAGGCCTATTTGATCATTATTTTCGAAGCGCGATGGTCAGCAGCAGCGACGAATCCTGCACCGCTGCCAGTGCATGGTCAACACCGCCTTCCAGCCAGACCAGCTGGCCCGCCTTCATCTGCCGCGTATGCCCGCCTGCCGTCAGGGCGATCGCGCCCTCCAGGCAGTGAATCGTGACTTCGCCCTTGACCCAGTGCGACGGCATGGTTTTGCCCGCCGGCATGACCAGGCGAATAACTTCGAGCTCATCGGTCTTGAACAAGGCGACATTGCGTGATTCGGACAGCTTGTTGCCCAGGGGCTGGACATCAACGAGTTGTCCGGGGGCGGCATGTGCAATGGCCATAGTGAAACTCCATGAAAGCGGCGGGAATGCCTTGAGGCGTTTTATACATCAGTGCCAGTTGCCGATACATGTGCAAGCGTTTACTGGCGTAGCAGGTGCGGTGATTGGAGGCGGCTCGAAGAAACCCAGGTAAAAGTGCTTTCAGCGCTTATGGCGTATGTGCAAGCAGCTATCAAAAAAAATCAATTGTGGCGGTTCTAAGCTTACCGCCCCGCCTCAAATCTCCAGGTTGTCGATCAGCCGGGTGTTGCCCAGCTTGGCCGCGCCCAGCACGACGAGCGGTTTGCCGGCCAGCAGGCCGTGCGGCGGCATCAGGTCGGCACGCCGGCGCACCGTCAGGTAGTCGGGCTTCCAGCCGCGCCGGGCCAGCGCCTGCATGGCCTGGGCTTCCAGCGCGGCCAGGTCGGGCAGGCCGGGTGCCGCGCGCGCGGCTTCGCCCAGCGCGCGCAAGGCTTGCGAAAGATGCACCGCTTCCTGGCGCTGCTCGGGTGTGAGGTAGCTGTTGCGCGATGACAGGGCCAGCCCGTCGTCGGCGCGCTGCGTCTCGCCGGCCAGAATCTCGATGGGCAATGCAAACTGTTGCACCATGCGGCGCACCACCATCACCTGCTGGTAGTCCTTCTTGCCGAAGGCCGCGACGCCGCCCGGCATGCCGGCAAAGACGCAGGAAAACAGCTTCATCACCACGGTGCTCACGCCAATGAAGAAACCGGGCCTGAAATGGCCCTCCAGGATGTCGCTCAGGTCGGTTGCCGGATGCACTTTGAAGGTTTGCGGCTCGGGATACAGGTCTTTCTCGCGCGGGGCGAACACCACGTCGCAGCCCGCCGACTCCAGCCGCTGGGCATCGGCATCGAGCGTGCGCGGGTAGCTGTCAAAGTCTTCGTGCGGAGCGAACTGCAGGCGGTTGACAAAAATGCTCGACACCGTCACGTCGCCCAGCGGCTTGGCCTGCTTGACGAGCGCGATATGGCCTTCGTGCAGATTGCCCATGGTGGGGATGAAGGCCGGGCGCCTGAAGCCGCTCAGCTGCTGGCGCAGTTCTGCAATGGTGTGGACGATGTGCATTTTTTATGTTCCCTGGAAAAGGCCTCGGGCGGCCGGTCTGGATGAAGGCGGGTTGAAAGCGTGAGCAAGCAGGTGCAGGGGCGGGCGGCTACCACGCGTGGGTGGCGTTCACCGGAAAGCTGCCGTCCTTCACGGCGCGCACATAGGCCTCCATGGCGCCGCGCACGCTGGGCGCGCCGTCCATGAAGTTGTGGACAAACTTGGCCATCTTGCCCAGGTTCATGCCCAGCATGTCGTGCAGCACCAGCACCTGGCCCGACGTGCCATTGCCCGCGCCAATGCCGATGGTCGGGCAGCGCGTGAGCAGTTGCGTGACCTCGGCCGACAGCGCCGCCGGCACCATTTCCAGCACCAGCATGGACGCGCCCGCATCCTGCAGCGCGCTGGCTTCGCGGCGCAGCAGCGCGGCCGATTCTTCGGTCTTGCCCTGCACGCGGTAGCCGCCCAGCGCATGCACGGTTTGCGGTGTCAGCCCGAGGTGGGCGCAGACCGGAATACCGCGCTCGACCAGAAAGCGCACGGTGTCCGTCGTCCAGCCGCCGCCCTCTAGCTTGACCATGTGCGCGCCGGCCTGCATCAGCACGACCGCGCTGCGCAGCGCCTGCTCTTTCGATTCATGGTAGCTGCCAAAGGGCAGGTCGCCAATCAGCCAGGCCGTGGCGTGCGCACGGCGCAGGCCGTTGGCCACGCATTCGGTGTGGTGGCGCATGGCCTCCAGCGTCACGCCGACTGTGCTGCTCAAGCCCTGGCAGACCATGCCGAGCGAGTCGCCCACCAGGATGCATTCGACGCCGGCGGCATCGGCCACGGCGGCAAAGGTGGCGTCGTAGGCGGTCAGCATGGTGATCTTGTCGCCGTGCATGTGCATTTCGCGCAGGCGCGGCAGGCTCATGGGCTTGCGCGCGGACGGCGTGGAGGCGGGTGGCAGCGTGCCGTAGGGCGTAGCGCCGGGCGATGCGGAAACGGGGGCGGCTGCGTTGTCTGAAATCATGGGCACTCTCCTGAATGAGCGGGAGTTTAATCCGCTGGCAGGGTAATCAGGGCGGGTCTCAAGAGACGAGGCCCGCCCGGTACATCACGCCGCCTGCGGCGCCGCGCGTGTCATGCCCAGCCGCTTCAGCAGCTGGAGGTCGGCGTCGGTGTCGGGGTTGCCGGTGACCAGCAGTTTGTCGCCGTAGAAGATTGAATTGGCGCCAGCCAGAAAGCACAGTGCCTGCACCGCGTCGCCCATCTGCTGGCGTCCGGCCGACAGGCGCACGCGCGCCGTTGGCATGGTGATGCGCGCCACCGCAATGGTGCGGACAAACTCGAACGGGTCCAAGTCGGCCTGGTCCGCCAGCGGCGTACCTTCAACCTTGACCAGGTTGTTAATCGGCACCGATTCCGGGTAGGGCGTGAGGTTGGCCAGCTCGGCTACCAGGCCGGCGCGCTGGCGGCGGGTTTCGCCCATGCCGACAATGCCGCCGCAGCAGACCTTGACGCCAGCGCTGCGCACGCGCGCCAGCGTGTCGAGCCGGTCCTGGTACTGGCGCGTGGTGATGATGTCGCTGTAAAAATCAGGCGCGCTGTCGAGGTTGTGGTTGTAGTAGTCCAGGCCGGCGTCCTGCAGCGTTTGCGCCTGGCCGTCTTCGAGCATGCCCAGCGTGGCGCAGGTTTCCAGCCCCAGCGCCTTGACGGTGCGGATCAGCTCGGCGACTTTTTCAATGTCGCGCTCCTTGGGCGAGCGCCAGGCCGCGCCCATGCAAAAGCGCGTGGCGCCGGCGGCTTGCGCCAGCTTGGCGGCGGCCAGCACTTCGGCCGGCTCCATCAGCTTGCTGGCCTCCACGCCGGTGTCGTAACGGGCGGCCTGCGGGCAGTAGCCGCAGTCCTCGGCGCAGCCGCCGGTCTTGACCGACAGCAGCGTGGCGAATTCAACGCGCGTGGGGTCGAAATTCTCGCGGTGCACGGTTTGCGCCTGGTGCATCAGTTCGGGAAAGGGCAGGTTGAACAGCGCTTCAATCGCGTCGATGCTCCAGCGTTCGTCGCCGGTTTTTGGCGCTGGCGAGGCAGGGGCGCGGTGCAGGGTGATGGTCTGTTCTACAGCGGTGGACATGGAAGAATTCCTTGGTTCGAAATGGTTGTGAGGTCTGGTTGAAAAGGGCGTCATCCCGCTGTCAACGGGAGGCCCTGGCCAATACGGCCACGGCGTCGATCAACAAGTCGATATCGGCCTCGGTATGCGCCGCTGACAAGGCAATACGCAGGCGCGCCGTGCCTTCGGGCACGGTCGGCGGTCGAATCGCGGGCACCCAGATGCCGCCCAGGCGCAGGCCCTCCATCGCCGCCAGGGCCTCGTCGTTGCGGCCGATCAACAGCGGCTGGATGGCGGTTTGCGAGTCGGACAGCCGCCAGTGGCTGCCCCGCAGGCCGGCCGTCAAGCCGCTGCGCAGGCGCGCAATGAGGCGCTGCAAATGTGCGCGCCGCCAATCGTCCTGCTCAATAATTTGTAAGCTTGCGCGCAAGGCGCTTGCCAGCATCGCCGGGGCGGCGGTGGCGAAGGTGTAGCTGCGGGTTTTTTGCAGCAGCCATTCGACAAGCGCGTCGTCGCCCGCCACAAAGGCGCCCGCCACGCCAGCGGCCTTGCCCAGCGTGGCCATGTAGAGCACGCGGCAAGATGCGTGGGCGCCATGCAGGCCCGCCGCCGCCAGGCTTCCACGGCCTTGCGGACCCAGCACGCCAAAGCCGTGCGCATCGTCGAGCAGCAGCAGGGCGTCGTGGCGCTCGCACAGCGCCAGCAGGCCGGCAATGTCCGCGCTGTCGCCGTCCATGCTGAACACCGCATCGCTGATGACTAGCTTACGGCGGGCGACGCTTTGCGCCATTTCGCGGTCCAGCGCGGCCAGGTCGGCGTGCGCGTAGCGGTGAACCTCGGCGCGCGCGAGCCGGGCGCCGTCAATCAGGCAGGCATGGTTCAGCGCGTCCGAAAAAATCGCGTCGCCGGCGCCCACCAGCGCCGGAATGATGCCGATGTTGGTGGCGTAACCGGCATAGAAATACAGCGCGCGCTCCAGGCCCACAAAGGCGGCCAGTTCGTGCTCCAGCGCCGCGTTGGCGGCGCTGTGGCCGCTGACCAGCGGCGAGCCGCCCGATCCCACGCCACAGGCATTGGCCGCGTCGCAGGCCGCCCGCACCAGCGCCGGATGCGTGGCCAGGCCGAGGTAGTCGTTGCTGCAAAAGGCCAGCATGATTTGCCCGTTCACCTTCAGGCGGGCGCCGCCGTCGGGCGTGACCACCCGGCGCTGGCGGCGCAGGTGGGCAGCGTCGAGTTCCTTGATGCGGGCCGGAAATTCGTCAAGCCAGGAAGTTGTCATAGAAGCCATGGCTTTATTGCCACGCAGCAGGAAGCTGAAAAGCCACAGCGCGCGGATCAGGCGCGGACTGGTGGGGAATGCTGGCGATCAGGGGCGCCTGGAGCCGCTGGCGCAAAAAGGCGATGTTGTCTTCCTGCGCCAGCATGGCGGGATCGACGTGATTGGCGACCCAGCCGGCCAGTGTGAGCCCCCGGGCGCGAATCGCTTCGGCGGTCAACAGCGCATGGTTCAGGCAGCCGAGCCGCAGGCCGACCACCAGCACCACCGGCAGGCCCAGTGCCTGCGCCAGGTCGGCGCCGGTTTCGGTCGCCGAGAGCGGCACCTGAAAGCCGCCCGCGCCCTCGACCACCACGGCGTCGGCCAGCGTCGCCAGCACGCGGTGACAGGCGACCAGGTGGGCAATGTCGATCTGCACGCCGGCGCGCGCGGCGGCGATGTGCGGCGACACCGGGTCGGGCAGCAGCACCGGGTTGTCTAGTTCGGGCGGCACGGCCAGGCTGGAGGCGGCGCGCAGGGCCAGCACATCGTCGTTGGCGGGCACGCCGTTGATGCACTGCGTTCCCGCCGCCACCGGCTTCATGCCAACCACCCGCGCATGGTGTTTCGACAAGGCGTGCAGCAAGGCGGCGCTGACCAGCGTCTTGCCTACGCCGGTGTCGGTGCCGGTGACAAACAGGGACAGCGTTTCAGGCGTGGATGGGATCAAGCGCGTCATGTTTCCGCCAGCGTGGCCTCAAGCGCCGCCAGTGCGCCGTGCGCCAGATGGGCCGCCGTGCCTGCATCCATCGCATAGGGCGGCATGGCGTACAGCGTGTGACCAATCGGGCGCAGCACGACGCCGTGCGCCAGGGCGTGCCGGGCATAGCGGCGCGCAAAGTGGGGCAGCGGTGCGTGGCCGACGGCCGTTTCATCAATGTCCCAGGCCCAGACCATGCCGAGCCGGCGCGCGTGCCGCACCGAGGGATGTTGCGTCAGCGGCGCAAACGCCAGGTCCAGCAGCAGCGCCAGTTCGGCGTTGCGCGCCAGCACGTCGGTTTGTTCAAACAATTCGAGCGTGGCCAGCGCAGCGCGGCAGGCTAGCGGGTTGCCGGTGTAGGAATGCGAATGCAAAAAGCCGCGCGCCATGTCGTCGTCGTAGAACGCGCCATAGACCGTGTCGGTGGTCAGCACCGCCGACAGCGGCAGGGTGCCGCCGGTCAGCCCTTTGGACAGGCAGATGAAGTCGGGCAGGATGCCGGCCTGCTGGTGCGCGAACATCGTTCCGGTGCGGCCAAAGCCGGTGGCGATTTCGTCGGCGATCAGGTGCACCTCGTAGCGGTCGCACAGCGCGCGCGCCTCGCGCAGGTAGGCGGCGTCGTACATCACCATGCCGGTGGCGCACTGCACCATCGGCTCGACGATCAGCGCGGCGGTCTGCGCATGGTGCTGCTCCAGCCAGTGTTGCAGGCCGGTGGCCGCGCGCCGGGCGGTATCGGCGGCGCTTTCGCCCGACTGGGCGTTTCGGGCATCGGGACTCGGCACGGTGGCGGCCAGCCGCACCAGCGGCGCGTAGGCTTCGCGGAAAATTGCGATGTCGGTCACGGCCAGCGCGCCCACGGTTTCGCCGTGGTAGCCGCCGGCCAGGCCGATGAAGCGGCATTTTTCCGGACGGCCAGTGTTGCGCCAGTAATGCGCGCTCATCTTCAGCGCAATTTCAGTGGCGCTGGCGCCGTCGCTGCCGTAGAAGGCATGGCCCAGGCCGGTCAGCATGCCCAGCCGCTCCGACAGCTCGACCACCGGCTGGTGCGTGAAACCCGCCAGCATCACGTGGTCGAGCCGGTCCAGCTGGTCAACCAGTGCGGCCTTGATGTGCGGGTGGTTGTGGCCAAACAGGTTGACCCACCAGGAGCTGATGCCGTCAAGGTAACGCTTGCCCTCAAAGTCGTACAGCCACACGCCTTCGGCCCGGGCAATCGGCACCGGGGGTTGCGACTCGTGCAGCTTCATCTGCGTGCACGGGTGCCACACATGGCGCAGGCTGCGCGCGATCATTGACGGGTTGTCCATCCGGGGCTCCTGGGTGGGCAGCTGGGTCAAGCCATCTGCACCGGGATGGTCGAGCGCTCTTCCTGGATGCGGTTGTCCGGGGTGACGAACACCAGCTTGGGCTGGAATCCCGCCACTTCCTTTTCTTCAAGCTGGGCAAAGGCGGCAATGATGACCAGGTCGCCCACGGCTGCGCGCCGCGCCGCCGAGCCATTGACCGAGATGATGCGGCTGCCGCGTTCGGCGCGTATCGCGTAGGTGATGAAGCGCTCGCCGTTGTTGATGTTCCAGATGTGGACCTGTTCGTTCTCGCCCAGGTTGGCGGCGTCCAGCAGGTCTTCGTCGATGGCGCACGAGCCTTCGTAGTTCAGCTCGCAGTGGGTCACGGCGGCGCGGTGGATTTTCGATTTGAGCAGGGTTCTGAACATGGAGGATGGCAGGAGTAAAGTTAAGCGATCAAAAAAACCGCAAAAGACGTGCTGGCAGGTATTTGCTGCAATGCCCATCGCCATGGGGCTGTACGCTTTGGGCGGGAAATACAGTATTTTTTAATTAATAATTATTTTAATACACCGCTTTGTGCAAGCTTTTACCTGAAATGTTTATGAAAAAGTCGTTTGTTTTCGATGCCGAGGTGCTGGCCTTGCTGGCTAGGTCCGATGTCATGCGCGCGCTGGCCGAGGATGTGGGCGCCGGCGATTTGACGGCCGCCCTGATTGACCCGACAAGCCAGGCGTCCGCTCATGTGCTGGCCCGCGAAAGCGCGGTGCTTTGCGGCACGGCCTGGTTCGAGTCGGCGCTCAGGCAGCTTGATCCCGAGGCCGCCGTGGTCTGGCATGTGCGCGACGGCGAGCGTTGCGCGCCCAATCAGGTGGTGGTTGAAATGCGCGGCCAGGCCCGGGCGCTGCTGTCGGCCGAACGCACGGCGCTCAATTTCCTGCAACTGCTGAGCGCCGTGGCCACCAAGACGGCCACGTATGTCGCCGAGGTCGAGGGCACGAAGGCGCGCATCGTCGATACCCGCAAGACGCTGCCGGGCCTGCGCCTGGCGCAAAAATACGCGGTGCTGACTGGAGGCGGCACCAACCACCGGGTCGGCCTGTACGACGCGGTGCTGATCAAGGAAAACCACATTGCAGCCGCCGGCGGCATTGCGCAGGTACTGCAGCAAGCCGCAAAAATCGCCGCGCAGGCTGATTTTGTCGAGATCGAGGTGGAAACGCTGGCGCAGCTGCATGAAGCGCTGGACGCCGGTGCGACGATGGTTCTGCTCGACAACATGAATTTACCCACGCTGCGCGAAGCCGTGCGCCTCAACGCCGGGCGGGCGGTGCTGGAGATTTCAGGCGGCGTCACGCTGGCCGGCCTGCGCGAGCTGGCCGAGACCGGCGTGGACCGCATTTCCATCGGCACCTTGACCAAGGATGTGCAGGCCATAGATTTTTCGATGCGCTTTGATGCGCCGCAAGGAGGAAATTGATGAGTGCCGTTTTGTCCCGCATTGACGTCAATTACGAGCAGCCTTTGACGCCCGGCGCGGGCGCCTGCTCGACCCGCCACGCCTGGGCGCGCGTGCCGGTCGAGCCGTCTCAAGCCGAGCGCACCGCGCTGAAAGACCGCATCCGCAGCCTGCTCAAAGCCAAAAACGCCGTCATGGTGTCGCATTACTACGTCCATCCCGACCTGCAGGACCTGGCCGAGGAAACCGGCGGCATCGTCTCGGATTCGCTCGAAATGGCGCGCTTCGGCCGCGACCACGCCGCGCAGACGCTGGTGGTGTCGGGCGTGCGCTTCATGGGCGAAACCGCCAAGATCCTGTCGCCCGAAAAGCGCGTGCTGATGCCCGACCTGGACGCCACCTGCTCGCTCGACCTGGGCTGCCCGATTGACGAGTTCAGCGCCTTTTGTGACGAGCATCCCGACCGCGCGGTGGTGGTCTATGCCAACACCAGCGCAGCGGTCAAGGCGCGGGCCGACTGGGTGGTCACGTCGAGCTGCGCGCTGGACATCGTGCGTGCGCTGAAGGAACAAGGCCAGAAAATCCTCTGGGCGCCCGACCGGCACCTGGGCGGCTATATCCAGGTTGAGACCGGCGCCGACATGGTGATGTGGAACGGCGCCTGCATCGTGCACGACGAATTCAAGGCCTTCGAGTTGCAGGCGCTGATGAAGGAGCACCCGCTGGCCAAGGTGCTGGTGCATCCCGAGTCGCCCGCCGACGTGGTGGCGCTGGCCGATACGGTCGGCTCGACCTCGGCCATCCTGAAGGCCGCGCGAGATATGGACGCGCCCGAGTTCATCGTCGCCACCGACAACGGCATGATGCACAAGCTGCGCACGCTCAACCCCGGCAAGGTCTTCATCGAAGCGCCCACAGCCGGCAACAGCGCCACCTGCAAAAGCTGCGCGCATTGCCCGTGGATGGCGATGAACTCTCTAGCCGGGCTGGCGCAGGTGCTGGAAACCGGAAGCAATGAAGTCCACATCGACCCGGCGCTCGGCCTGCACGCGCGCCTGCCGATTGACCGCATGCTGGCCTTCACGGCGGCGCTCAGGAACGGCCAGCCGACCGCCGGGCTGGTGCCCCATATCGGCGCAGCATAAGCACGTGGAACTCCTGTTTTAATAGCTGCTTGCGCATACCAGGCAAGCGCAGAAGGCTGATTTGACCATTATTTCCGCACGCATCGACTTTTCCGATCCGCAGGACAGCGCCGCGCCGCGCCTGCGCCATGCCTTTGGCATGCCGCGCGCCGTGCTGGTGGCGCATGAACCGCACGAGGTGCGCGCCGTGCTCGATGCGGTTCAGGCCGCTGCGGAGCAGGGATGCTGGTGCGTTGGCTTTGTGCGCTATGAAGCCGCCCCGGCTTTTGACGCCGCGCTGATCGTGCATCCCGCCGATGGCCCGCTGGCCTGGTTTGCCGTGCATGACGTGCCCTTGCCCTGGCCTGAAGATGACAGCGCCGCAGCCGCCCGCGTCGAATGGCTCGACACCTGCCCGCGTCCGGCGTTTGGCGCGGCCGTGGCGCACATCCAGCAAGCCATTGCCGCCGGCGAGCTGTACCAGGTGAACCTGACCGCGCCGCTGCGGGGCGAGTGGTTTGGCGAACCCGAAGCGGGCGCGGCGCAAGCCCTGTTCGCCGCGCTGCAGCGCGCCCAGCCGGGCGGCTACGCGGCCTTCATCGACACCGGCGATGAACAGCTGCTGTCGGTGTCGCCCGAACTGTTTTTCGACTGGCGGGAGGGCAGCATCCTGGCCCGGCCCATGAAAGGCACGGCCGCGCGCGGCGCCACGCTGCCAGCCGACGCCGCGCAGGCCGACGCCCTGCGCGCATCGCCCAAGGAACGCGCCGAAAACGTCATGATCGTCGACCTGCTGCGCAACGACATTTCGCGCATCGCCGAGCCTTTCAGCGTGCGGGTGCCCGTTTTGTTCCACGCCGAGGCGCTGCCCACCGTGTGGCAGATGACGTCAGACGTGCAGGCGAGAACCCGCGCCGGCACCACGCTGGCCGACGTGTTCGGCGCGCTGTTTCCCTGCGGCTCGGTCACCGGCGCGCCCAAGGTGCGCGCCATGCAGATGATCCGCGCGCTGGAAGCCGGGCCGCGCGGCGTGTACTGCGGCGCGATTGGCGTGGTGCGGCCGAGTGAGCCAGGTGAGCCGGGGCAGGGCATCCACGCCACCTTCAACGTGCCGATTCGCACCGTCACCGTCAAGTCGGGCGTGCTGCGCTGCGGTATTGGCAGCGGTATCACGTCTAGCGCAATGCCTGACGCCGAATGGCAGGAATGGCGCAACAAACGACAATTTCTGGAGCGCGCCAGCATGCCGTTCGACCTTCTGGAAACCCTGGCGCTGGACGGCGGCCAGCTGCGCCACGCCGCCGAGCACCTGGAGCGACTGGCCAGCGCTGCCGCGCATTTCGGCTACGCGTGGAATGCGGTCCAGGTCGAAAGCTGCCTGCGCGAACTGGCGCAAGCGCACGTGCAAGGCTTGTGGCGCGTGCGCCTGCTCCTCAATGCGCAGGGCCGGCCACGCGCCGAAGCGTTTGCCATGGACGCATCGCCCGATCAGGTTCGCCTGCAATTGGCCGACCGTCCGTTGCTGGAAGCCCACGGCGAGTTCGTGCGCTTCAAGACCACCCACCGCGCGCATTACGACGCCTTCACGCCCATCGCGCCCGGCGTGTTCGACACCGTGCTCTGGAACGCAGAAGGCGAAATCACCGAATGCACGCGCGGCAACGTGGCGATGCTGATCAATGGTCGCTGGGTCACGCCGCCGCTGGTCTGCGGCCTGTTGTCCGGTATCGGCCGGGCGCTGGCGCTGCGCGAGGGCCAGCTGGTCGAATCGGTGGTGCGGCTGGACGATGTGCCGCGCGTGCAGGGCTGGGCGTTCTTGAACAGCCTGCGCGGGTGGATTGGGGCAGAGATGGTTTGATCTGGTTTTGGGGTATTTGGAGGCTCAATGGTGCGTCCGCCAAGGCTGGGCCGCTGAGCGCACAGGCCTCAAATCGGTGAATGTCAAGCGAGTTGTCGCCTGTGATAACTTTTTAAAGCCTCAAGTGCACCTCCTAAGGTCGGGATGACCGAAACGCCTCTGGGTACTTTCTCAATTCTGGCAACACCTGCACCACCGGCCCAGACCTCAATGTCTCCAGGACAAAGCATGCGCAACTCTCGCAGGACGGAACCAAATTTCTTTCGCGGAAATGCCAGACTGAATGACAGGCAAACAATATCGACCTGATACGCCTGACTTGCCGACGCTATTTCTCCCAAGGGAAGCTGCGCGCCCAGCGCGATACAGGTCGCGCCTTCGAGCGTCATCAAACCTTCAATCATCAGCAGACCCAAAGTATGCAATTCACCGGTAGCCGTAGTGAGCAGGATGCGCGGCGACCCTGCCGAACTGGTGTGGACTGAGAGACCTTTTCGGACCAACGCCTGCACGGTTTCAGTGTAGAGATGCTCATCCTTGATGGAAATGTCACCGTTAACCCACGCATTACCAACTGCCGTGTTCAGGGCCGGCATGGCGTTTTGGATGAAATCGCGTAATCCGCGCCGCACAATTTCACCGTGGAGTTGATCCTTTAGCAAACCGGGATCATGGGCCTGCAGCCATTGCACAACGCATCCCATTTCAACGGAGATTGGCCGCTGAACGACTGGGAGGCCGTGGGTTGCGATGAGCTCTTTCAAATGCACTTCGTCCAGCGGTACGATTTTTCCGGGCCGCATACCTTCTTCCAACAGTGTTTTGATGAGTTTGAGACGCCTGGTGTGCTCAATCCGGTACAGACGCACACCAGCACCATTCCTGTCAGGGATTGGAAATCCATAGCGTTCTTCCCATTTCCTCAAGACTTCCTTGGCGATTCCTGTCTCCTCAGAGACGGCGGAAATAGTCAAATAGGTGTTTTTTCATTTTTTGTCCTAGCTAAAATAGCTATAGGTAGTTACCATTAGTAGTACAAAATATTTAAAGTTACAAAAAACTGAGGTGGTCAGTTCTTTAAATCAAGATGCCCTGCCGCCTAGACCTAAAGAGACGAAGTCAAATAGCGCTAGATGCCCGCGCACCAGCCATGAAAAAACCGCACCGAAGGTATTCAAGCAAGGTAGCGAAGGGTAAGGAAACTATGAATTTTTGACACCACAAGTGCGCAGAGCCGACAGGGTGAATAAAAACCCCAAGGCTACAGCGCTCCAAAAGGGAGGTTTTGATCTTGTGCAGATCATCGTTCCCCTCATTGACATGCGCATCAAGCGCAGTCTGATATTTTGAAATTGCCCCTGAAATCCTGAAACAAAAAGACCGATGAATAACAACCAGCCCGTCACGCAGCGCGACTATCCGTTTTCGGACGGAGTGACGTTGATGTCCACGACCGATACACAAAGTCACATCACTTATGCCAATGCGGCATTCATTGAAGTCAGTGGATTCAGTCGTGAAGAAATCATGGGTCTACCTCATAACACTGTCCGGCACCCGGACATGCCAGCCGAGGCCTTTGCCGACATGTGGGCCACACTCAAGGCGGGCGAGTCGTGGACGGCGCTGGTCAAGAACCGGCGCAAGAACGGAGACCACTATTGGGTTCGGGCAAACGCAACCCCTGTTCAGCGAGCTGGCGTGGTCACCGGCTACATGTCGGTGCGCACGAAACCCGAGGCACATGAAGTGAGCGCAGCCGAAGACCTATACCGGCGACTTCGCGAGGGACGCGCGCGCGGACTTACCTTTCACAAAGGCATCATTGTCAGAAAAGGATTGATGGCTTGGGCCTCGCTGTTTCAGGTGATGCCGGTCCGCTGGCGTATCCGGCTGGCCGCAGCGCTGATGGTGGCGATACCGGGGGTTGCCGCTCTGGGGGGCGGAGTCTCTGGCGTACCGTTGGCGGTGTTGACAGTGGGCCTGCTTGCGGGCGCTTTGCTCGGCACCAAGCTGCTGGTGATGCAGGTGGCATCCCCGCTGGCGGCCATCCTGGAGCAGGCTCAAAAAGTTGCCAGCGGGCAAGCTGGCAGCAACATTAATCTAAACCGAGTTGATGAAATCGGCATGTTGTTGCGCGCTGTCAACCAAGCAGGTCTGAACCTGCGGGCTCTGGTGGATGATGTGGGCGAGCGAGCAATGAGCGTGTCCATGGCCAGCAATGAAATTGCCCAGGGCAACCTTGATCTGTCTTCCCGCACCGAGCAGCAGGCCAGTTCGCTTGAAGAAACCGCCGCTTCGATGGAGGAACTCACCTCCACCGTCAAGCAAAACGCCGACAACGCCCGCCAGGCCAACCAGCTGGCGGTCTCGGCCTCGGGCGTGGCCGTCAAGGGCGGCCATGTCGTGTCCCAGGTGGTGCAGACCATGGGCGCCATCAACACCTCTTCCAGAAAGATCATGGACATCATCGGCGTGATCGACGGCATCGCCTTTCAGACCAACATCCTGGCCTTGAATGCGGCGGTGGAAGCGGCCCGGGCCGGTGAGCAGGGACGCGGCTTTGCGGTGGTGGCGGCGGAGGTCCGAAACCTGGCTCAGCGCTCGGCGGCGGCGGCCAAGGAGATCAAGACCTTGATCGGCGACTCCATGGACAAGGTTGAGGACGGCGGCAAGCAGGTCGTGGAAGCGGGCAAGACGATGGACGAGATCGTGGACAGCGTCAAGCGCGTGACCGACATCATGGCCGAGATCACTGCAGCGAGCCAGGAGCAGACCTCAGGTATCGAGCAGATCAACCAGGCGATCACGCAGATGGACCAGGTGACGCAGCAAAACGCCGCGCTGGTGGAAGAGGCGGCGGCGGCCGCGCAGTCACTGCAGGAGCAGGCCACCGAGTTGTTGGATGGGGTCAATGTGTACAAGTCGGACAACGGGAAACCCCACCACTTGACTGCACCCCAGCGCAGGCCAAGTGTCAAACGTCCGGGGCCGGGGCAACCGCCACCAGCCAGGCACGGCATTGCTGCACGCCACTATCAGCCTCTGGCCAGTGCCAGGCCACTGGCTTGTGGCGGGGACTGGGAAACCTTTTAAAGGTGACTGATTACCCCACGGTTTGAATGTTCGTGGGGCAGAACGCAAACAAACCTCATCACCAGGCGCCGGTCAGCAACTGGCGGAAAAACGGGGTTCAAGCAAGTCCGGCCCTCTATCAGTAATAAGAAAGAACCATGCTCTTTACCTCCATCGACCGCCGTGATCCGGAAAGCAACGACCGGGGCAACGCGGCAGAACTTTTGGCAGGCGTGTTGCACTCAGCCATGGATGCGATCATCACAGTCGACGGTCAGCAAAGAATAGTTGCTTACAACCATGCAGCCGAGGAAATATTCGGCTGGCCCAGCCTGGAAGTTGTGGGTCAACCCCTCGAAAAACTGATTCCCGTGCATTTTCGCCAAGCGCATGCCCAGCATGTCGAGCGGTACGGCAACACCGGCGTGTCCTCCCGGCGCATGGGCATTAACAGGGTGGTCTATGGGCTGCGCCGTAACGGCGAAGAGTTTCCCTTGGACGCCTCGATCTCACTGCTCGACACGCCCCAAGGCAAGCTGTTCACAGTGATTATTCGCGACGTTACAGAAATGCATCGGCTGCAGCACGAGCAGGCGAGAAATGAAGCCCAGTTGCGCGAGAGCCACCGCAGGCTCCAGGTGGCGCAGCGCGTGGCGCGCATCGCCTACTGGCAGATCGACCTCGCTACTCAGCGAATGTGGTGGTGCGATGAGGCCCACCACATGATGGGCCTGGAGCGTGCCATGCTTAACGGTACCTTTAATGAATTTCTCCAACGAATCCATCCGGACGACCGCCAGGCGTTTGTACTCGAGCGCGACGCTGCCGTTCTGGCTGGCATGCCGCTGGAAGCCGAGTTCCGGGTCATCACGTCGTGCGACAAAGTGCGATGGATTCAACTGCTCGGTTGGGTTGAAGACAACGGGTCGGATGATATAACCCATCGCCGCACCGGCATAGTGAGGGAGATCACGAACCGCAAGCGTTCCGAACAGGTCATTACCCGTCAGGTCGACTTGCTCAACCGCACCGGGGCTCTGGCCAGGGTGGGCGGCTGGGAAATGGATATGCAGACCAAGGCGCCGTACTACTCTGAAGAGATTTACCATATCCATGAGCTTGACGCCTCGATGGGGGGCACAGGGCTTGAAGATCCTGTGAGTTTTTACGCGCCTGAGGCTCAGCCTGTTGTCAAGGCTGCGATAAAAGCCGCGCTTCAAAATGCCACCCCCTGGGATTTGGAACTGCCGCTGATCACAGCAAAAGGGCAGCAGATTTGGGTGCGCACCCAGGGCCGTGCCACGCTGGAGAACGGCAAGGTGGTGCGTCTTTTCGGCGTTTTGCAAGACATCACGGAAATCAAGGTGACCGAGATGGCTCTGCGTCTGTCAAATCAGGAACTCCAAGCTTTTTCGTATTCGGTTTCTCATGATTTACGCTCACCGCTCAGCACCATTAGCGGATACAGCAATTTGCTGGCCAAAGACCTGGCTGGCAACGCGAGTGAAAAGGCACAGCGCTACTTGGCAAGTATCCAGGCCAGTGCGGCACAGATAGAGCAAACGATTGAAGTCCTGTTGGCACTCGCCCAGGTGTCGCAGACGCTGATGCGTAGCGAGACCGTAGACCTGTCGCTGATGGCCCGCAGTATTCTGGACGAGCGCCAGGCGCGCGAACCTGAGCGCCAGGTTACAACTCACATTGAAAGCGGCCTGCAGGCGTATGGCGATGCACGGCTCCTCAGGGTGGTGATGGAAAACCTGCTGGAAAATGCGTGGAAGTTTAGCTCGCAAAAAATCCAGGCCCAGATCAGGGTTGGCCAACAATCAGAACCTGGAAAACCACCTGTCTTTTTCGTGCGTGACAATGGCATTGGCTTTGACATGGCCTATGCAGATCAGCTGTTCAAGCCGTTCCAGCGTTTGCATGCAGTCTCGGAGTTTCCGGGGACGGGCATTGGACTGACCACCGTCAGTCGCGTCATCCGACGGCAAGGCGGAAAAATATGGGCTGAATCGACACCCGGGTGCGGGGCGAGTTTTTACTTTACTTTGCCCAGTTGATATTTAAAGGACAAATATTGTTCACAGATACAACGTGATACCACTCATCATAAAAACACCGCTTCCGCCAGACAGTCAATAGAAGTGGTCCTCACGGCCACAGGGCAATTACATTTACTCCCGAGCCTGAAGGTCTAGGAGTGATTCTCTGTAATCGGTGAGGCGGTCAGCGGTTTTGCGGCGGCTGCGCAAACTGCGTTTGGGATACTGCTGGTTCTGACGCAGCAGCGTCAGGGCGAACTTTCGCATGGTCGAGAGATTGCGCGGCAAATGCCCTGTGCGCACCCGGCACTCATCCTCGCGAAACGTGACATCGAGCACCCAGTGCAGGCGGTTTTCAACTCCCCAGTGGCCCCTGGCTGCCTCGGCCAGCGCCTGGGCTGATGAAACGCCTTTGGAGCCAATGTAGAACGTGTGCTCCACCGAGACCTTGCCCTTGATCTGGCGCTGGCGCTGGCGCTGGCGCTCGACCATACCAACGCCTGCAAGGTTTTCCCAGTCATCGCGCAGCGACGGCTCCATCCAGTCGAGCTTGCCCACCCACACATGGCGCCGCGTCTCAATGCGCCCGTGGTCTTTTTCCAGCGTCTCGAAGCGGCTCACTGCCAAGCTGCCAAAGCCGTGCCTCTGGCCCTCGGCGTAGAGCTCCGCCACGCTATCGAAGAGCGTGCCCTGATTGGCCTTGAGCGCCAGCAGGTAGTGACCGCCTTGTACAACGATCTTCTCGGCGATTTCCGTCTGACAGCCTATGGCATCGATGGTCACGGTGCAATCCTTGAGTGTGAGCGCCTCCAGCAGCGCCTTGATGGCCACAATCTCGTGGTCCTTTCCCCGCGTGCCCTCCTGGCCCAGGCACAAGTCGCTTTGTGTCGCAAAGGCACTGACCATGTGCAGCGCCGTTTTCGCGCCATCGCGCGAGCCGCACAGCGTTTTGCCATCCAGGGCAATCACGCCTTTGACATGGCCCGCAATGCCTCGTATTCAGCGGCGAAAGCATTGCTCAAAAACCTCTGCGTCCAACAGGCGAAAGACGCGCCCGAACGTGTCGTGCGAAGGTGTTCCCTGCTCCAGGACCAGGTATTTTTTGAGCCAGCCTTCGTTGTCGCTGGCCCACTCAGTGATGTCTACCCAGTTGTCCGCTCCGCACAGCACGGCGCTCAGCGTCATCACGATCATCTCCTTGAGATCATGGCGCTGTGCAGGACCGGTGCGTGGATCGGGCAGTATCGAGAAAGCTTGAATCAGCATCAGGTTCACTTGCAATGAAAAATGCTTGAGTGAACACCAGTTTTTGTCCTTTCCGCTCAAATTTCTTCAAATGCAACTGCCCTGGCCCTGGCACCACACGCCGCATGGCAGGCGTAATGACCCTCAGGGAAACCTAATTTACCTTGGGGCCCTAGACTTATCTCGCAGTACGGGCGATGGCTAAGCTGAATGGTTTTGATCGTAATCCGCTCCATCAAGCGCACGTGCTGTTTTCCTACGTCAGCCTGACCTAGGTTTTCAATCATTGTTGAAGGATTTTTACATGCACGACATCATTGATACAGCCGTAGCCGCCGGTACTTTCAAGACCCTGGCAACCGCCGTCACCGCCGCTGGCCTGGTGGACACACTGAAGGGCACGGGCCCTTTCACCGTGTTTGCGCCAAGCGACGAAGCCTTCGCCAAGTTGCCTGCCGGCACGGTGGAAAGCCTGCTAAATGACATTCCCAAGCTCAAGGCCATCCTCACATACCACGTGGTGGCTGGCAAAGTGATGGCCGCTGACGTGATGACGATGGACGGCAAAACCGCCGCCACCGTCAACGGCAAGCTGCTGAAAATCAGCACCACCGGCGGCGTGAAACTCAATGGCAATGTCAACGTCGTGACGACTGACATTGAGTGCACGAACGGTGTGATCCACGTCATCGACGCGGTGCTGCTGCCTGCGGCCTGATCCACCAGGATGACTTTCAGGGCCGGTAAAGGCCAGTGAAATTCACAGCTCGCAAACACCAGTTTGCGAGCTGTTTTCATTGCTGGCAGCTGCTTCACAAACCCGTCGAACGATGTCATCAAAGATGCGAAATGCTGGGCGTTTGCCGTGCCTGAACGTCATTTTTTTTTGATAGCAGCTTGCGCACGTCCATCAAGCGCGAAATGCCGATTCGACCGCTTATTTTTGTATTCAAACAGCCTGCGCAGGTGGCCGGTTGCTGCGCAGATGCCGCTATGGCTTGAGAGCAGAGTCGCTGGCGGGCTAGCGCTGTTTTTACCAGCGCTACGAAAAAGTTTTGCGCCGCCGACCTGCGCAGATGCATGGCATCGAAGTCGTTGATGGATGCGCCGCTGGCGTCTTCCCTGGCCTTACAGTCTGGATGCGCCGACGTGGACACGACGGTAAATGACCGCCCTTTCTTTTGCAGGCATCGTCCAGCAGCTCGGGCTGTCCATAGCTCAGGCCATGGAGGCTGCCGGCAGTATTGCGCGGACCGTCGCCGGAGGCGCTGAACACCAGCGGATTCAGCTCAATCAGGTTGGCGCGCAAGGCTCAAACCCTGCCGTCATTCCCGCGCAGCCGGCAATGCAGAAGGGGGCGGTGCGCCTGGAACGTACCGGACTGGATCCCGTCAGCGCTGCCATGACGGACGATTTTTTCAGGTCAGGACAAAACCGCTCTGGACACAATATCTTTTGCTGGCTAAACACCATCAGGCGCTTGCCAGAAAAGTTTCTGCTTTCAGTACTTCCAGAAAAAGCGGTCATCGATCTGTCCCGTCGCGCTCAGGTACTTGAGCTGCTTGAGCCGGGTGAAGGGCCGCGCATTGAAAGTCGCGTCGTCGATTGCGATGCGTTCGTACACATCGTGCAGTTGCTGCGCGCCCTTGCGTGCGTCCCAGGCGCAGTGAAAGCCGTGCAGCTTTTCGTGGATCTTGGCAAAGCTGACGCGGTAGCTGCGGTTGTCGGCGCTGGAATCGCCAAAGCTCAGTTCGCAGCCCGGATAGACGTTGGCCACGATCTGCGCGATTTCGCGCACCTGGTAGTTGTCTTCGTCATGGCCGACGTTGAAAATCTCGTTGTGGATTGCATCCTGCGGCGCTTCCAGCGCGCTGGCCACGGCCTGGCAGATGTCGAGCACATGCACCAGCGGCCGCCACGGCGTGCCGTCGCTGGTCATGACGATCTTGCCGGTGGTCGCGGCAATGCCGCACAGGTTGTTCAGCACGATGTCAAAACGCATGCGCGGCGAGGCGCCGTAGGCGGTCGCGTTGCGCAGGAAGGTCGGCGAGAAGTCGCTCGATGCCATGGCCATCACGTCGCGCTCGACCAGCGTCTTGCATTTGGCGTAAGCCGTCTGCGGATTGGTCGGCGACAGCTCGGTCATCGGCTCGTCGCCGTTGGCCACGCCATAGACGCTGCATGAGGAGGTGTAGACAAAGCGCTTGGCGCCGGCCGCCTTGGCAAGTTCGGCCAGCCGCACCGAGGCCTGGTGGTTGATCTGGAAGGTGAGTTCCGGAACGTTCTCGCCCAGCGGGTCGTTCGACAGTTCGGCCAGGTGAACGACGGCGTCGATGCCTTCAAGGTCTGCAGCCTGGATGTTGCGGATGTCGCGGTTGATGGTGCGGGGGAATCCCGGAACCAGCTTGCTGTCGCTGAACAGCCAGCCGTCGCGGTAGTAGCCGGTGTCCAGGCCGACGATTTCATGGCCGCGTGCCTGAAGAAAGGGGGCGAGCAGGCAGCCGATGTAGCCTTCGACGCCAGTGACGAGCAGTTTCATTTAGTTGACTCCTGAAGTGGTTTTTGAATGTTCGGGGAAAAAGCGCGCCATCTGTTCGCGCCAGAGCTGGTCGCACAAACGGTTTTGCGGCAGTTCGACATCGTCGAAGGTCAGCAGCGCGTCCTTGGGCACGTCGCGCTTCAGGGTGCAGCCTTCGGCCAGGCCGATGGGCAGCAGGTTCTCGGCCCGGGCGATGTCGGCGTTTTCAGCCAGGCCGTAGGTCATGTAGCCGCCCAGCCCATCGATTTGCTCGCCCGCCTTCAGGTCGATCTTGGCGGTGGCCAGCACCTCGACGCAGGGCGCGCCCAGCGGGGCCAGCGCCGCGTCCTGGAACAGCACGGCCCGCGCGACGGTGTTGGGCACCTCGAAATGGCACAGGTGGTAGGGCGTGTAGAAGCAGTAAAGTGGTCCGTTGCCCAGCTTGTAGAGCGACAAATAATGCTTTTGCTGCGGATGGTCGTGCGTGCCCAGCACGAACACGCCGGGGCCGGGCATGGCGCCGACCACATAGTCCACGATGCCCGGGCCTTCAAGCATCGCTTCGAGCGGGTAGCGTTCGCCGACCTCCTGAATCGGCGTGCCGGCTGGTACGGTGGGGCCGAACATGCCGCGCTGGCCGACCCGCATGCCGGTGCCGTTGGCGACGATGGCGTTTTCAAACGAGATCTTGGTGCCGTCGGCGAACGACGTGACCATGGCCGGGTTTTGTCCCCATTGCCGGGCAAAGCCTTCCTGCGTGGTCGGGTTGCGGTAGGGGTCGTGCAGGCCCTTGATGTTGCCGCACATCACCGGCTTGACGCCGATGCCGCGAACGAAGCGGTACAGGTTCATCATCACGCCCGGCTGGTCGCCGTCGGCGGTGGTCAGCACCACGCCGGCGCGGTCGGCGTAGGTCTTGAGGATCGGACCAATGGTGCCGTCGATCTCGGCATTCATCAGCACCACATGCTTGCGGTGGGCAATCGCTTCGAGCGTCACGCGGGCGGCATGCTCGATGGTGCCGGTGACTTCGATGATCGCATCGATGCCGGCGGCGCGGCAAAGCAGCATCGCGTCCTCGGTGATGGCCGGCACGCCGGACTCGATGGCCAGCTCCAGCTGCATGACGGTTTCAACCACGCGAACGCCCGAGACATCGGCCTCGCGGTAGGCGCGCCTGGCGCCTTCGAGCGTGCGGTTGGCGATGGCGGCAACGCGCATGCCCGGCACCGACAGGGCAATCTGCAGCGCCACGCCGCGCGCCATGAAGCCGGCGCCGACCAGCCCGACGCGGATGGGTTTGCCTTCGCGTGCCCGCTGCTGCAGGGCGGTGTCAATGATGATCATGCTGAGACTCCTTCGGCCGCGAAGGCGGGCCAGTTGCGGTCCTTGTCGGACATGTCAATCACCGGCACCGGCCAGGTGATGGCAAACGCCGGGTCGTCGTGGCGGGCGCCGCGTTCGGCCTGCGGCGTGTAGAAGGCAGACACCTGATAAGTGACGGCCGCATCGTCCGTCAGCGTGACAAAGCCGTGGGCAAAGCCCTTGGGCACCAGCAGCATGCGGCCGTTGGCTTCGCTCAGCTCCACGCCGATCCACTGGCAGTAGGTGGGCGAATCAAGGCGCAGATCGACAATCGCGTCCCAGATCGCGCCCTGCACGCAGCGCACCAGCTTGTCTTCGGCATGCGGCGCCATCTGGTAGTGCATGCCGCGCAGGGTGCCTGCCCGGCGTGTCAGCGACATGTTGGTCTGCACCATGCGGGTCGGCAGGCCGTTGGCCTCGAACTCGCGCTCGCAGTAGGTGCGGCCAAAATAGCCGCGAGCGTCCTCGCGCCGCTCCATATCGACAATGCATGCTCCCGGCAGCGCCGTCTTGGTGAAAATCATGGGGTTACCTTGAAAAAACAAATGTGAAAAAATTTCGGGTGCCTGCGCTCACCAGGTTTTCCAGGGCGCCTTGTCCGAAGCCCACAGGGATTCGAGCGTCTGCTTGTCGCGCAGCGTGTCCATTGGCTGCCAGAAACCTTCGTGGCGAAAGGCAGCCATCTGGTTGTTGGCGGCCAGGTGCTCCATGGGGCCGCGCTCCCAGATGGTGTCGTCGCCTTCGATCAGTTCGACCACCGTGCGGTCGAGCACGAAAAAACCGCCGTTGATCCAGGCGCCGTCGCCGCCCGGCTTTTCCTTGAAGCTCGGCACCAGCGCGCTGTCGGCATGCAGGTTGAAGGCGCCAAAGCGGCCGGGCGGCTGCACTGCCGTGACGGTGGCCAGCACGCCCTGCTCGCGGTGAAAGGCGATCAGCTTGGTGATGTCCACGTCGCTGACGCCGTCGCCGTAGGTGCAGCAAAACGGCCCGTCCTCAAGATAGCGCGCCGCGCGCCGGATGCGCCCGCCGGTCATGGTGTCCAGCCCGGTATCGACCAGTGTGACCTTCCACGGCTCGGTCGAGGTGCGCAGCATGGTTGTGGTGCTGTCGCGCATGTCAAAGGTGATGTCCGCGCCGTCCATGGCGTAGTCGCGGAAGAACTGCTTGATCAGGTGGCCCTTGTAGCCGCAGCAGATCACGAAGTCGTTCACGCCGTGGGCCATGTACATCTTCATGATGTGCCAGATGATCGGCCTGCCGCCAATCTCGACCATCGGCTTGGGGCGGACGGCGCTTTCTTCGCTGATGCGCGTTCCGAGTCCGCCGGCCAGAATGATTGCCTGCATGTTGATTTCCCTTTTATTGTTGATTGGTTGATGTTGTTCCAAGCGCATGGAGAAGCTTTTCCTACTACGCAACCTTGCCCTGGCCAAAAAAACCAGCTAGATAATTGCCGTCTGCCGGCTGGCTGGCGGTAGCCGACGCTGGAGCGTTGCTGTCCTGCAGCTTTGCGCCTGCCGTTGCGGAGCTTTCCGCAGGCAGGCTACTGCCTACCAGTTCGGCCAGCACCCGGATGCGAATCTGCGCCGCCGGATCATCGGGAAACTTGCGGGCAAAGAAGGCGGGATTGGCCTTGAGCTGCTCCATGTCCTTGTCCTCGATCCTTCCCGGATGCGCATGGTCGAATCGCTGGATGAAATGGTTCATCGAGCCCTTGGCGGGCGCGACATGCATCAAGAGCGTCGGAATCAGGAACTCATCGGCAATGCACAGCCGGCTGAAATAGTCGCGCACGCCGGGGTGCGCGAATTTTTCCAGCATGGCGGCCACAACGTGGCGACTGGCACCGAACCAGACCGAGCCGTAATAGGGACGAAATTTTTCGTTAAAAATATGCTGCCCGATCGACGGCCGGCTGAGCGCCTTGAGCACGCCGAGCGCCAACAAGGCCAAGATGCTTTTGCGGCCGCCGCTGTGCAGCCAGATGCCGGCCTCGTCGCGCCGGCCGCTCGACGCGCCAAAGTAGGCATCGCCCAGGCGCCGAACGACCCGGTGGCGAAACGATTTTTCAGGCGTCAGGGCCCTGAAGCCGACCGACATCAGCGCGTCCTGGTCGGCAAACAGATCAATGCAGTCGAAATGGGCTTCCTCGCGCCCCGAGATGCGCGCCTCGAAGGCTTTCATGGGCTTGATCGGCAGGCAACTTGGGCTCAGCAGTTGCAGATAGTCAAACTCCAGGTTGGCCAGTGCGTACTTCATCGAATGAAAAATCCCGTCGACAAAGCCGAAGAATGCCCAGCCGGTGCGCTTGGGGTTCGGAATAAATCGGACATTTGGCGCGGTCAGCACAAAGTCCGGTGTCTGGGAAAAATCATGATGCACCAGCACCGTGTGGGGCGCCAGGGAACGCGCCAGCTGATCGACCGTTTCTGGCTTGCCAACCGCCGACATCACCAGAAAGACAATGTTTGGTTTCATTTTTTCAGTGTTCATTGACGGCCCCCGAGAGGAACCAGAGCGGTCCGGGTTACTGCCAAGCGTGCTGTTGCCATGTCCATCCCGTTCAGTGTTTTGCCTGGAATTGCGGGTCGGTGCATTACGTTTGGGCCAATTCGTGAAGATTTGTTGATTGGCTTAAGTGTTTGCGAGAACAGTAAAAGTCGTCAATCTCATGAACGGACTAATAAACTCTCACAAATGGACTATTGACAAATACAAAAGTAACGAGTTTGAAAGCGTGAATTTCCACCCGCTGCCTGAATCCGCGACGGCAAAGCGGTTTTCAGTTCAAGCGCTGCATGGCCGGTTTTACCCCTGGCCGCCAGATGCAGGTCGTCGCGAAGTGGCGAAATTTGCTATTGAAAAAATAGCAAACTACGCTTTGCAATCAAGCGAAAAAGCCTGATTTAATCAATAATCTGGCGTGCAAGGGCTGCCGGTGCCGCGCTGGGTTTGGTAGCCCATTTGCTGGGCTACAAAGCCATCGAAGGCGGCGAGCAAGGGCTGGAGCGGTTCAGCGCCGCCATGCAGCTGGGCCAGCGCGGCGCAGGTCGCCTCCAGGGTGGAAAGCTGATCAAGCCGGTGCGCTTTGCGTATCAGGTAATGCGAAGCCCCCACGTCCTGCAGCGCCAGGCGCGGTAACTGCTGCAACAGCGGATTGCCGTAAAGCATCTTGCGGCTTTTGCGCCAGGTGCCGTCCAGCACGACCAGCCGCAGCCGGGCGGGGTCGTTCAGCGCGCCTGGCGCAAGCGGCTGCGGCGCCATTTCCAGCGGCTGGTTTTGCGGCGTCTCCGGGTACAGCAGGAGGTTGTGCTTTGCGCCGCCTGCCCCGGCCAGCAGGGCGGGCAGGTCGAACACTTCGCCCGTCACCAGCCGGCTGCGCGGCAGGCTCAGGTGCAGCAGACGCGCGCTGCCCTTGGGGTTGCTAACTTCCAGCGGATGCTGCAGGATCAGCACCTCGACCACATGCTCGACAGGGGTAACCCAGCGGCAGATGCAGGCGCTTTGCGGTCGAAGGCAGGCGGTGCAGAGCAGGCGTCTGCTGGGGGCGGGCGTCATGGGCAGGTTCTCGGTAACGCGGGTGTTTACTATCAAAAAAAGAGCTATCTGCGCAAGCAGGACGAGCGCTAGAGCCTGTTTTTATTCATAAACAGCTTGGGTTGAAAAATCTGGCCGGGTGGCGGGTGGCGGGTGGCGGGTGGCTTGCGGCGGCCCGCATCACAATGCCGGCCGCATCCTACCGCAGTCTAGGCGCGTGCCGGCAGCACGGTTCCCCGGCATTCGCCAAAGCCGATGCGCGCGGCGCCGGCCTTTTCGCACCAGCCGCGAATCACGACGGCGTCGCCGTCTTCAAGGTAGGTGCGGCTTTCGCCATTGGGCAGTTGCAGCGGGTGCTTGCCGCCGGTGGTCAGTTCGATCAGCGCGCCGGCCTGGTCCAGCGTCGGGCCCGACAGGGTGCCGCTGCCGAACAGGTCGCCGGGCTGCAGGTTGCAGCCATTGACGGTGTGGTGCGTCACCATCTGCGCCATGGTCCAGTAGGCGTGGCGATAGCTGGTGCGGCAAATCGTGGCTTCACCCTGGCCGGCGTCGCGCATCCTGGGCGTGGTCAAGCCGACCTGCAACTGGATGTCGAACGAGCCTTGCCGGCGGTTCGCCTCGGAGTCCAGGTAGGGCAAGGGCTGCGGGTCTGCTTGGGGGCGCACGAAGGGGACGCGGTAAGGCGCAAGCGCCTCCATCGTCACGATCCACGGCGAGATCGTGGTGGCGAAGTTTTTCGACAGGAAGGGGCCCAGCGGCTGGTATTCCCAGGCCTGGAGGTCGCGCGCCGACCAGTCGTTGAGCAGGCAGATGCCGAACACATGCTCTTCAGCTTGCGCCATGGCCACCGGCTCGCCCAGCGCATTGCCGGTGCCGATAAAAATGCCGAGTTCGAGCTCGATGTCCAGCCGCTGGCTCGGACCAAAAACCGGCTGCGTGGTGCTGGGCGGCAAGGTCTGGCCCACGGGCCGGTGAAAGCGCTGCCCCGACACGCCGATGCTCGACGCCCGGCCGTGGTAGCCGATCGGCACCCATTTGTAGTTAGGCAGCAGCGGGTTGTCGGGACGGAACTGCCGGCCGATGTTGGTGGCATGGTGCACCGAGGTATAAAAATCGGTGAAGTCGCCGATGCGCGCCGGCACGCCGTAGTCGGCCTCTGACTGCGGCACCAGGCAAGCGGCCAGCGCGGCCTCTTCAGCCGCGTCTTCGCGCAGGGCGCGCGACAGCGCCAGGCGCAGGGCATGCCAGGCGCTGGCCCCCAGCGCCATCAGGGCATTGAGTTTGTCGTGCGCGCCGGCCTGCACCGCCGTCGCGGCTTCGGCGCTGAACACGCCAGATGCCGCCAGCGCAGCCAAGTCCAGGATCTGGTCGCCAATGGCGACGCCGCCGCGAAAGGCCTCAAGCGTGCCCTTGCGGCGAAAGACCGCGAACGGCAGGTTCTGGATCGGAAAGTCATTGCCCGCCGCATGGGCGGAGGCGACCCAGCTGCGCAGCGCCGGGTCATGGGTTTCGTTGAGTAGCGTCATGGGCATCATTCTCCGGCGTAGCTGCCGTCATGCATCCAGCGCGCATGCTGGGGGGCTTTCTTGGTCAGCGCCCACTCGTTGAGCATGTCCCACTTGGCCTCGTCGAGCATCTGTGCCATCTTGGGCGTGCCGGTGTTGGCGCACAGCTCCAGCCGGTGGCCGCTCGGGTCGAAGAAATAGATGGACTTGAAAATCGTGTGGTCGGTCGGCCCCAGCACCGAAATGCCGCCGGCCTCCAGCCTGGCCTTGGCGTCCATCAGCGCATCGAGCGATTCGACCTGCAGCGCCAGGTGCTGGGTCCATTCGGGGGTGTTGGGGTCGCGGCCCATGGGCGGCTGGGTCGGCAGCTCGAAAAAGGCCAGCACGTTGCCGTTGCCGGCGTCGAGAAAAACGTGCATGTAGGGGTCGGGCGCCTTGGTCGAGGGCACCTCGTTCTCGGCAATCGCCAGGATGAATTTCATGTCCAGGAACTTGCCGTACCAATCGACGGTTTCCTTGGCGTCCTTGCAGCGGTAGGCGACGTGATGGATTTTCTGGATTTTCATGGGGCACCTCAAAAAATAAAGGTCAGTCTTGCACAGGCATCACAGGCCGCATAGCGCGGCCTGGACAGGGGCTTGCAAAACGGCGCCTGGCCCGACGGCCATGATCCATGGCGCATGCGTTGGCGCCGCCTTGCCTACCAGCGCAGCACGCGCGGCCCGAGCAGCGCGCCGGCCAGCGTCGGAATCGCGATGCCCAGAACGTACCAGACCGCCAGAAAAGGCGCGGCCGATTCCGGGCAGTGCAGCGCATACACCAGCGCGCCCAGCGCCCCGGCCAGCAGGCCGGCACTGGCCCCGGCCAGCGCCAGGCGCGTCGGCGCCAGGCCCTTGAGCGCCCACAGGGTTGACGCGAACAGCGGCAGCGAAAGCAGCGCAATGTTAAAGGGGCAGCTCTTCCAGGTCTCGCCCAGAATCAGCGCGGCGCGCTGCGGCGGCGCCGCATCCGCCAGCACCAGCGCCGCGATCAGCCACAGCAGCAGCACTGGCATGGCCAGCGCGGCATTCACCGGTCCGAGCTGCACGCCGGGGCGGGCCAGCCGCTCGGTGGCGAGCAGTCCGGCCAGCGCCAGCGCGGCCGCAAAACCCGGCTTGAGCCAGAACACCAGCGAGCCGGCCTCTTCGGCCAGGCCGGGGCGCAGGCCCAGGACGGTGACCAGCAGCAGCATCGCGCCTGCCAAGCCCCAGCCCAGGGCCACGGCAAAGCGCCGGCCCACGGCGGTGGCCGGCACCGGCGTGACGCCGGCCGACAGCAGGCTGACAAGTTCATCGGTCTTCATGCAATTCCCCTGATTTTGGCGGCCAGCGCCTTCAGGCCCCGGTGCACGCCGATCTTGATGGCCGATTCCGACATGCCGGTGAGCCGCGCTGCCTCAACCACGGACAGGCCTTCGAGCTTGACGTGCACGATGGGCTGGCGCTGCCGGTCGGGCAGGCCGGCCAGCAGCGTATCCAGGTCTTTTTTCGCTTCCCTTGCCTCGGTGTCGGATGCGGCGAACAGCTCCAGTTCGTCGTCCAGTGGAACGTTCAGCGATTCGCCCGAGGCGCGTGCGCGCAGCAGATCGATCAGCTTGTAGCGCGCCACCGCATGCACCCATGCGGTCAGGGGCTGGTCGGCGCGGTAGGTGTGCCGCTGGTTGTGTACCGCAAGCAGTGTGTCTTGCACAAGGTCTTCCACTTCATCGGGTCGCTCGAAAAGCCGTTTCCTGAAATAGGCCCGCAGGTGCGCGCTCAATGCTTTGAGGAACTGGTGGTAGGCCGCCGCATCGCCGTCCAGGCCCTGCAGCATAAGGCCGCGCAGTCGGCTTTCGGTGTCGGTGAAGCGGCGGTCTCTTTCTTGTATTCGGTCCATGAAGGGTTTGGGTTACAGCGCGGGTCAAAAAAATATTTTCAAAAATTATCCGCCGGCGTGTAACCGGCGGCCGGGTTGCGCCGAACTACTGGGCAGACTGTAGCGGAGTCTTTCTGCCAGGTCCGCAGGCCATTGCCTTTAGCGCTGCCTGCCTGTTCAACCCTTTGTTTTTACTGGAGCCACTTTCATGATCACCCGTTCAATCGCACTGACCACACTCGCCCTTGCCGCACTCGCCTCTGGCGCCGCCATGGCCCAGGACAAGTTCATGGAAGGCAAGCCAGCCATGGAAAAATGCTATGGCGTTTCCCTGGCCGGCAAGAACGACTGCGCCGCCGGTCCCGGCACGACCTGCGCCGGTACATCGAAGACCGACTACCAGGGCAATGCCTGGAAGCAGGTGCCCGCCGGAACCTGCACCACCATCCAGACGCCCAAGGGCATGGGCTCGCTGAGCGCAATCAAGGCCTGAGCGCCGCCCAGGAAAGCACGCCATGAACTCCGCCCGCCTGAGCGCCGGTCTTAGCCTCAAGCCCGCGCATTTCGACGAGGCCCTGGCCTGCCTTGATGCCGGGCTGTGATTCGAGGTGCATCCGGAAAACTATGCCGTGGCCGGAGGCCCGAGGCTGGCCTGGCTTGACGCCATCCGGTCCCGGCATCCGCTGTCGCTGCACGGCGTGTCGCTGTCGCTGGCGGCCGATGCCCCACCAGACGCGGCCCAGCTGGCGCGGCTGGCCGCGCTGGCGGACCGCATTGAGCCGGCGCTGGTGTCCGAGCACCTGGCCTGGTCGGCCTGGCGCGGCAGCTACCTGCCCGACCTGCTGCCCTTTGCGCGCACGCAGGCTGCCTTGCTGCGCGTAGCCGGCAACATCGCCCGCACCCAGGATGCCCTTAGGCGGCGCATCGCCATAGAAAACCCGTCCCACTACCTGCGCCTGGAAGGCCATGCCTGGGACGAGATCGATTTTTTGCACGAACTCGCGCGCCGCACCGGTTGCGGCCTGCTGCTTGACGTCAACAATGTGGTTGTCAGCGCCCGCAACCTCGGGTTTTGCGCACAGGCCTATATCGACGCCTTTCCCGGCGACGCGGTGATGGAGATCCACCTGGCGGGCCACATGCCCGACCCCCGGCTGGGCCAGGCGCTGCTGGTGGATTCGCACGATGCGCCGGTCGCGCCCGAGGTCTGGGCGCTGTATGAACGCCTGATCGCGCGTATCGGCCCGCGCCCGACGCTGATCGAGCGCGATGACCAGCTGCCGGCTTTTTCTGAACTGCTGGCCGAACGCCGGCAGGCGCATGCGCTGCTGCAGGACACGCTGGCGCAACGCGAACAGGCGGCGCTGGCGTCATGACCACCGAACTCTGTGATTTCCAGGACGGCTTTGTCCAGGCACTGTGGGCGCTGCCCGACGCGGTTCCAGAACACTTGCGCGGCCTGGCGGACCAGCCCGGCTTCGCGGTGTACCGCAACACGGTCGTCAAGGGCTGCATCGATGCCCTGCAGGCCAACTTTCCGGCGGTGTCGCGGCTGGTCGGCGAGGACTGGTTTCGCGCAGCAGCCGCCTTGCATGTGCGCGCCCGGCCACCCTTTGATGCGCGGCTGCCGCTGTATGGCGCGGATTTTCCCGACTTTATGGCCGTTTTCGCGCCGGCTGCGGAATTGCCCTACCTGAGCGGCGTGGCCCGGCTCGACCGCTTCTGGACCGAGGCGCATGTGGCGGCCGACGCCCGGGTGCTGGAGCCATCGGCGCTGGCCGGCCTGCCGCCCCAGCAACTGGGCGACCTGGTGCTGCAGCCGCACCCCGCCGCGCGCTGGGCCTGGTTCGACGGGCAGCCGGTCTACACCCTGTGGCAGTGCAACCGGCGCAGCGCCGAAAGCATGGACAGCGGCGAGGCGCTGGACTGGACCGGCGAGGGCGCGCTGCTGACCCGGCCGGGCGGTGCTGTCGCCTGGACCGCGCCGGAGGCGGGCGGCTGCGCATTTCTCGATGCCTGTGCCGCCGGCCAGCCGCTTGCGCTGGCGGCCGATGCAGCGCTGGCCCGGCAGGCCGACTGCGACCTGGCGCGGCTGATGGCCGCGCTGCTGCAGGCCGGCGCCTTTTGCAGTGCGCAGTCTGTTTTACCCACCTTTAACCAGGAGCTGACATGAACCCCGCTTTTTCCACGACATCCCCCGCCGCCACCGCTGCCACCGTCGCCAGCCCGGAAACCGCCGGGCTGCGCGGCCTCTGGCACGGCCTGGCCGACCGGCTCACCCGCCTGGTGCCGCATGACGCGCTGGCGCTGGTGAACCGGGTCGCCATTGCCGCCATTTTTTTCATGTCCGGCCGCACCAAGGTCGAAGGCTGGTTGACGGTCACCGACAGCGCCTATTCGCTGTTCCGGGACGAATACCGGCTGCCGCTGGTGCCGGTCGAAATCGCTGCGCATGCGGCCGCTTACGCCGAGCACCTGTTTCCCCTGCTGCTGGTGCTGGGCCTGTTCACCCGGTTGTCCGCCTTCGCGCTGCTGGGCATGACGCTGGTGATCCAGGTGTTTGTCTACCCCGATGCCTGGGCAACGCACCTGTCCTGGGCTGGCCTGCTGCTTTACCTGGTCGGGCGCGGTGCCGGAATACTGTCGCTGGACCGGCTATTTCGCATCCGCTAGACGCTCTTTAATCGATAGCTGTCAGCGCAAGCCGGTGTTGCGCAAAAGCCTTATTTGATTGATAAAAAGTCACTGCTGACGCTTCCGGTGTTGATCGCTGCGTTGTTTGTTGATGGCCTTTGGCTTGGCGGGTTCTTCTTTGGTTTGAGAGTGGAGCGCCTGCCCGGCGGGGGTGACTTTCTTTTCTGGCAAAAAAGAAAGTCACCAAAGAAAGTTGCCTGGGGGTCGGGAGCGGGTTAGAGCTGAGCGCTCTGACGGGCCATCGCTTCGCTGGGACCCTGGGTTCTCTGATCGATGGCTTGGTAGCGATGCCGAAGGCTGCTGGTTCTACCGCTCGTTCGCCAACAGCTTCACGCTCTGCTTGATCTAGAGCGGAATCGCCCTTTTTGGCAATGCCGTCCGCCTTGCTCCTTCCCCCGCTGGGGGAAGGTTGGGATGGGGGTTAGCGGTGGCTGAATGTCAACGGGCTTCCTTGTCGGGCCACAAGTGCGCCTGTCCGCTGCCAGGGGGATGGGGCCGCAGCCCGATTCGGGCAGCCCACCCCCATCCCGGCCTTCCTCCAGCGGGGGAAAGAGAAAAACAGGGAAAAATCACGGTTCGCTGCTGGAATGCTGTGTTTGCCAGTCAGCATGATGCCGCTCTCGCAGTGCTTGAAGCACAAAAGAACCGATCAAGCAGAGCGTGAAGCTGTTGGCGAACGAGCGGTAGCACCAGCCAGCCATCGGCATTGGCCACTGGCTGCTGGACAAAGAACCCAGGGCCCAGCGAAACGATGGCCCGTCAGAGCGTTCAGCTCTAACCCGCTCCCGTCCCCAGGGCAACTTTCTTTGGTGACTTTCTTTTTTGCCAGAAAAGAAAGCTACCCCCCGCCGGGAAGGCGCTCACCCCTCAATCCACAGAAGAAGCCACTCAAAGCCTCAAGACTGAAAACGCAACCCTGCGCTTCGCTAAGCAAAGCCAACATCAAGGACCGACAAGGGACCTGCGGCAAGGTAAGTAGTTATGAAAAAAGGCCATGCAGTCGTTCCGGACTGTCCCCGGCCCCGCTCAGGCCACCAGCGGAACCAGGATGGTCGCCGCCGCCGGCGCTGCCATGTCGGGATAGTCGCGGCTGAAATGCAGGCCCCGGCTTTCCCGGCGCAGCTGGGCCGAGCGCACGATCAGCTCGGCCACCTGCACCAGGTTGCGCAGTTCCAGCAGGTCGCGCGTGACGTGGAAGTGGGCGTAGAACTCGCTGATTTCCGCCTCCAGCAGCGTGATGCGGTGCGCGGCGCGCTCCAGCCGCTTGTTGGTGCGGACGATGCCGACGTAATCCCACATGAAGCGGCGCAGTTCGTCCCAGTTGTGCGAGATGACGACGGCCTCGTCGGCATCGGTCACGCGGCTGTCGTCCCACTGCGGCAGCTCGGGCAGCAGCGCCGCTGACGCGCTGGCAATCACCTGCGCGGCGGCGCGGGCAAACACCATGCATTCGAGCAGCGAATTGCTCGCCAGCCGGTTCGCGCCGTGCAGGCCGGTGCAGGCGGCCTCGCCGATGGCGAACAGGCCCGGCACGTCGGTGCGCCCGGCCAGGTCGGTCAGCACGCCGCCGCAGGTGTAATGCGCGGCCGGCACCACGGGAATCGGCTGCCTGGTGATGTCGATGCCCAGCTCGGCGCAGCGCGCCAGGATGTTGGGGAAATGCGCGTGCAAAAACGCCGGGCTCTGGTGCGAGATGTCCAGGAGCACACAGTCCAGGCCGCGCTTTTTCATCTCATAGTCGATGGCCCGGGCCACCACGTCGCGCGGCGCCAGCTCGGCGCGCGCGTCGTGGTCAAGCATGAAGCGCGTGCCGTCGGGCAACAAAAGCCGCCCGCCTTCGCCGCGCACCGCCTCGCTGATCAGGTAGGACTTGGCCAGCGGGTGGTACAGGCAGGTCGGGTGGAACTGGATGAACTCCAGGTTGGCCACGCGGCAGCCGGCGCGCCAGGCGGCCGCGATGCCGTCGCCGGTGGCGGTGTCGGGGTTGGTGGTGTAGAGGTAGACCTTGCCCGCGCCGCCGGTGGCCAGGATGGTCTGCGGCGCGCGAAAGGTCAGCACCTCGTCGATGGCGTCGTCCAGCGCGTACAGGCCTAGGCAGCGCTGCGGGCCGGGGAGGCCCAGCTTACGCGAGGTGATCACATCGACCAGCGTGTGGTCTTCAAACACCGTGATGCCGGGCGTGCTGCGCACCACGTCGATCAGCGTGCGCTGCACGGCCGCACCGGTGGCGTCCGTGACATGGGCGATGCGGCGCGCGCCGTGGCCGCCTTCGCGCGTGAGGTGAAGCTGCTCGCCTTCGAGCGAGAACGGCACGCCCAGGCCGCGCAGCCAGCCAATGGCGTCGGGCGCGTTCTCGACCACGAAGCGCGTGGCGGCCAGGTCGCACAGGCCGGCGCCGGCCACCAGCGTGTCCTCGATGTGCGCGGCGAAGCTGTCGCCCTCGGCCAGCACGGCGGCAATGCCGCCCTGCGCCCAGCCGCTGGAGCCGTCGCTGATCGAGCGCTTGGTGATCACGGCGACGCGGTGCGTGGGCGCCAGGTGCAGCGCGGCGGACAGGCCGGCCAGGCCGCTGCCAACGATCAAAACATCAAAATCATGCGTCATGGTGGGCAGGGCCTTGCTGGTGGTTAAAGAATCAGGCCGGCGTGTAGGCAAGCCGGACATAGATCGGGGCAAACGATTCGGCCTGGGTGATTTCAAGCAGGCATTCCTTGGCCAGCTCCAGCAGTGCGATGAAGGTGACGACCAGCACCGGCATGCCGCCGTGCGCATCGAACAGCTCCTCGAACTCCAGGAACTTGCGGCCCTGCAGCCGGCGCAGCACGATGCTCATGTGCTCGCGCACCGAGAGTTCTTCCCGGCTGATGACATGGTGCTGGACCAGCTTGGCGCGCCGGGCGATGGCCTGCCACGCTTCCTGCAGTTCGACCAGCGTGACGTCGGGCAGGCGCGGCTCGGTGGACTGTTCGACATGCACCTGCGCCACCGCAAAATCGCGGCCCCGCTGCGGCACGGTGTTCAGCCGGTGCGCGGCGAGCTTGATGCGCTCGTATTCCAGCAGGCGGCGCACCAGCTCGGCGCGCGGGTCCTCGGCCTCCGGGCCTTCGGCCGCCTTGCGCGGCGGCAGCAGCATGCGCGACTTGATCTCGATCAGCATCGCCGCCATCAGCAGGTATTCGGCCGCCAGCTCCAGGTTGGTGGCGCGGATTTCATCGACATAGGCCAAATATTGCCGCGTCACCGCCGCCATCGGAATGTCGAGAATGTTGAAGTTTTGCTTGCGAATCAGGTAAAGCAGCAGGTCCAGCGGGCCTTCGAAGGCTTCGAGGAAGACCTTGAGCGCATCCGGCGGGATGTACAAATCCTTGGGCATGGCGAACATCGGCTCGCCATAAAGCCGGGCCAGCGCGACCGGGTCGATCAGCCCCGGCAGTTCAGGGTTGACCGGTTCGCTCAAGGCCGTCGCGTCAGGGGAGTGCATTTCCTGCACGGGGATAAGGGAAGGTGACATCAGGGCAGCAGCAGGAGGGATCGGTTCATGGGCTTGCCGCCATGGAAAACAGGCTGCCTGGGCCGGCTGGCTGCCGGCTGAAGGCGAAATGCGGAATCAGTCGCCGTTCGGATGGGCGCTGGTGCCATAGACATAGGCCTGCTGCGCCACGCGCGCCTCGCCATAGTCCGCCTGGTCGGCCAGGTTCAGGTTCTTGTCCCACCAGATGGCGCGGCCGGCGCGCTGCTCGGCTTCCAGGGTCGGCTTCTTCGCCTTCAGACCGTCGATGAACGAGGTGATTTCAGAGGTGTAATGGGTGCGCTGAAAAAGAGACATGGTGCTTGGCCGCCTAAAACGTATAGTTGCTGGATTTTACCGGGGTCTGCCATGCGTTCATCCATTCGTGGGCCTGTCGCGGCCGAAACAGGTCGTTTATCTGCGGTTTTGCCGATGGCTTCGAAAAGGGCGGTGCTGTGTATGGGGTTGCTGTCGTTCATCCTGGGCCTGGCCGGCTGCGACCAGGAACGCATCAAGGAGCTGGAGGAAGGCGTTTCCACCGAAGCTGATGTGCGGGCGCGCTTTGGCGTTCCCGAGAAAGTCTGGGAGGCGGGCGACATGGCGTCGCTGCCCATGCCGGGCGCGGCGGCCGAGCCCGGCGCCCGAACCTTCGAATACAACCGCCAGCCCGCAGGCAATGTCAATTTCATGATCACCATCGGCCCCGACGGCCGTATGACCGCGCTGCGCCAGGTGCTCACGCCGCAAAATTTCGCCCGCGTGTTGCCCGGCATGCCGATGGAGACGGTGCGCAAGATGCTGGGCAAGCCGATGAAGGTCACGCCCTATGCGCTTCAGCGCGAAACCCACTACGACTGGCGCTACCTGAACCCGCCGAACACCGCGATGATCTTCACCGTGGTGTTCGACCCGGACCTGCGCGTGCTGAGCACCGGGTCGATGGACGAGGAAAGCCTGAATCCCCGGCGGTAATCATCAGGTTTGTTGAAGAAAAACAGACTTTTGCGCAATACGGACGGGCGTAGGAAGCTATTATTTTTATAGCGTTTCAATATGCGCCAGGAAGCCCGAGCGTTCCATGACTTCGCGGGGCTGGGCATTGAGCCCGATCAGCACCAGCCGGCCGCCACGCGACGAAATCGCTTTTTGCAGCTGCTCCAGCACATCCAGGCCCGAGGCGTCGAGCACCTGCAGCGACTGCACGTCAAGACGGATGGTCATGCCCTGCGGGGCGCTTTCCACGACGTTCAGGATCGGATCGATCTTGGCCACGGCGCCAAAAAACAGCGAACCGTACAGCCGGAAGCAGGCCTCGTCGCCGCTGTTCGACAGCTCGACCACCTGGAACAGCGAACTCATGCGCCGCACGAACAGCACGCAGGCCAGCAGCAGGCCGACCTGCAGCGCCACCGTCAGGTCAAACACCACCGTCAAAAAGAAGGTGCCGAGCATGATCAGCCGGTGATGGTTGCTGGCGCGCTTGAGTTCGGCGAACTCGCGCCATTCGCCCATGTTCCAGGCGACGTACAGCAAGATGCCGGCAAGCACCGGCAGCGGCACATGCACCGCCAGCGGCGCGGCCACCAGCACCACCAGGGCCAGCGTCAGCGCATGCACCAGCCCGGAAATGGGCGAGGTGGCGCCGGCCCGCACATTGGTCACGGTGCGGGCAATCGTGCCGGTGGCCGGCATGCCGCCGAAGAAAGGCACGACGAAATTGGCGACGCCCTGGGCCATCAGTTCCTGGTTCGGGTCGTGGCGCGGCAAGCCTGAAATCTGGTCGGCCACGCGCGCGCACAGCAGCGACTCGACCGCGCCCAGCAGCGCAATCGTGATGGTCGGCGCCACCAGCAGCCGGACCGTGGCCCAGGAGAAATCGGGAAATTCAAAACCGGGCAGGGCGCGCGGAATCCCGCCAAAGCGCGAGCCGATGGTTTCCACCGGCAGGCTCAGAAAATAGGCCAGCGCCGTCAGCGTGAGCAGCGCCACGATGGGCCCCGGCAGGCGCGAGGCCAGCCGGGTGGCGCGCTTGAGCTGCAGGCCCTCGCCGGCCTGGATGAGCCGGATCAGGCGGTTGGTGAGGGCGTGGGCATAGCGCGTCTGGGTGTCAAACAGGCGCGGCCAGACCAGCAGACCGATCAGGCAGGCCAGCCCCAGGCCCAGCGCATACAGGTTCAGCGTGCCGATGTTCAGCGCAATCGCCTTGAGCTGCGAGAAAAAATCCGCCGGCATCCTGGCAATCTCCAGCCCGAGCAGATCCTTGATTTGCGATAGCGCGATCAGCACCGCGATGCCGTTGGTGAACCCCACCACGATGCTGACCGGCACATAGCGCACCAAGGTGCCGAGCTTGAAAAATCCGAGCAAAAACAGCAGCACCCCGGCGCAGGTGGTGGAGATCAGGAGGTTGGCCAAGCCGTAGCGTTCGATGATGCCGTACACGATCACGATGAAGGCGCCCGCCGGGCCGCCGATCTGCACCGCCGAGCCACCCAGCGAGGCAATGATGGCGCCGGCGATGATCGCCGTCCAGATGCCGGCTTCGGGCTTGAGCCCCGAGGCAATCGCAAAAGCCATGGCCAGCGGCAGCGCGACAATGCCGACTGTCAGGCCGGCGCCCGCGTCCTTGAAGAACCGTTCGCGGGTGTAGCCAGCCATCGACGACAGCAGGCGCGGACGAAACCGGGCGAATTGAATGGGCAGGTGCATGAGCGAAGATTGTGCGCTTGCGCCTGTATTTCGTGGCGTGAAAATCGACACGGAAACCGCAAAATCACCGGCATTCCCGCCTGCACAATGACGAACCCGGACGGTTCAGCGCGTCGCCTTATTTCTCCGATGCGGGCAGCACCGCATCGGCCGTGGCGCCAATGGCCGAGCCGGCGATGCGCGCCGTGCCGATGACGGCGCTGGCCGCCAGCCCGACCGTGCCGACCGCCACCGAGGCCACGGTATCAACGACGGCGACAACCGCACATCCCTGCAGGGCAGCAGCCGACACGCCGATGAGCGCTGCTGCGGCCAGGCCGCGTGCAAGAAAGTAAGGCAATGCGGTCATGGCCGGGCTCCGTGGGGTTTGTCTTTAATCGGCTCAATGAATCCGCATTCCCGGCGTCGCGCCCGGCAGCGGTTCCAGCACGTAAATGCCTGGATTGGCTTTTTCGTCGGCATGGCTGGCGGCCAGCACCATGCCTTCGCTGATGCCGAACTTCATTTTCCGCGGCGCCAGGTTCGCGACCAGCACCGTGTGCTTGCCGATCAGGTCGTCAGGTTTATAGCTTGATGCGATGCCGCTGAAGACATTGCGCATCCGGCCTTCGCCGGCGTCCAGCGTCAGGCGCAGCAGCTTGGTCGAGCCTTCGACAGCTTCGCAATTGACGATTTTTGCAATGCGCAAATCGACCTTGGCGAAATCGTCGATGGTGATGGCGGGCGCGATGTCCTCTCCGCCGGGAGCTACGGATTCGATAGCTGCTTGCGCGGGTGCGTCCTGCGCGGGAGGCTCGAACAATACTTCAAGTTGCTTGGCATCGACGCGCTGCATCAGGTGCTTGTAGTCGCCAATCAGGTGGCCGTTTCCAAGGCTGCCGGCCGCGTCCGCAAAAGTCAGCGGGCCGGTTTTCAAAAAGGCCTCGACCTGCGCGGCCAGCGCGGGCAGCACGGGTTTGAGGTAGAGCGTCAGCAGGCGAAAGGCCTCGATGCAGACGGTGCAGACGTCAATCAGGCGCGCCTCCATGCCTTCCTTCTTGGCCAGCTCCCACGGCTTGTTCTGGTCCACGTAGGCGTTGACCTGGTCGGCCAGCAGCATGACTTCGCGCTGCGCCTTGGCGTATTCGCGGCCTTCGTACAGCAGTTCGATGGCGCCTGACTGGGCGCGCAGGCCGTCGAGCAGCGCCGCGCCGTCGCCCGAGACTTCGCCCAGCTTGCCGGCAAAGCGCTTGGCGATGAAGCCCGCCGCCCGGCTGGCGATGTTGATGAACTTGCCCACCAGGTCGCTGTTCACCCGCGCCATGAAGTCGTCGGCATTGAAGTCGATGTCTTCATTCTTCGCGTTGAGCTTAGCGGCCAGGTAGTAGCGCAGCCATTCGGGGTTCATGCCCAGGCTCAGGTACTTGAGCGGGTCCAGGCCGGTGCCCCGGCTTTTGCTCATCTTTTCGCCGTTGTTCACCGTCAAAAATCCATGCACAAAAATGTTGTCCGGCGTCTTGCGGCCGCTGAAATGCAGCATCGCCGGCCAGAACAGGGTGTGGAAAGTGACGATGTCCTTGCCGATAAAGTGGTACTGCTCCAGCTTTGGGTCGGCCATGTAGTCGTCGTAGCTTTCGCCGCGCCGGTCAAGCAGGTTCTTCAGCGACGCCAAATAGCCGACCGGCGCGTCCAGCCAGACATAGAAATACTTGCCCGGCGCATCGGGAATCTCGATGCCGAAATAAGGCGCATCGCGGCTGATGTCCCAGTCGCCCAGGCCTTCACTCTGCGTGCCGTCGGCATTGGTGCGCACGCTGAACCATTCCTTGACCTTGTTCGCCACCTCCGGCTGCAGCTTGCCGTCTTGCGTCCAGCCTTCCAGGAATTCAACGCAGCGCGGGTCCGACAGCTTGAAGAAAAAATGCTCTGAGCTTTTGAGGACCGGCGTGACGCCCGACAGCGCCGAATACGGCTTGATCAGGTCGGTCGGCGCATACACCGCGCCGCAGACCTCGCAGTTGTCGCCGTACTGGTCCTTGGCATGGCATTTCGGGCATTCGCCCTTGATGAAGCGGTCGGGCAGGAACATGTTCTTTTCGGGGTCGAAGAACTGCTCGATGACTTTGGTCTCGATCAGCGAGCCTTGCGGGTTGTCGCGCAGGTCGCGGTAGATCTGCCGGGCCAGTTCATGGTTTTCCGGCGAGTCGGTCGAGCTCCAGTTGTCAAAAGCAATGTGAAAACCGTCCAGATAGGGCTTGCGGCCGGCGGCGATGCTTGCTACGAACTGCTGCGGCGTCTTGCCGGCTTTTTCGGCGGCAATCATGATGGGCGCACCGTGCGCATCGTCGGCGCCGACAAAATTCACCGCATTGCCCTGCATGCGTTGAAACCGCACCCAGATGTCGGCCTGGATGTATTCCATGATGTGGCCGATGTGGAAGTTGCCGTTGGCGTAGGGCAGGGCGGTGGTGACGAAGAGGCGGCGCTGGGTCATGTTGAAGGCATTTCGCGGTAGAGGCTGACTTTTGATTTTAAGGGGTGACCCGGGCTTGAGCGCCGCCCTGGACCCCGAGTCCTGAAGGTTTTATGCATGAAATCGGCTGCTTGCGCTTGTCCTGCGGGCGCAACTTGCTATTGAATAAATAGCAAGTTGATTTCCCCCAGGCAACGCCGGCCAGTGCGGCGGCGTTAGACTCGCTACCAACCCCGGCAGCCCGCGCATTTTGCTTGAAAAAGTGGCGGCTTGCCTTGTCCGAATCACATGGAGATTTTCCCGATGGCTGTAGAACAACAGGCAATTTTGAACGCGCTGCAAACGGTGCTCGATCCCAACACCGGCAAGGATTTCGTCACGACGAAGGCGCTGAAAAATCTTCAGATCAATGGCGACGATGTGTCTTTTGACATCGAACTCGGCTATCCGGCCAAAAGCCAGATCGCCAGCCTGCGCAAAAGCCTGATCGCCGCCGCCCGGGGCGTGGCAGGCGTCGGCAATGTGTCGGTCAACGTCACCGTGAAAATCGCCAGCCACAGCGTGCAGCGCGGCGTGCAGTTGCTGCCCAATGTGAAGAACATCATCGCCGTGGCCTCGGGCAAGGGCGGCGTGGGCAAGAGCACCACCGCCGTCAACTTGGCATTGGCGCTGGCGGCCGAAGGCGCGGCCGTTGGCCTGCTGGACGCCGACATCTACGGCCCCAGCGTGCCGATGATGATGGGCATCGAGGGCCGGCCCGAAAGCATCGACGGCAAGAACATGGAGCCGATGGAAAACTACGGCCTGCAGGTCATGTCCATCGGTTTTCTGGTCGCGCAGGACGAAGCCATGATCTGGCGCGGCCCCATGGCCACCCAGGCGCTGGAGCAGCTGCTGCGCCAGACCAACTGGAAAGACCTGGACTATCTGATCGTCGACATGCCGCCCGGCACCGGCGACATCCAGCTGACGCTGAGCCAGCGCGTGCCCATGACCGGCGCGGTCATCGTCACCACGCCGCAGGACATCGCCCTGCTCGACGCCAAAAAAGGCATCAAGATGTTCGAGAAAGTCGGTGTGCCGATCCTGGGCATTGTCGAAAACATGGCGGTGCACATCTGCAGCCAGTGCGGCCATGCCGAGCATATTTTTGGCGAGGGCGGCGGCAAGAAAATGGCAGCCGACTACCAGATGGACTACCTCGGCGCGCTGCCGCTGGACATCAAGATCCGCCTGCAGGCAGACAGCGGCATGCCGACCGTGGTGGCCGACCCTGACAGCGACGTGGCCGGCATCTACAAGGCCGTGGCGCGCAAGGTCGCGATCACTGTCGCGGCCAAGGCCAAGGATTTCTCGGCCAAGTTCCCGACCATCACGATCAGCAAGAACACCTGACCGGCTGGCGCTGAGCGAGCGCCGCCCGGCATGGCAGCAGGTGGGCGGGTTTCTTTTCAAGAACTTTTCAGAACCCATCACCATGGCAGTTTCTTCCTCGGGCTTTCTGGATAAGGAAAGGATCATTGCCAGTCCGGGCTTTAACCGCTGGCTGGTGCCGCCGGCCGCGCTGGCCATTCACCTGTGCATTGGCAAGGCCTACGGTTTTTCGGTGTTCTGGCTACCCCTGTCCAGGGCGCTGGGCATCAAGGAGCCGCTCACGTGCGGCCCGGAAATGGGCTTTTGGGCCGAGTTGTTCACCACCCGGTGCGACTGGAGAATCTCCACGCTGGGCTGGATGTACACCCTGTTCTTTGTGCTGCTCGGCTCGTCGGCCGCGATCTGGGGCGGCTGGCTGGAGCGCGCCGGCCCGCGCAAGGCCGGCGTGGCATCGGCCTGGGCCTGGGCTATATTTCGCCGGTTTCCACGCTCATCAAATGGTTTCCTGACCGCCGGGGCATGGCCACGGGCATGGCTATCATGGGTTTTGGCGGCGGCGCCATGATCGGCTCGCCGCTGGCGGCTGACCTGATGCAGTACTTCGCCACCCCCTTTGATGCCGGTGTGACGCAGACGTTTGTGGTGATGGCGCTGGTTTACTTTGTCTTCATGATGGCCGGTGCGCTGACCTACCGCGTGCCGGAGACCGGCTGTGGGTATTCTGGTCGATCGTGACCGGTCATTCCGGTCCAAGCACAAAATCGGTCACGATCGACCAGAATCAGCGGTCACGACAAACCAGAATCGTCGGTCACGATCGCCGGAATACGCAGGTGGAATCGCGGCACTCACGAAGTGCTGTGTTTGTGTTGATGACGGGTGGGGGTCTGCGCCGCTCGAAGTGCTCTGAGTCGCTTGATCAGAGCGCCATCGGGCACCAAGACGGCGGCAACCCCGCCGGCGTAAACGTTACCTTCGTTGCCGTCCAGGCTGATGACATCTCCTTCCTTGAGCAGCAGGTCCCCTAGGCGGACGGTCCGTGCGCTCAGGTCGATCCGCAGTGTTTCACACCCGACAAGACAGACTTTACCCAGCTGTCGGGCCACCACGGCGGCGTGGGAAGTCCGCGCGCCCCGCTGCGTCAGTACGCCTGCTGCAAATTCCAGCGCAGCGATGTCACTGGTCTCGGCGTCCTGTCGGACCAAAACCAGGCTGGCGCCTTCAGCGGCACGAGCTGCAGCGCGTGCGCTGTCCAAGACAATTTCACCGGATACCACGCCGGAGCATGCCGATAGGGCACGACCGATCGTGCTGGCCTGCGCATCCGGGTCGCCTTGCGACGCCAGTTGCACCGTACCAAGCTCTTCCTCCCTAAAGTCCTTTGTGCGCTCCAGGGCGGTGGCAGCATCTATTAGGCCCTCATCGAGCAGGTCCAATGCGATGCGGGCGGCCGCCAGGGGCGTTCGTTTGCCAGACCGTGTCTGCAGCATGTGCAAAACGCCGTCCTGTACCGTGAATTCAAAATCCTGCATATCCGAAAATTCCCGCTCCAAGGTCTGCAAAGCGTCCTGCAGCTTGCGCCAGGCGTCCGGCGCCATGCTGGCCAGAGCCTCGTGTCCGTGGGCATTCCTCCGGCCTGAAACGACGTCTTCGCCTTGGGCATTGGCCAGAAAATCCACCCATGGCTGGCGCTCCCCGGTTGTGGGGTTGCGGGTGAAGCCGACGCCGGCACCCGAATGTCCACCGCTGTTGCCAAACACCATGCTTTGAATTGTCACGGCCGTTCCCATGGCAGAGTCGATCTGATTGATCTCGCGGTAGGCTTGCGCCTTTTGCGCGTGCCATGACATAAAAACTCCCCGAATAGCCCCTGACAGCTGTGCATTGGCATCCTGCGGGAAGGGCTGCCCAGCGTGCAACCGGTACAGCGCAAGAAACTGGCGCGTCAGGCTGCGTAATTCAGCGAAGTCCAACTGCCGCTCGTCGCGCCCTTGGGTAACGCGCTCGATCTCGTCCTCAAACAGGGAGCCTGGCAAGCCTGCGACTACTTCGCCATAGCTGGCAACAAGACGGCGGTAAGCATCCCAGACCAGTCTGGGATTGCCGGTCTGGCGCAGCAGGCCGGGCAGGGTCTGGTCACATAGTCCGATATTGAGCAGCGTTTCCATCATGCCCGGCATGGACACGGGCGCGCCAGAGCGAACCGAAACAATCAATGGCCTGCGCACATCGCCAAGCACGTGTCCCGTCGCTTCTTGCAGCGCCGGCAGCCCGATGGTGAACACGGGCAGCATGCACTCTTCAGGTGATTTTGCGTAGTGCGTGCCGATCACCAGCGCCGGCGGAACGGGGAGGCCGATACCCGTCATGCGCAGAAGGTTGTAGGCCTTCGATCCCATGGTCTCCCGGTTTGGCTTGTGATGAGGCGGCGTGTTGCCCTCGGCAATCAGATACAGATGTTTGGGCCAGAGGCTTACTGAGTTCATGCAGTCATACCTGTTTTGGTGAGGACCATCTTTCGCAGCGCATAACCGGCTGCGAGCAGTCCGTCAGAAGCTTTTTCGATCGTGGTGGCCAAGTCGCTGGCCAGGAGCATGCCGGCAGGCGAGGCATGAAGCGAGATGACGATGCTCTTGCGGGCTTGACGCGACAATTCATCGCACAGCCGCTCCGCGCGCAACATGCGCCAGAGTGTCTGCAAAAACAAGTCGCTGTCGGCAGCGTCGCCGTGCTCACTCACCTGGCGTGCGATCTCGATGACCTTGACTTGGTCCTGAATGGCCGCAAGGGTCGTGTCCGCCAGCTTGCGTAGCGCCTCGGTGACCGGTGCTGGGAGCCCCTGAAGAGGCTCCCCCAGTGTCATGGAGTGGATGAAGAAGGCTTCTTCCAGTGCATCGGCCACGTCATCCGACTTCTCCAGCAGTTCTACTAACGGGCGCCACCGGCTTTGCCTCTCCGCGCGCTGGCGAGCGTCCATCAGCAGATGATCCGCCTGCCGTTCCCAGGTCTTGGCACGCAGCACGAGGCTGGCACTTTGAGACGAATCCATCACTGCTCCGTTTTCAAGTGCATCGCAAAGTGCCAGCGCAATCGCATGACAGTACGCCGCATGCTCAGCCAGCAAATCGAACTCAAAAGTGCGCTGGCGCAGCACGCGAGCGAGCAGCATTTGTGCTTCGTCGGCCACCAGTGCCACAGGCTGCTGCTGACGCAGCATGATGCTGGACATGCGTAGGAGCTCTATTAAAAATTCGCTTGCCGAAGCCTCCCCTAGAACGTCATCGAGACGATCACCGACGCGAAAAGACTCGCTGTCCACCGCCTGCATCGCGCTGAAAACCAGTCGTTCCCCGCCCGCCAGAAGCCATGCCATATGCCCCAATTCCTCATCTGCGGCTCGGCGCAGGATTGCCTGCGCCTGAGGCTTTTTAACGAAGTTCTGCAGACGCTTGCGAGCACGGTTCCAGTCAATGACGAACACGATGCGCGATGCGACGGTCTCTAGTCCGTCCATGAGCGTCTTGTCGTCATTGGCTTTGAGTTTGGCCTTTCCCATCTGGTACGGCTTGCCTGCATTCAGACCGTCGGAGGTTACGGGGTCATACACCGTCCACTCGAAACCTGCAGCCTGCAGCATCTGGCGAAAAAATTCAAAGCGTCCGGCATGAAGATCGGAATAGGTCAGGTTGATGGTGCGCTGCTCCACCTCGATCACCAAGACATGCACATCGTTGGTGCCAATGTCGTTCTGGATCAGGAGTTGCGAGTCATTGCGGGTTACGGCGGTATCCAGGCCGGGGTGGGAAAACTTGAGCGGCGCCGTTCGATGCAGGCCCCGCATGAAGGCCTTGATCAGTGGGCGGTCGGCTTCGTCGATCTGCCAGACGTGGGCGCCTTCAATGTCTTCGGTGGCGATCTCGCTGGCCATGGCGTTGAGTTGCTTGTGCAAATCCATCACCAGGATATGGAAACTGTCGCCGTGCTTTCGGTCTCCACGGGTCAGCTCAGCCATTGCCTGAGGGCCAAGCCCTTCCTCGTCTTCCATAACATGGAGTTTCTGCAACCAAAGGTCCCGCCGGGCCATCAGCTCCGGATGACGTTCACGCCCACCTTCGGCAAGAGGACGGGCCATCAGGGATAAATCCGACGCCAGCGAATCAATCAACTGCCCCAGCTGGGGAATAACCAGCGTCCGGTCATCAAGGTAAGCCGTCTTGACCAGTTCCTGGAGCCATGCCGCGCCATGCAGGCCGCACTGCGCAAGCTCCCGCCCCCAGTCTGCCGCAGGGTTGTCCGGCGAAGCGGCATGCTGGGCCGCAGACTGAATCATCGTCAGGTACAACTTCAGGCGATCATTCGCCAGCAGCGCCGCTTTGACCCAGGCGGGCATCAACAGGGATGACTGCCCCAGGGATGCGACCGCTTTTTCTTTAAGCATGTGAACTCTCGATATGGAGTGAAATTCACAAGAAATGCTAAAAGTTGGATGTGTCAAATGAATGACAACAACAGACTTTCTTTTTTAGCTCCTTACCTCGGCCACAAGGGCTCCCCCACTTTTGTCAAACAGATTTCCGCCGTGGCTGAACCGCGAAGCGATTGACAGCAGAATCTGACTTCTGCATTTCATCGTCACCGCGCCCTTGATGTTTTCATCATTTCGGTTTTTCTTGTCTGAATTGAATACTCAGCAATGAATAGGTTTTTTCAGAGGCATGGTCAGATTTGAAAGTCAACCCGAACGCTCCTGACCCACCGCGACGCCGCGCAAGAACTCTGCCAGTTCATGGTCTGCCTGCACTTTCACCACCAGCAGATTTGCCTGCACAACATCGCGCGCCATGCCGATGTTCGTCTGCAAATCCGTGGCCTGCCGATACCAGGGTTTGGTGCGACGCCGGCTCAAGAGCGGTTTCAACGCTTCGATGCCATAGCGGGTTCGCTTGGCCAGAATGCGGGCGCGGTGTTGACCTTCGAGCGTGTCGACATCCTGCAGCGCATTTGTGAGCTGCTTGTGCAGGCGGGCAATGCGACGCCTGGCCCAGCGGCGAAGTGAAATTTTGAGAGCATCCCGAGCATTCTCCGATTCCTGATTATGGGTCAGCTCTTCCAGCCATTGCGTGATGGCAAGCAAGGCCGCGCCGACCGATGGAACGGCAAGTGCGTAGCAAACAGCTTTTCGCTGAACGTCTGCTGCCTGCGTCAAGGCCTGGCTCAACGCCTGCCACTTTTCTTCCCGGCGGGCATTGCCTGCGATGTAGGCGTCCGTGAACTTTGGAAGGGTTTCAGTTCGGGCCACATCCAGATCCCGCAGTTCACCCACCAGCGTCAAAAGCGTTTCCAGTGGTTCCCTGGAGGGCACCGTATCGGCATCAAGGACGGGCTTGAAAAGCCGAAAGGCACTTCTAAATCGTCGCCAGCCGACCCGCGCTTGGTGAAGGACTTCGGGGTCATTCGAATGACGCAAGGTGTTGAGGTTGGCCGTGAACTGACAAAACATCTCCCGGAGCACATATTGCGCCGCCTCGGTAGGTGCCATTTTGGCGGTCAACTGTGGCGGCTGCGCTCGCAGTGGGCGATTCAGAGAATCCTCGGCCAATGCATAGCCACGCTCGGCCTTGCTCCGGGTTTCCGGCACCACCGCGATGCTGCGTGCGATCTGCTGGGCAAGACCGAACAGCGCTGCTGGCTGGCCTGCCAGCAGTTCGAGTTCGAGCTCGAAGATAGGAACGCTCTTGCCTTGAGCCACTATCTGCCCGACGTCCAGCGACACCTCCACAACACTGCCGTCACGTTTGCGCACGGTCCAGCTGGTCCGGTCAAAGCTTGTTACAAAGCACGGAACAAGCTTGCGAAACAGATCGCCGTCAGGATCGATGTCCGACCAGGGCGTGGCTTTAAGCGCAGGCAAGTCCAATTCGCCACCAGGCACGGAGGTTTCCCATTCGCCGCGCTGGCTCAAGGCCGAGTTGCCTGTGCCGCCCATCTTGAGGGTTTGCAGCCATTCGGGTTTTGCATCGCTGCCTACGCGTCTGAGCCGCAAGGCCATGCGCTTGCGGCGCAGCGTTTGCTCAGGGGTGTCGTAATAGGTGTTGTGCAACTGCAGGTGGCTTGGCTTGTTGCGCGCCAGCCCTGGCATGCGGGCCAGTTTCTTTTCCAGTTCAGCGGGATCGCATGCTGGTAGCGCAAGCTTGAGTTCTATCTCTTCTGGTCGGGGGGACAAGGCGTCGTCTTTTTTCATGGCGTTCCGTTCAAATTTCACAAGTTGATGGTTCAAGGAGCGACCTGCCAGAGGATGCCGGGCTGGCTGAGTGTGTGCAACTGAAAATTGTTACGGCAGCTGTAGTCAATTTTTACCCAAGGTCGCCCAAGCTCAGGAAAGCTGCTTGATCAGCCTTTAGAAGTCCCGTTTTAAGTTACGAACTTCTACCAATTTAAGGTAGGCCTTTTAGGACAAGCATGCAAAATACGCGGCTTGACAGCACGTAGGCAAAGCGTAAACAAGTAAATCCGCCAACAGTTCCGGCTACGGCGTCCTGCAGCCAGCCATGCCCGGTTCTCTTGTATTTCTTGTTACACTTTTGAATTCGATGCCTGCATGCGGTTTTGCATGGATTCGTTGTCACTGACGCGGACTTTCACATTTTCGGTGCAGAGTTGAGCGGTTTGAGGCATTTTCAGAGGCTATTGTGACTTTTAAGTGGAGAAAAAGCTGATGCGCAAACACATTCAAAATCTGGAACGACTCTGCCAAAAACTGCAGTGCCGGTATGGCCCGGACGATGAGTTGGTCATGCAGGTGAAGCATGAAATTGATTTAAACGCGACTAGGATTTCAAAGAATCGTTCTAGTGAAAACCAAGGTCGACACTGGGAACACAAGGAAGAGTTCTCCACGCCCATGCAGTGAAAAGCTGGCTTGGCTGACGCTAAGTTGCTGCAAAAATCTCGGCGTTTGATCTCAAAATCAGACGCTGAACCGGACTTGTCGGGCTTTTTTCCTCATCAGACCAGTACAAGCAGTACAGGCTGGTGGTCAGATGCGTCACTCATCGCGTCCACTCGCACTTCCTTTACCCGGTGCGCAAGATCCTCGCTAACTAAGATGAAGTCTAAGGTGAGCGGGGGGTCGGGCCACTGGGTCTTATCGTAAATGCCCACTGTTGGGGCATGTGGCTGGCCATAATGGGTAATTTCCCAAGCATCACGGTAAGGGCGCGTGGCATCGTCCATCGCAGCCAGCATTCGCGCCATTTCAGCAGACTCAGGCAGGCAGTTGAAGTCACCAGTGAGGATCGATGCCGCAGCACGTGGTACGGAAAAGAACGGACCTTCGGATATTTGGCCCGGTCGCAGGCTATGGGCTTGGGCTGTGGCTTCCTGATGCAATTGGCGCATCCGCTCTACCTGAGCAGCGCGCTGTCGGCTGGAATAGTATTCAAGATGGGTGGTCGTGACGCGCACCAAACCCAAAGGTGTGTCCAGCGTGGCTTCCAGGGCAATCCGTTGCATGCTGGAAACACCCGGATCAGCCGGCCATGGCAACAGGTGACGAAATACCTGCAGCACAGGAAAACGCGAAAAAATCATGTTGCCGAATGTGCGGCGACCACCCGCTGGATGGGGGATATCGGTGGCCACGCCCGCGACTGCGGTATAGCCCGTCAGAAGACCGGCCAAATCCTGGAACTGGTCCCGACCATCGCAGCCCGGCAATTCGGGATAACCGGCGGAGACTTCTTGGAGACAAAGCACGTCGAAATCAGCCAGGCGGCGTGCATGGGCCACGATCCGGTCAAGATCAACCCTGCCGTCGGCGCCGCGTCCCCATTGGATGTTCCAGGTAATGAGTTGCATACTTCGTCCGAAAATTTGGTCCAAACAGCAATCGCCTGAGTTGGCGATTACCCAAGCGCACCTTGGTCAATGACGCACCGCCCCAGTGCAGTCAGCACAAAACAGAATGGCTACTCAATTCAAGCAAGAGCCACCTTATCACTTCGATCATGGAACATGCAATCCAGAAAACAGGTCAAGTGTTGCCTGCAGACGACTTCATACGCTCACATTTTTGATACGGCATTTTTACTCACCCGTTGGTAACTTAGAAAACATGCGCGTTTAATTTCATGCAGGTTTTGCGTGGTTTTGATCGCCTACGTATTCAATCGGCGCCAACAAAGTTGGGGCCAGGCGGCCGAAAATCGTTGATCCATCCATGGATCCGAAAATTCCAGGCACATCGTCTTATCTGACGGGTTTCCCATTCGCCAGTTGAAATCGGCAGCTTGGATCAAAACCGGATTGGCGCTAACAGCGCGTTTGTAAGCCGGAACCCCCAGCGGATGAAAACCATTTTTTTGCATAAAGAAGTTACTTATTATTCTTTTGAGTTTTAAACAAATGCTTTCAAAATCCACGCATTCAACTTTTTGCATCTATTGATCGGGGAAAATCGCCATGGCCACACGTCGTCACTTTGTTAATTTCTCAACCCGTGCCTTGCTGGCCCTGGGCTTCGGGGCGGCACTTGGCGGCGCCAGCCTGGTCGGTCATGCCCAGCAGCCACCCGTGACGCTGCTCAACGTGTCCTACGACCCGACACGCGAACTCTACGTGGATTACAACGCCGCCTTCGCCAAATACTGGAAGGCCAAGGCCGGCCAGATTGTCACGATCAAGCAGTCGCATGGCGGCTCGGGCAAGCAGGCGCGCTCGGTGATCGACGGCATCGACGCCGATGTGGTCACGCTGGCGCTGGCGGGCGACGTCGATGCGCTGGTGAAGAACGGCGGCTTGATTCCGAAGGACTGGCAAAAGCGCCTGGCGCACAACTCGGCGCCCTACACCTCGACCATCGTGTTTCTGGTGCGCAAGGGCAACCCCAAGGGCATCAAGGACTGGGACGACCTGACCAAGCCGGGCGTGGCCGTCATCACGCCCAACCCCAAGACCTCGGGCGGCGCACGCTGGAACTACCTGGCGGCGTGGGAATTCGCCAAGCGCAAGAACGCCGGCAGTGAGGCCAAGGCCAAGGAGTTTGTCGGCAACCTGTACAAGAACGTGCCCGTGTTGGATACCGGCGCGCGCGGCTCGACCATCACTTTTGTCCAGCGTAACGTGGGCGACGTGCTGCTGGCCTGGGAAAACGAAGCCTTCCTGGCGCTCAAGGAATTTGGCGCCGACAAGTTCCAGGTCGTCGTTCCTTCGATCAGCATTCTGGCCGAACCCACGGTGACGCTGGTCGATAAAAACGTGGACAAGAAAGGCGCGCGCGCCGTGGCCACCGCCTACCTCGACTACCTCTATTCCGACGAAGGCCAGGACATTGCCGGACGCAACTACTACCGCCCGACCGGCGAGAAGGCCAAGGCCAAGTACGCCAGCCAGTTCCCCAAGCTGACGCTGTTCACGATTGACCAGGGTTTTGGCGGCTGGACCAAGGCCGACAAGGACCACTTCGCCGACGGCGCCTCGTTCGACCAGATCTACACGCAGAAATAAGCCCCAGCCATCGCAAGCACCAAGCCCCCCTTACGCAGAGCAAAAACAGAGAACGCCACGAAAAAAGGATTCCGGAGCGCGTGCTGCAGCCGCCGGCTGAAGAAGCGCCGTCATGCGATCTGGCCTGGCCCGCAACGCCCGCGCATGGCCTGCGCTGGATGGGTTGATGAATAAATATGCCTTTTGCGCAATAAGCACGGGCGCAGGCAGCTATTTATTTGATAGCATTCTGTTCTTTTTCATCGTTTCCTCACCGCTTTTCTCTAGATTTTTTTAATCGTTTTCGGGATTCAATGCGGGTGGTCGCACAGGAAGGGAAAAGCCGGCAATCAAAGTTGCAGGTTTTTCGTTTAGCACCGTTTGCACCGGGCATCGGCGGTGTGTGCGAATGCTATTCTGGCGCCAGCATGAACAAAGCCTTCACCAAAGAAACCGATGCTGACGACGAGGACGAGCTTCCCGTTCCCAGCCAGCCGGCCAGCGGCAAGAACTACATCACGCCTCAAGGCTATGCGCGTTTGAGGGGGGAGTTGCTCGACCTGATCGACAACGAGCGGCCCAAGATCGTGGATGTCGTTCACTGGGCGGCGAGCAACGGCGACCGGTCTGAAAACGGCGATTACCTGTACGGCAAAAAGCGCCTTCGGGAGATTGATCGGCGTATCCGCTTTTTGACGCAGCGGCTTGAAATCGCTGAAATCAGCAACCCTGGCATTCACCACGGCAATGACCAGGTGTTTTTTGGCGCCACGGTCACCTATGCCGATGAGCAAGGGCTAGAAAGAACCGTGACCATTCTGGGCATTGACGAAGCCGTCAGTGCCATGGGGCAGATCAGCTGGATTTCGCCGGTGGCCCGTGCGTTGTTGAAAGCGCGGACGAGCGACGAAGTGACCCTGGTTACGCCCCAGGGAATGCAGTTGCTGGAAGTGCTGAAAGTGGACTATCCGAAGTCCGGCACGGAGGGCGGGCAAGCTTGAATCGTTCAATGCACGAAGGCAAAGGCAAAGGCAAAGGCCACGCGCTTCAGGCGCTGGCCTTGAAGCGCTGCACCCGAAGCACCGACGGCGCGCGCCTGACATTGCGCATCGCTGCGGCCAGGTGAACGCGGTCGCGCACTGCCACGCTGAACCTCAGGTCGGTGGCGCCGTTTGCCGGCTCATGGCCCATGTCCACATGGGTGATGTCCACCTCGGCGCTGGCAAGCGCGGCAGCCACCTTGGCCAGAACGCCCTTGCCATTGGAAACCGTGACCATGAGATTGGTTTCAAACGCTCTGGTGGGCTCGTCGGACCAGTCGACGGCGATGAAGCGCTCAATGTCGCGTTGCTGCAGGCGCTTGGCCACTGCGCAGTCCTCGGTGTGCACGAACAGGCCCTCGCCCCGCCCGAGGTAACCCACGATGGCGTCGCCGGGAATCGGGCTGCAGCATCGGGCAAACTGGACCGAGCTTTTCTCGCTGCCATCGAGCACCAAGCCGCCTTGCGAGATGGATTCGTGCGGAATATAGCGTTCCCGGCTCATCAGCAAGGCATCGGGTTTCTCGCCTTTCTCAGCCAGAAGCGAGACGATGCGCTTGGCGATCATGCTGGCGATGCGCTTGCCCATGCCGATGTCGGTCAGCAACTCGGCGCGCGAACGGTTGCCGGTGAAGCGAAGGATGTTTTCCCAGGTCGCGTGGTGAGCGTCGTCGTCTTCCGAAAGATGCTGCCGGTCTATGCCTTCGGCCCGCAGCGCCTGGGCGAGCATCTTTTCGCCGAGTTCCTGCGATTCAGTGATCGCCATGCTCTTGAGGTGATGGCGGATTTTTGAGCGCGCCTTGCCGGTCTGCACAAATCCCAGCCAGGCCGGGTTCGGTGTGGAAACCGGCGCGGTGATGATTTCGATGACATCACCGTTCAGCAGTTCGGTACGCAGCGGGACCTGTTCGCCGTTGACCTTGGCGGCAATCGCATGGTGTCCCACATCGCTGTGAATGGCATAGGCAAAGTCAACGATCGTGGCGCCGCGCGGCATCGCCATGATCTGGCTCTTGGGGGTAAAAACGTAAACCGCCTCGGGGAACAGGTCGATCTTGACGTGGTCCCAGAACTCGGCTGCGTCATGGGTTTCTTGCTGGATGTCGAGCAGTGACTGCAGCCATTTGGTTCCCAGGCGCTGCGAGGTGTCGCTGTTCGGATCGGACGCCTTGTACAGCCAGTGGGCGGCCACGCCCGCCTCGGCCACCACATGCATCGCATCGGTGCGCATCTGGAACTCGATGTTGGTTCCGAACGGGCCGACCAGCGTGGTGTGCAGCGACTGGTAGCCGTTGACCTTGGGAATGGCGATGTAGTCCTTGAACTTTCCCGGCAAGGGCTTGTAGAGCTGGTGCAGGATGCCCATGGCGCTGTAGCAGGCGGTCACATCGTTCGCGATGACCCGGAACCCGTACAGGTCGGTTACCTGCGCAAAAGACAGGTGCTTTTGGTCCATCTTGTGGTAGATCGAATAAAGCGTTTTTTCACGCCCATAGATCCGCACGGGAATCTGCGCCGTGGCAAAGGCCGCCTCGACTTCCGACTGAACCCGCTTGATCACGTCGCGCCGGCGTCCTCGCGCCCGCATCAAGGCCTTGGACAAAATGGCATAGCGCCACGGATGCAGGTGCTGGAACGACCGGTCCTGCAGTTCGCGGTAAGTCGAGTTCAGGCCCAGGCGGTGCGCAATCGGGGCGTAGATGTCCAGGGTTTCGCTGGAAATCCGTTTCCATTTCGTGCGCGGCGCGTCGCCAAGCGTTCGCATGTTGTGGATGCGGTCCGCCAGCTTGATCAGTATGACCCGCACATCGCGCGCCATGGCCAGCAGCATCTTGCGAAATGACTCCGCCTGATTTTCTTCGCGGGTGTTGAATTCGAGTTTTTCCAGCTTGGTCAGCCCGTCGACCAGATCGGCTACTGGCGCGCCAAAGCGCTCGATCAGCTCGGGCTTGCTGACATCGCAGTCTTCCATTGCGTCGTGGAGCAGCGCCGCCATCAGGGCTTGCGCATCGAGTTTCCATTCGGCGCATTGCTGGGCCACGGCAATCGGATGCGTGATGTAGGGCTCGCCGCTGTTTCTCAACTGCCCCAGATGGGCCTCGTCGGCAAAGCGGTAGGCCTGCCTGACATTTTCTATATCGGCGGCGTTCAGGTAGTCGAGTTTGGCGGTCAGGGCCGCAAAGCTTGCCGCCGCCGCATTGGCTGCGGCAGGTGTCGGCTTGTGGGGAACGGCGGTGGTCGGCATTGCGTTCATATCCCCGACTGTAACGCCAGCTGAACAAAGTCGATGGAAAATGGCTTTAGAAGGCTTTGAAAATGAAAAAAGCACCTTGCTAGGTGCTTTTTTCATGGATTTGGCAGTTCTAGTTGGGCACTTTTTTCAGCATTTCGAGGCCAACCTTGCCTGCGGCGATTTCCCGCAGGGCGGTCACGCCGGGCTTGTTCTTGCTTTCGATCCTGGCGGCGTGGCCTTGGCTGAGCATGCGGGCGCGGTAGGTGGCAGCCAGAACCAGCTGGAAGCGGTTCGGGATTTTTTCGAGGCAGTCTTCAACGGTAATGCGGGCCATGGTGTTCTTTCAAGTGATCGCTGACTTGGGGGCGGTTATTTAGGGAATGTGAAGCGCCATGAAAGTCTCGGCTCTGGCGCGTCGCTGAGCCGAATATTTCAGCCGCTGGGCATGCACAATGGTTTTCAAGTCGAAAACTGCCCGTTCAAACAACTCGTTGATTATAACGAAGTCGAATTTTTGCGCCTGTGCCATCTCCACGGCGGCGTTCTGGAGCCGCAGTTCGATGACCTCTGCGCTGTCTTCCCCGCGCCGTTGCAGGCGCGAGCGCAGTTCTTCCCAGCTTGGCGGAAGAATGAAGATCAGGACCGCATTGGCAAAAATCTGCTTGATGTTGATGGCGCCCTGAAAATCGATTTCCAGGATCACGTCGGCGCCATGCGCAACCCGTTCCTCAATGGTGTGGCGCGACGTGCCGTAGCGGTGGCCATGGACATGCGCCCACTCCAGAAAGGCATCGCGCGTCACCATGCTGTCGAACTCTTCGGGCGAGAGAAAAAAGTATTCCCTGCCGTGCTTTTCCTGTCCGCGCGGCGGGCGGGTGGTATGCGAAACCGCCGGCTGGATGGCCGAATCGAGTTCCATCAGGGCTTTGACCAGACTGGATTTACCGGCCCCGCTGGGGGCGGCTACAACAAAGAGATTTCCGGGATAGTCCATACTTGGCGAGCGATATTTGCTATTGATTTAGAAGTTATAGGGAGCTTGCGGGGTCATTCGATGTTCTGGACCTGCTCGCGAATCTGCTCGATCAGCACCTTCATGTCGACCGACACATGCGTCAGTTCCAGCGACGCCGATTTGGAGCCCAGGGTATTGGCCTCGCGGTGGAGTTCCTGAATCAGGAAGTCCAGGCGCTTGCCCAGTTCGCCGCCGCCGGCCAGAAGGCGGTCGATTTCATCAAGGTGCGATGCCAGGCGGGTGATTTCCTCGGCCACGTCAATCCGAATGGCGAACGCGGTCGCCTCTGTCAGCGCCCGGTCTTGGGCGATTTCCGGCAGCACGCTGCTGCTGCCCAGCGCCAGTGCTTCTTTCCAGCGTTCCATAAAGCGGGTTTTTTGCTGCTCGACCAGTTTGGGGACCATGGGCACGGCAGATTCAGCCAGCGCCCGCAACTGGGCTGTCCGGTCCAGCAGCATGAGGCTCAGGCGGGCGCCCTCGCGCTCACGCGCAGCCATCAGCTCATGCACCGCCTGTCGGGCGGTCTGCAGCAATTCCTCGCTGAAATCATGCGGCTTTTTATCTTCGTTCGTGGCAATGCGCAGCACGTCCGCCACACTGAGCGGTGCAGCCTGCGGCAACCATGACTTGATGCTGTCTTCAAGCGAGCCCAGCCGCTGCAGCGTGGCAGGTGTTGGCGCGCGCAGGCTGCTGACCGCCGTGCTTTCAAGCGAGACGCGTACCTCGACCTTGCCGCGCTTGAGCGTGCTGGTGAGCAGCTCGCGCAGCGCCGGTTCGGCCTGGCGCAATTCATCGGGAAGACGGAAAGTCAGGTCCAGAAAGCGGCTGTTGACGGAACGGATTTCAATGCCCAGCCGGGAACTGCTGCCCTGTGACGGTTCGGTTTCAAGTGCCGCTTGCGCGGTGCTGGACTGCAGGCTTGCATAGCCCGTCATGCTGTAAACTGACATTAGCTTTTTACGCCTTACTAAAGAGAAAAGAGACTGGGCGAATTTTCACCCAGCCCACCAGAGAATTTATGTCAAAGGTCAAGCCTTCATCCCTGCCGCCTGACACCATGATCGGGGGCTATCGCATTGAACGAAAGCTTTCGGCCGGTGGATTCGGTGTAGTTTACTTGGCCGTTGACAGTGAGGGTCAGCAGTTTGCCATCAAGGAGTACCTGCCGTCGTCCCTGGCAAGCCGCGCCGTCGGCGAATTGCTGCCGCAGGTACTGCCTGAAAAACTTTCGCTGTATCGACTGGGCCTGAAGAGTTTTTTCGAAGAAGGCCGCTCGTTGGCCCAGATTTCGCACGGCTCGGTGGTCAGTGTGCTGAACTTCTTTCGCGAGAACGAAACCGTCTACATGGTCATGAACTATCTGGAGGGAGGAACCCTGCAGGACTTCATCATCACCGCCCGCGACCTGAAAAAACCCAAGGTGTTTCGCGAATCCACCATTCGCTCGCTGTTCGACGAAATCCTGCGTGGGCTGCGCATCGTGCACCAGCACAAGATGCTGCACCTGGACATCAAGCCGGCAAATATCTTCATCACCGACGACAACCGGGCCGTGATGATTGACTTTGGCGCAGCCAGAGAGGTGCTGAGCAAGGAGGGCAACTTTATCCGCCCCATGTACACGCCCGGCTTTGCAGCGCCAGAAATGTACCGACGCGATTCGTCCATGGGCCCCTGGACCGACATTTATGCGATCGGCGCGTGCATCTACGCCAGCATGCAGGGCTATCCGCCCAACGACGCACCGCAGCGGATTGAAAAAGACCGGCTGTTGCTGGCCTTGTCCCGGCTGCGCGGTGTTTATTCCGACAACCTGATCGAGGTCGTCCAGTGGTGCATGGCGCTCGATCCGCTGGCCCGGCCGCAATCGGTGTTTGCCCTGCAAAAGGAACTGAGCCGGGAAAGCGCGCGCCGCTACACCAAGCTCACGGTCGGCGAACGGGTTCGGCTGCAGTTTGACAGCGTGGTATCCGACACCAAGAAAACAGCGCGCAAGGCCAATGTGCTGGGAACCCGGTTCAAATGAAATTTTCGGTTTTTCAGCTCAGTCGCATCGGCGGCCGGGCCATGAACGAAGACCGCATGGGTTACTGCTACACCCGCGAGTCGGGCCTGTTCGTGCTGGCTGACGGCATGGGCGGACATCCTGAAGGAGAAGTCGCCGCCCAGCTCGCGCTCGACACGATTTCGGCCCTGTACCAGAAGGAAGCCAAACCCACCATCGGCAATCCGGCTGAATTTCTTGCCAGCGCGGCGATGGCTGCGCATCACCGGATCATTCGCCATGCGTCCCAGAAAGGAATGCTTGACACCCCGCGAACCACGCTGGTGGCGGCGGTGGTGCAGGGTGCCAGTGCCACCTGGGTGCATTGCGGAGATTCGCGTCTGTACCTGGTGCGCGATGGTCAGTTGCTGATGCGTACCCGCGACCATTCATTTCTTGAGCAGGAGCGGGCCGGTCTGCACGAGTTCGAGCCCGTGAGCCGCAACATCCTGTTCACCTGCCTGGGCTCGCCCGCCAAGCCGACGCTGGAGATTGCCGGTCCATTTGCCTTGCAGCAGGGCGACAAGCTGATGCTCTGCTCGGACGGTTTGTGGGGCAGCCTGAGCGATGTGGAAATCGTTGCGCAACTGAGCGGCCAGAGCGTTTCCAAGGCGGTCCCGGCCTTGGTCGAAAGCGCCTTGCTGGCCGGGGGCGAGCACAGCGACAACGTGACCGTGCTGGCCATGGAATGGGAAACGCCCGATGTGTTTGCGCCCACACGCCTCGGCGCTGCCGACAGTGCGATGGACGGCGGTTTCGCCTCCACGCTCGATGCAGGAGGCTTTGACACCCAGGCCGACGACCTCGATGAAGCCATGATCGAGCGCTCGATTGCTGAAATCAACGCGGCCATCCGCCGTTCGGCTGCCAGGAAAGCCTGATCGGCGCCATTAACCTGCCCCGGCCCGCAGGCCTTGGTAAATCTGTTTCCCCCATTGCTGCTGCAACAGCATTCACTATTAAATTAATAGCTGCTTACGCACACCAGGTAAGCGCAAAAGCCCTATTCCATCATGAAAATTGTTCTTGCATCAAACAACCAGGGCAAACTGGCCGAGCTCCAGGCCATGCTGGCGCCGCTCGGCCTGCAGCTGCTCAAGCAGTCCGATCTGGCCATTCCGGAGGCCGAAGAGCCGTTTCGCACCTTTGTCGAAAACGCGCTCGCCAAGGCGCGTCATGCGTCAAACCTCAGCGGCCTGCCGGCGCTGGCCGATGACGCCGGTCTGTGCGTGGAAGCGTTTGGCGGACAGCCCGGCGTGGACACCGCGTTTTATGCCACGCAGTTTGGCTATGCCAAGGGCGACGACAACAACGTCAAGGCCTTGCTGGAGCAAATGGCCCACCTGACGCAGCGCGCGCAGCGGCGCGCAGCCCTGGTCAGCACGCTGGTCGCGGTGCGCTCCGCAGATGACCCCGAGCCGCTGATCGCCAGCGGGCGCGTGGCCGGCGAAATCGCCCTGGCGCCCGTGGGCAGCAACGGCTTTGGCTTTGACCCGGTGATGTTCGTTCCCGCGTTCGGCCAGACCTTTGCGCAACTGCCGGTCAGCGTGAAGAATGCCAACAGCCACCGCGGCAAGGCCATGCGGCAGATGATTGAATTGCTGGGCGAACGCTGGCTGTCAACTGGACGCACCGCGCCATGAGCCCGCACGATGTCCAGCACTACATGCGCGCTGGCACGCTGCAACTGGCGGCCTTGCCGCCGCTGTCGCTGTATGTGCATTTACCCTGGTGCATCAAAAAATGTCCGTACTGCGATTTCAATTCGCACGAAGTGGCCGGCGAGATGCCCGAGCAGCGCTACATCGATGCGCTGGTGGCCGACCTGGAGGCGTCGCTGCCGCTGATTTGGGGCCGCACGGTGCACAGCATTTTCATTGGCGGCGGCACGCCCAGCTTGTTTTCGCCGCAGGCCATCGACCGCTTGCTGGGCGACATCCGCGCCCGGCTCAAGCTATCGGCCGACTGCGAAATCACCCTGGAAGCCAATCCGGGCACGTTCGAGAAAGACCGCTTCAAGGCGTTTCGCAGCGCCGGGGTGAATCGCCTGTCGGTCGGCGTGCAGAGTTTCGACGACCTTCACCTGAAGGCACTGGGCCGTGTGCACGACCGCGCCCAGGCGATTGCGGCGGTGGAAGAGGCGGCGCAGGCCTTCGACACCTTCAACCTCGACATCATGTACGCGCTGCCAGGCCAGACGCTCGAAAACCAGGCGCAGGACATGCGCCAGGCGCTGGCCATGAACCCACCCCACATCTCGATTTATCACCTGACGATCGAGCCCAACACCTACTTTGCGAAGTTTCCGCCAGTGGTTCCCGAGGAGGACACGGCCTACGCCATGCTCGACCAGATCACCGAAATGACGGAAAGCGCCGGGCTGCAGCGCTATGAAGTGTCGGCCTATGCCAAGGACGGCCACCGCTGCTTTCACAATCTCAACTACTGGCAGTTCGGCGACTACCTGGGCATTGGCGCCGGCGCGCACAGCAAGCTCAGTTTTGCGCACCGGGTGGTTCGCCAGGTGCGTTACCGCGAACCCAAGCTTTACATGGACAAGGCGCTGGCTGGCCAAGCGGTGACGCAGGAAACCGAGGTCAGCCGCGCCGATCTGCCGTTTGAATTCATGCTCAACGCCTTGCGGCTGCGGGACGGCTTCAAGCTGCAGGACTTTGCCGACAAGACCGGCCTGCCGTTCACCGCGATCCAGAAAGGGCTGGAAGAGGCCGAGCGCAAGGGGCTGGTCGAGCGCGATTTTGTGCACGTCAAGCCGACCGAGCGCGGTTTTGACTTTCTGAACGACCTGCAATCGCTTTTCCTGGCCGACTGACCGGGCACCCCTCACACCATGGAACTGGAAACTTCAAGCATTGTCCTGCTGACCCTCAGCACCGCCGTGAGCTTCGGCCTGGGGCGCACCTTCATGCATTTTCGCAAGAAAAAGCAGAAAAAAGACGCCCAAGAGCGCGGGGCAAAAGCCCTGCGCGACCGGCCTGCCGAGCCGGAATCGAAAAACAAGAGCAAACGCAAGCGCCAGCTTCAGCAGATGGAAAAAGGGCAGGCAAGCCAGAAGCGCTGACCTGCTTGAGCCCGAGCCAGAAAAAGTCGCTTGATTTTTCACGCGGGCATGGCCCGGCGCCAAGAAGAAGTGCTACCTTTCGAGTGCCGATATTGGCGTTTGGAGGTGAATGTGGCGAACCTAGAACTCAAGAAATACCAGGATGCGACAAGGGCTGAGAAGCTGAACAAGGGCGTCGAGCACGCCCGGGAGCTCCATGCGCAGTTTTTCGCGCTGTTCGACCAGTTCAGGCCTGCGCTCTTCAGCCTCGATATTTCTTCAGAGCCGATGCCGCAAGGAGATGGCCTGGCCCGCCTGCGCATCATCACGCCGTTTGGCGATATTTTTGCCACCGCAGCCTACACCTTCGACGACGGCCACGTGGGCGCCGCGATGCTTTTCACCGATGAGAAAAAAGTCGATGACCGAACTGTCTCGCGAAAACTCAACGCCGTGCTCTTGGCGCGGGAGGGGTTCTGGGTCGACGCGGACGGCGACCGGGTGAAAACGCCTTTTGTGGAGATGAGCGAGAAGATTGCCTATGCGCCTGTCCACAAGGCGCTGGCCGCCAAATTGAAGGCGGATTCGGAGTACGTTTCCAGTTTTACGCGCTCGTTCCTGCTGTAAGAGCGAGTCCGCTCATTGTGGCTTGGCTGCGGAACCAGACGTGTCGCCAGACTGGATTTTTAAACTTTTGAGTTGATGCCGATCGCCCGAAGGACTGGCTGCCTCTGGTCGCCATGAGAAACTGTTTTCAGGCATTTCAGCGGTGGGGGTAACAGTGCGGGGAGCGTCCCCTGATTGCCATGAAGCCTGCATGCTAGGGTTCTTGGCGGAAGCGGTGAGATTCGAACTCACGGAGGACTCGCATCCTCGGCAGTTTTCAAGACTGCTGCATTCAACCGCTCTGCCACGCTTCCAAGCCGACTAGTTTAACCGCAGGGCATGGCGACTTCGGATGCGGCCTTGAAAAATATGGATCATGCCGCCTGCAGCATGCCTTTGGTTTCGATGAAGGCGACCACCTCGGCCAGGCCGGTGTTGGTTTTGAGGTTTGTCATGACGAAAGGCTTCAGGCCTTTGGCTGTGGTGCGCATGCGGATCGTGTCTGCCTCCATCACCCCTAGATCGGCGCCGACGTAGGGTGCCAGGTCGGTCTTGTTGATGACGAACAGGTCGCTCTTGGTGATGCCCGGGCCGCCCTTGCGCGGGATTTTTTCGCCGGCAGCCACGTCGATCACGTAGATGGTGAGGTCGCTCAGTTCCGGGCTGAAGGTGGCCGCCAGGTTGTCGCCACCAGACTCGATGAACACCACGTCGGCATCGGGAAACTCCTCCAGCATGCGGTCTATGGCCTCTAAATTGATTGAGGCGTCCTCGCGGATCGCCGTGTGCGGGCAGCCGCCGGTTTCCACACCCATGATGCGTTCGGCGTCGAGCGCGCCGCTGACGGTGAGCAGGCGCTGGTCTTCCTTGGTATAGATGTCGTTGGTGATGGCCACCAGGTCGTATTTGTCTTTCATGGCCTTGCAGAGCATCTCCAGCAGGGTGGTCTTGCCCGAGCCGACGGGGCCGCCTATGCCCACGCGCAGGGGTGGCAGTTTCTTGGTGCGGTTGGCGATGTGGTGCAGGCTCATGCGGACTTTCCTTGGACAGTTCAAAAGGGCGGCGCTTCGGTCAGGAGCGAAACAGCCGCGAGTACTGGGTTTCATGCTGCGCCGAAAGGATCGCCAGCATGGGTGAGAACGCCTGGCGTTCATGGTCAGAAAGCAGTAAGGCCGCTTCGACCGCGTCCGGAATGTCCCGGCTCAATCTAGCCAGGATGCGCTGGCCGGCGCTCTGGCCCAGCGGTACTGATTTCAGGGCGGCCTGCATCATGTTTTCGGCCCAGCCGAAGGCGTAGGCCAGCATGCAGTCGCGCGTGCCGGCCGCAGTTTGCGACGCCGCCAGCGCAAAAGCCACCGGATAGGTTGGCTGCATCCGGGCGCAGGCGGCTATGTGCGCCGGGTTGGCGCCGTCATGGTTGCGCAGCCAGTCGAGCAGCGAACGGCCCATCTGCTCGGCCTGCAGCCGCAGTTCGCTGGTTTCGCGCGTCTGCAGCACCCAGTCGTTGAGTTGCTCGATGCGCGGCAGGTCGGCTTCGCGCCAAGCGGGAATCGCCTGGGCAATCACCGCCAGGTCGCCGCGCGCCAGCGTCAGGTGGAGCTGATCGGTCAGCCAGTCGGATGCTATGCTTTCCGTAGCTACTCCCGCCCGTTCCACGGCCGCCTCAAACACTTCCGAGTATGAAAATCCCCCCACGGGCAAGGCCGGGGAGGCGAGCCAGATCAGCTGGAGCAGGCTGGCCGCAGGCAGGATTTCTGTCGCTGGCGTCAATGGCTGTGCGGCTTGCGCGGATGGATCTGGATGGCCACCGGCTTGATGGCCGGCGGCGCATGGCCGTGGTCATGGTCATGGTTGCAATCCGGTCCGTGGACATGGGCTGCTGGCGGCGCGGTGGCAACTTCTGGCGCATGCGCATGTTCGTGACTGTGGCCGGCAGAACTGTAGGCGCCGCCTTCGGGCTCGAACGCTTCCAGCACTTCATGAACAATCAGGTGCATGGCGCGCAGCAGGTCGGCCAGCACATGGTCGGGTTCGATTTTGAGGTGGTCGGGTTTCAGCTCAATCGGCACATGGCGGTTGCCCAGATGGTAGGCGGCGCGGGTCAGGTCGAACGGCGAGCCGTGCGCCGCGCAGGCCGTGATGCGCAGCACCGCCTGTGGTGCGGCAATCACCTTGATCATTGAGCCGTCTTCGGCGATCAGCACGTCGCCGCCGCGCACCAGCGTGCCGCGCGGCAAAAAAACGCCAAGCGGGCGACCCAGCGAATCTAGCGCGTCAAAGCGGCTTTTCTGGCGCACGTCCCAGTCGAGTTCCAGGGTGGACGCGCGTTTGACGAGCACCGGCGCCAGGCCGGCGCCCTGCGAAATAAGTTTGGAAATTTGAAACATGGCGTTCAATGGAATGGTCGATCAATGGACGAGAGAAACTTTAGCGGCTGATTTCACCAGTTGCCGTAGCGGGCCACGATACCCCGCCACAACGCATCGCGCTCCGCGCCCAGGTGCGTGCCGCTGGCGTCGCCGGAAGCATCCTTGCCCACGGCCATATGCACTATCACAAGCTTCAAGGCCGGGTCCACAAAAATGGCCTGACCGTAGATGCCCAACAGGACAAAACGTCGGCTGCTGCCGGGCAGCAGCCAGGTCTGCAGGCCGTAGCCCATATAGGTACTGCCCTTGTTGATCATTCGGCCGGGCCTGAATATCTCAGGTTGACGGGCTGCGTCGGTCATGGCCAGCACCTGGTCGCGTGCAATGACGGGCTGGCCACGGGCTTGACCGTCGTTGGCCAGCAGCCAGCCCAGCCGGGCGTAGTCGCGGACTGTCGCGTTGAAATTGCCGGCAGCGTATTCCACGCCATCGAGCGGATTGATGAGCCAGGTGGCCATGGACTCGGCGCCCATGGGCTGCCAGATTTTCTCTGCTACGTAGTCGCACAGCGTGCGCCCGGTGGCGCCGCGCAGCACCAGGCCCAGCATTTGGGTTTCGGCGCTGGCGTAATTGAAGCGTTCGCCTTCGGGTGCCGCGCGCACGGTGATGGTCTGTGCTGCCTTGGCCGCGCCCTGCTTGCGAACGGCCTGGCCGAAAAGAGCCAAGTCGTCATGGCCCGAATAATCTTCGACAAACTGCGCGCCCGAAGCCATGCGCAGCAGGTTGATGATGCGCGTTTCGCCGTACAGGGTGCCCGCCAGCACCGGCGCATAAGTGGCAGCCGTATCGTCCAGCGAGTGGATGCGGCCTTCTTCAAGCGCCTTGACCACGGCCAGTGCCACGATGGATTTGGCCATGGAGTTCGACAGCATGCGCTGCTGCGGCGTGCGCCCATAGTTGTAGCGCTCGGCCACAATGTCGCCGTCTTTGAGCACCAGAACGGCTGTGGCGCGCTGGCGCTGCATGTAGTCGTCCAGAGACTGCGAGCGGCCCTCGAAGCGGTAGCGAAAAGCCGGTTCGGTGGCTGTTTTACTGAGCGCCAGCGGCTCAATCGAGGGTTGCAGCACGCAATGCGGCGCAAAGCTGTCCATGGCGCTGAAAGAACCTACACGGTAGGCTTCCTGCTGCGCCTGCGCCATGTTGCGCGCCACCGGGTAGCCCCAGGCCTTGCCCAGCGCATCTTCATCGGGTGCTGCCTGTGTCACTGCCGCCAGTCCTGACAGCAGTGCGGCGGCAACAAAGGACAAGAGGTTTTTCATGGTGGGAACACAAAGTGACAAATGCATCAGTGTGCCATGAGGGTGCGACGCGTCAGCCCCACGGGTTTGCGGGATCAGAACAAAAAGTAGCGCTGCGTCATCGGCAGGCTGGCGGCTGGCTCGCAGCTCAAGAGCTGGCCGTCGGCGCGCACCAGGTAGGTCTGGGCATCAATTTCCATTTTCGGCAGGTAATGGTTATGGACCATGTGCTGCTTGCGCACGCCCCGGATGTTCTTCACCGCGCTGAGCGTCTTGGCCAGGCCAAAGCGCTCCTGGATGCCGGCGGCCAGCCCGGCCTGCGAGACGAAGGTCAGCGAACCCTTGGCCACCGCGCCGCCGAACGCCCCGAACATCGGCCGGTAATGCACCGGCTGTGGTGTGGGAATCGACGCGTTGGGATCGCCCATGGCGGCCATCGCGATGAAACCGCCTTTCAGGATGATCGACGGCTTGATGCCGAAAAACGCAGGTTTCCAAACCACCAGGTCGGCGAACTTGCCGACTTCAACGGAGCCGACCTCGTGCGAGATGCCGTGGGCAATCGCCGGGTTGATGGTGTATTTACTGATGTAGCGCTTGACGCGGAAATTGTCGTGGCGCTCGGTGTCGCCCGGCAGCTTGCCGCGCTGCTGCTTCATCTTGTGCGCGTTTTGCCAGGTGCGGATGATGACTTCGCCGACCCGGCCCATGGCCTGGCTGTCGCTGGACATCATGCTGATGGCGCCCAGGTCGTGCAGGATGTCCTCTGCGGCAATCGTTTCCTTGCGGATGCGGCTTTCGGCAAAGGCCAGGTCTTCGGCAATCGACGGATCGAGGTGGTGGCAGACCATCAGCATGTCCACATGCTCGTCGAGCGTGTTGACGGTGTAGGGCATGGTCGGGTTGGTGGACGAAGGCAGAAAGTTCACCTCGCCGACCACGCGCAGGATGTCGGGCGCATGGCCGCCGCCCGCGCCTTCGGTGTGAAACGCGCACAAGCTGCGGCCCTTGGTCGCGGCAATGGTGTTCTCGACAAAGCCCGATTCGTTGAGCGTGTCGCTGTGAATGGCGACCTGCACGTCAAGCTCCTCGGCCACGTCCAGGCAGTTGCTGATGGCGGCTGGCGTCGTGCCCCAGTCCTCGTGCAGTTTCAGCCCGATCACGCCGGCGTTGACCTGCTCGTGCAGCGCGGCCGGCAGGCTGGCGTTGCCCTTGCCCAGAAAGCCCAGGTTCATCGGGAAGGCATCGGCGGCCTGCAGCATGCGCTCGATGTTGCACGGTCCGGGCGTGCAGGTGGTGGCAAAGGTGCCGGTGGCCGGGCCGGTGCCGCCGCCCATCATGGTGGTGACGCCGCTGGTCAATGCTTCCTCGATCTGCTGCGGGCAGATGAAGTGGATGTGCGAATCAATGCCGCCGGCCGTCACGATCATGCCTTCGCAGCTGATGATCTCGGTGCCGGGGCCGATGATGATGTCCACGCCCGGCTGCACGTCGGGGTTGCCGGCCTTGCCGATGGCGGCAATGCGCCCGCCCTTCAGGCCAATGTCGGCCTTGACGATACCCCAGTGGTCGAGGATCAGCGCATTCGTCATCACCGTGTCCATGGCGCCTTCGGCATTGGTTCTTTGCGACTGGGCCATGCCGTCACGGATCGTCTTGCCGCCGCCGAACTTGACTTCCTCGCCATAGCTGCCGGCGCGCAGTGTGTAGTCGGCCTCGACCTCAATCAGCAGGTCGGTGTCGGCCAGCCGCAACCGATCGCCCACCGTGGGGCCGAAGATTTCGGCATAGGCGCGTCTGCCAATCGTTGCCATCAAAGCGCTCCCTGAATCAGGCCGCGAAAGCCGAAGATGTTGCGCTCGCCGGCGTAGTCCACCAGCTCCACCGTTCGTTGCTGGCCCGGTTCGAAACGCACCGCCGCGCCCGACGTGATGTTGAGCCGCATGCCGCGCGCGGCAATCCGGTCAAAACCCAGCGCCGCGTTGGTTTCCGCAAAGTGGTAATGCGAGCCGACCTGGATCGGCCGGTCGGTGGTGTTTTGCACCACCAAGGTGATCGTGCGCCGGCCTTCGTTGAGGAGATGGTCGGGGCCGTCGGTAAAGAGTTCGCCGGGTGTCATCTAACGGGTACTCCGCTGAACCTATTTGCCGCCGCGCGACATCCAGATCGCGGTGGCCATCATGATGCCCAGGACTGCAAAACCCCAAGCATCCGTCGCATGCCAGTGCGTGCCATCCATGGCATGTCCATCATGGCCAAAAGCGGCGTTTGCGCTCATGGTTATTGCAGTAGCCGCTATTATTTTCATAGTCGTACTTGTTTTCATGGTTTGTATGCTGCGCTCTACACAATCGGCTGATGGACGGTCACCAGCTTGGTGCCGTCGGGAAAGGTGGCCTCGACCTGGATGTCGGGAATCAGCTCGGCAATGCCGTCCATCACGTCGGCGCGGGTCAGGATGGTGCGGCCCTCGCTCATGAGCTGGGCCACGGTCTTGCCGTCGCGCGCGCCTTCCATCACGGCCGCGCTGATCAGCGCCACGGCTTCGGGGTAGTTGAGCTTCAGGCCACGGGCGCGGCGCCGCTCGGCCAGCAGCGAAGCGGTAAAGATCAGCAGCTTGTCTTTTTCGCGGGGGGTCAGTTCCATGGGGCTCTTTCGGGTTCGGCTTTTTTAAAATTGCAAGATTGGTGCCACCCGCCTTTTGGGCGTTAGCCAGGTGCGGCGCGCAGGTGGCACAGAAGGTGCAGCAAGCACCGGCTATTTAACTTTCACCCGACCTGCCGCCATTTTTTGTTCATGAAAACTGCCGCCACGCCTTTACCGCCACCGCCTCCCCCGGCCCCGCCGGACAAGGGGCGGGGCTCCGGCGTCGAAGTGGCGGTGCAGCGCATCATCAAGGTCCGCCGCGACTACAACAGCTGGGTTGCCAGCGAAACCAAGGAAGACTATGCGCTGCGCTTCACGCCGCAAAGCTTTCGCAAATGGTCTGAATGGCGGGTGGCCAACACCGCGTTTGGCGCGGCGTCGTTCCTGATTCTGGAGGCCGTGGGCGCAACGCTGCTGGTCAAGTACGGCTTTACCAATGCCTTCTGGGCCATCGTGGCGACGGGGCTGATCATTTTACTGGCCGGCCTGCCGATCAGCATCTATGCCGCGCGTTATGGCGTGGACATGGACTTGCTGACGCGCGGCGCTGGTTTCGGCTACATCGGCTCGACGCTGACGTCGCTGATCTACGCGTCGTTCACCTTCATTTTCTTTGCGCTCGAAGCGGCCGTGATGGCCTATGCGCTGGAGCTGGCTTTCGGGATTCCGCCCACATGGGGATATCTGGTTTGCGCGCTGGTGGTGATTCCGCTGGTGACTCACGGCGTTTCGACCATCAGCCGGCTGCAGGTCTGGACGCAGGCCTTGTGGCTGGTGATGCTGGTCGTGCCTTTCGTTTATGTTTTTGTGCTCGCTCCTGGTGCGTTTTCAGGCGTTGTCGATTACGCCGGCGAAAAGGGGCGCAGCGGCGTGTTTGATTTGCACTTGTTTGGTGCTGCTTTGACGGTCGGCATCGCATTGATTACCCAGATGGGCGAGCAGGCCGACTATTTGCGCTTCATGCCGGTGCAGACCCCCGCCAACCGCTGGCGCTGGTGGGCTGGAGTGCTGGTCGGCGGGCCGGGCTGGGTGCTGCTGGGCGTGGTCAAGATGCTGGGCGGCGCGCTGCTGGCTTATCTGGCAATTTCCAACATGGTGCCGCTGGACCGGGCCGTGGACCCGAACCAGATGTACCTGGCAGCTTATGAATACGTGTTTCCCAACTACGGCTGGGCGGTCGGCGCGACGGCGCTGTTTGTCGTGGTGTCGCAACTCAAGATCAATGTGACCAATGCCTATGCCGGCTCGCTGGCCTGGTCGAACTTTTTCTCGCGCCTGACGCACAGCCATCCGGGACGCGTGGTCTGGCTGGTGTTCAACACCGCCATTGCCTTCATGCTGATGGAAATGAATGTGTTCCAGGCGCTGGGCGAGGTGCTCGGGCTGTATTCGAACATCGCTATTGCCTGGGTGATGGCGGTGGTGGCTGACCTGGTCATCAACAAGCCGCTGGGCCTGTCGCCCAAAGGCATCGAGTTCAAGCGCGCCCATCTGTACGACATCAACCCGGTCGGCGTGGGCGCGATGGCGCTGGCGTCGCTGCTGTCGATTACGGCGCATCTGGGCTTGTATGGCGAACTGGCACAGGCGTTTTCGGCAGTGATCGCCATGACGACCGCGTTTGTCGCGGCGCCGCTGATCGCCTGGGCGACGAAGGGGCGTTATTACATCGCGCGCAACTCCGATTCGGCGCTCTACCAGCGCCAGGCCACCCAGCGCTGTGTGATTTGCGAGCGCAGCTATGAAGGCCCCGACATGGCGCATTGCCCGGCCTACCAGGGCCTGATCTGTTCGCTGTGTTGCACGCTGGACGCGCGCTGCGGCGACCTGTGCAAGCCCCATGCGCGCGTGTCCGTGCAGTGGTCGGCTGCGCTGCGCTGGCTGCTGCCGCGCCGCATCTGGCCGTATCTGGACACCGGCCTGAGCCACTTTTTGCTGCTGATGGGGATCATCGTGCCGCTGCTGGCGGCCATGTTCGGCCTGCTGTACCGCCAGGAAATCACCTTGCTGGCCGAACTGGCGGCGTCCGAATCGGCCTTGCGCTCCGGGTTTCTGAAGGCCTACATGGCGCTGCTGGTGATGGCAGGGCTGGTCGCCTGGTGGCTGGTGCTGGCGCACAAGAGCCGCCAGGTGGCGCAGGAGGAATCGAACCGACAGACCCATCTGCTCATGCAGGAAATCGAGTCGCACCGGCAGACCGACGAAGCCCTGCAACAGGCCAAGCGGGCGGCCGACCAGGCGAATCAGGCCAAGAGCCGCTACATCAGCGCCATAAGCCACGAGTTGCGAACGCCGCTCAACAGCATCCTGGGCTATGCGCAGCTGATGGGCGAGGACGCCGGCATTCCGCCGCACCGCAAGCAGGCGGTCAGCGTCATCAAGCGCGGCGGCGAGCATTTGCTGTCGCTGATCGAGGGCACGCTGGACATTGCCCGCATCGAAGCCGGCAAGCTCACGCTCAGCGTCAGGCCGATGCAGTTTGCCGACTGCGTGCACGAGGTGGCCGGCATGTTCGAGTTGCAGTCGGCAGCCAAGGGCCTGCGATTTGTGTTTGAAGCGGTCGGTAACCTGCCCGAACTGGTGCGGGCCGACGAACAGCGGGTGCGTCAGGTGCTGATCAACCTGCTGGGCAACGCCATCAAGTTCACCGCCGAAGGCCAGGTCATCTTCCGGGTGCGCCATGCGCGTGAAATGGCCTATATCGACATCGAGGACACCGGCCCCGGCATGAGCGCGGCCGAGCTGGAGAAGATTTTCGAGCCGTTCGCGCGTGGCAGCACGGCGGGGCAGAGCGTGGGCGGCACATCGGGCGCTGGCCTGGGGCTGACGATTGCCAAGATGCTGACCGACCTGATGGGCGGCGAGATGCGGGTAGACAGCACGCCGGGCAGGGGCTCGGTGTTTCGCATCCGGTTGTTCCTGCCCGAAGTGCACTTGGGGACTGCCAGCTTTCCCGCCACCAAGGTCCGCGATGCCCGGCGCCGGCCGCAGGGTTACGAAGGACCACGCCGCAAGCTGCTGGTGGTGGACAACGAGGAGCCCGACCGCGAGTTGCTGGTGCAATTGTTGGAGCCCATGGGTTTCGAGCTGCGTACCGCCGCCAGCGGCCACGACTGCCTGGATTTGCTGGCGGCGGGCTTGCGGCCTGACGTGATCTTCATGGACCTGGCCATGGCCGGCATCGACGGCTGGGAAACGCTGCGCCGCGTGCGCAAGTCGGGCCACACCGGCATTCACCTGGCGATCGTGTCGGCCAACGCCTTTGACAAGGGGCTCGACAACGACGTGGGCATACGCGCTGAAGATTTCATCCTCAAACCGGTGCGCCACACCGAATTGATCGACTGGCTGGAGCGAAACCTTGGCCTGGTCTGGCGTTATGAAACCCTGGCAGCGAACTCCGACCCGGTGGTTGCCATGCCCGCGCCACGCGTCCTGCCGGATGCGCGCCATCTTGCCAGCCTGCTCGAAGTGGTGAATCTGGGCTTTTACCGTGGCATCCTCAACAAGCTGGCGGACATTGAAAAGCAGCAACCCGCCACCGCTGCCTTTGTCGAGGAGATGCGGCTGCTGGCGCGGCAGTTCCGGTTTGAAGCAATGGCTACAGAGCTCCTACAGAAAGAACCCGGCCATGAACAAGATGCCTGAACCCGCCCCGATAAGCGACCGTCGCCTGGACGACACGCTGAACCGCGCCAACAGCGACGTGGTGCTGATCGTTGACGACGTGCCCGACAACCTGGCGGTGCTGCATGACGCGCTCGATGAATCGGGCTTCACCGTGCTGATCGCCACCAGCGGCGAAGCCGCGCTGCAGCGCGCCCAGCAGGCGGTGCCCGACATCGTGCTGCTCGACGCCATGATGCCCGGCATGGATGGTTTTGAAGTGGCCAGGCAACTCAAGGCAACGGCTGAAACAGCCCACATTCCCATTATCTTCATGACCGGCCTGACCGAAACCGAGCATCTGGTGGCCGCCCTGCAGGCTGGCGGCGTGGACTATGTGACCAAGCCGATCAAGCCCAAGGAAGTCATGGCGCGCATGGGCGTGCATCTGCAGGGCGCGCGCCGGGCCCGTCAGGAGGCGCGGCAGGCCGGGCAGGCGCGCAATGCACTCGACGCGTTTGGCTACGCCAGCATGACCGTGCGCATGCATGCCGATGGAAAAGAAGACGGCAAGCTGGTCTGGCAAACCCCGCTGGCGCGCGAGCTGCTCATGCGCTACTACGGCACCACGGCGCCGCAAACGCCGCCGCCCGTGCTGGACTGGCTGCGCCGCCACCTCGCGGATGCCGAGCGCCAGATCGAGCCGCCGCGCCTGACCATCGAGCAGGGGCCGCGCCGCCTGACATTCCGGCTGCACCAGCAAACCGATGACAGCGACAGCGGCGGCGACTGGCTTATCGTGATGCGTGAAATCTCGGACGATGCGGTGGTCGAGGGCCTGAGCCTGAGTTTCAAACTCACCGTGCGCGAGGCCGAGGTGCTGTACTGGGTGGTCAAGGGAAAAGTCAACCGCGATATTGGCGATATCCTGGGTTCCAGCCCGGCCACGGTCAAAAAGCACCTGGAACGCGTGTACGCCAAGCTCGGCGTGGAAACCCGCACGGCAGCAGCGGGCCGCGCCATGAATCGCATCCGCCAGCTTCATCCTCAGTTTGAATGCTGAAGGAAAACCTGCATGGTTGGGCTGGCCGGTTATAATGGCGGGTTCGGTAACGCATCAGCGTTTTTCATCGAAGTCACTATCCACTCCGGCTTCTTTCTCAAATGCGGCGCTTCCTGGAGCCCCAATTCCCAGCGATCTGGCACTGCTTTCAAGGTTTATCAGCCTTGATGCCCACAGCACTGTTCCATTTCCTGGCGAGCACTTTCCCCAACGGTGCCCACTTATGGCTCAACCTGCCCAGGCTTAAACCGCCTGGCGGCTAGATACCGAATAAACGTTGGCTTGCTCGCAGGCTGGTTACTCTCTCCCCAAGAAGCCGGAAAAATATCCGGTAAAGACTTTATGAACATGAACGACTCTCAATTAGAGGTAGGCAAATACCTCGTATCGCCGCTTGCCAAGCAGCAGGCCGAAGGCCGCTACGCGGCATCAGTTTCCATCCGCTCCGGTCGCGGCAGCGGCACCCATGACCGGGTGCTGCGTTTCACCGGACTTTTCGACAGCGCCGCCGCTGCCGTACATTACGCTACCGAGCACGCGCTGGGCTGGATTCACGAACGCTCATCGCCCGTTTGCGCATGAGGCACTGCCAGCCCGTGTGGGCTGGCGAAACCCCCATAATTTTCAAATATCAGGAGTTATAGATGGCCAAAGAAGAATTGATTGAAATGCATGGACTGGTCGACGAAGTCCTGCCCGACTCGCGCTTTCGCGTGACGCTGGACAACGGCCACAAGCTCGTGGCCTACACCTCGGGCAAGATGCGCAAGAACCATATCCGCATCCTGGCAGGCGACCAGGTCTCGCTGGAACTCTCACCCTACGACCTGAGCAAGGGCCGTATCACCTTCCGTCACATTGCCGGTCGCGGGCCAGGACCTGCTCCGCGCCAGAACCGCTAAGCGCCAGGCCCTTCCCGCAATTTTCCACGGCACCCGGTGCCATGGCGTGCGGGTCAGGCACCCGGTGCACCCGGCAGGGTGCAGCTTCCCGGGCAGATCAGCGCCCCGCGGCCATATGCTCCGTCTTTTTGTCCAGCACCATTTCCGGTTCCTGGGCTTCCTCCCACGTCTCGTTGTTCAGGCCCGCATGCAGCCGCTCCACGTCGAGCTCGTTGGTCCACTTGGCCACGACCAGTGTTGCCACGCCATTGCCAATCAGGTTGGTCAGCGCGCGCGCTTCCGACATGAAGCGGTCGATGCCCAGGATTAGCGCCAGGCCGGCCACCGGCACCGTGCCGACCGCAGACAACGTTGCCGCCAGCACGATGAAGCCGCTTCCGGTCACGCCCGCAGCGCCTTTTGAGGTCAGCAGCAACACGCCCAGCAACGTGATTTCCTGCATCAGCGTCATCGGCGTGTTGGTGGCCTGCGCGATGAAGACCGCCGCCATCGTCAGATAGATCGACGTTCCATCCAGGTTGAACGAATAGCCGGTGGGAATCACCAAGCCCACGGTGGTCTTTTTGGCGCCCAGGTTTTCCATCTTTTCCATCATGCGCGGCAGCACCGATTCGGACGACGAGGTGCCCAGCACGATGAGCAGCTCTTCCTTGATGTACTTGATGAACTTCCAGATGCTGAAGCCGTGGAGCTTGGCAATCGTGCCGAGCACGACAAAGATGAAGATCAGGCAGGTCAGGTAAAACGCACCCATCAGCTTGCCCAGCGAAAACAGCGAGCCGACGCCGTACTTGCCAATCGTGAAAGCCATGGCGCCAAACGCACCGATGGGCGCGACCTTCATGATGAAGCCGACGATGGTGAACAGCACGTGCGAGGTTTTCTCGATCATGTCAAACACCAGCGTGCCGCGGCCGCCAAAGCGGTGCAGCGCAAAGCCGAACAGAATGGCAATTAGCAGCACCTGCAGGATCTCGCCCTTGGCAAAAGCATCGACAAACGCGGTAGGAATCACATTCAGCAGGAAATCAGTGGTGCTTGCCATCTTGCCTGGGCCGGTGTAAGCCGCGACCGCCTTGGTGTCCAGCGTGGCCGGGTCAATGTTCATGCCTGCGCCCGGTTGCAGGAGATTGACCAGCACCAGCCCGATGATCAGCGCAAAGGTGCTGACGACTTCAAAGTACAGCAGCGCCAGTCCGCCAGTCTTGCCCACCTTCTTCATGTCTTCCATGCCCGCGATGCCGACGACCACGGTGCAGAAAATGATGGGCGCGATCATCATCTTGATCAGTTTGATGAAGCCATCGCCAAGCGGCTTCATGCTTTCGCCGGCCGAGGGATAGAAAAATCCCAGTGCGACGCCGGCGACGACAGCGCAGATCACTTGGAAGTACAGGGAACGGTAAAGCGGCAATTTGCGCGGGAGTTCTAAGGTGGTCATGGGCGTGGTGCATCGGTTGATGCGCCAGTAAAAGATTGAGGAAAGCCAATATAGCCAGCGCGTGCCGATTGAATATACGTAGTACCCACAAATATGCGCGTTTTCATCACTTAAATTAGTAATGATTGTTTTTTTCAGATTTTATGACCAGTCAATTTTTGTGGATATCTCAACAGGCGCTGAAAAACAAAAAATACGTTGCCGTCCTACAGTCTCGCGCGATGGCGAATGCTTTGATGATGGGCCTGTCGGCGTGAGCCATCAGTTGCTCATCAAGCCGGCGATACCCACACAAGGAGCTCCTCCATGCCTTTGAACACGACGCCTTCGTTTCGCAGCGGTTACCTTCCCGATGAGCCAGCGAATACCGACTTCCCCACCGAATACGCCCGATTGCGTGAAGAGCTGGAGCGTCTGCTGACCGAACCCGACAAGGATTTCAAAAGAATTGATGCGCTGGTTGACCAGCTTGAACTGGTTCAGCTCGCTTTCAAGGAACAGCACGGCATCAAGGGCAACAACCCTAATGAATGAGTTGCTGCAAGCTAGAAGAATGTTTGCAAATCGCGCCTGACAGCGTGCGTGCAGGAGTGTTTTCTTACAATGCGCGATGCTCTTTTTTTGTAGCAAGCAACGCCCGCCAGTATTGCGTAAAAAGCCTATTTACCGTTTATTTCAGACCGGTTTTATGACTTGCCTAGGGTCGGTGCGGCTTTACAGAACTACACGGTCTTCGGAGATTTCTTACGGGCGTCTGTCTTGCACACTGGCATGAACCGCAAGCGATTCCTTTTAAGTTAGGGCTGTCAACCGGACACATCCACTTCAAAGGAGATCAACATGCCCATCATTGCCTGGTTACTCGGTGTTCCCATCACCGTCATCTTGTTGCTGATGCTTTTCGGGGTGTTCTGAAAAACCGCCGGCCAGCCTGTCAAGGATGCAAAAAACCCGCCTCGGCGGGTTTTTTCATAGCCGCGTGCCATCGGCTGACGCCCGTCCGAGCCTGTCTGCGTCGGCCGCGTTGGCAGGGCGGATGCGCATTTGCTGCACCTGCCACCATGCGGGCAGCAAGCGTTTGACTTCCGGCCGTGCAAACCGGTCGTCCATCAGGAAGACCACGCCCTGGTCCTGCGTGGTGCGTATCACCCGGCCTGCGGCCTGCACGACTTTTTGAATGCCCGGGTAAAGATAGGTGTAGTCATAAGCCTGCCGGGCGCCAAAATTTTCAGCCATCCGCAGCTTGATCTGCTCGTTGACCGGGTTGACTTGCGGCAGGCCCAGCGTGGCGATGAAGGCACCGATCAGCCGCTGGCCGGGCAGGTCGATGCCCTCGGCAAACGCGCCGCCCAGCACGGCAAAACCAATGCCGCGTCCCTCGGGCACAAAGCGCGCCAGGAACTCGTCACGCGCCGCTTCATCCATGCGCCGGGTCTGCTGCCACATCGGCACCTGCGGGTGCAATTGCTGGAAGCGCTCGGCCAGCTTTTCCAGGTAGTCGTAGCTGCTCAGAAAAACCAGGTAGTTTCCCGGCTTGTCGTCGTACTGCCGCGCCATCAGGTGCGCGATGGGCGCCAGCGACAGCTCGCGGTGCTGGTAACGGGTCGAAATATCGCTGACCACCTGCACCGCCAGCTGCTCGGCCAGAAACGGCGACGGCACATCGATCCATGCCGTGTCGGCCGGCAGGCCCAGCGTGTCGGCATGGTAGTTTTGCGGGCTCAGCGTCGCTGAAAACAGCGCGGCCGACCGGGCAGCGGCAAAGCGCGGCGCCAGGAAGGGCGCGGGCACGACATTACGGATGCACAGCCGGCTGAACCTGGCCGCCAGGCGGCTGGAGCCGAAAGGGGCATTGCGGACACGCGCATCGTCAAGCGTGATGTCGAACAGCGAATGCGCGCCAAAGCTCTCGGCCATGCGCGAGAAATGCAGCGCATCAAAATAAAAGCGCTGCAGCGCGGCATCGACCCGCGTCGGATGCGCCTCCAGGTCGTCAGTGATGGCCGTGGTGGCTTGCTGCAAGGCCAGCAAGAATTTGTCAGGCAGGCAGGCGCGAACCTGGTAAGCCTGCTCCGACAGGTGCTGCGGGTCCCTGGCCAGGTCGCGCCAGACGCGGTGCAGGCGGTCGAGCGGCTTTTTCAGCGCCGGCCCGGCCGACTGCCGCACGCCGGCCAGTTCGGACTGGTCAAGCTCGGCCGAATACATCTTTCGCGCCCGCTCCACCAGGTTGTGCGCCTCGTCAACCAGCACGCTGACGCGCCAGCCATTGGCCAGCATCAAGCCATGAAGCAGGGCGCTCACGTCAAAATAATAGTTGTAGTCGCCGACCACCACATCGCTCCAGCGCACCAGGTCTTGGCTCAGGTAATAGGGGCACACGCCATGCGCCAGCGCCACCGTGCGCAGCGCTTCCTTGTCGAGCAGGGCGCCAACTCCGGGTTCGGCCAGTGCGGCGCTGCGCGCAGCTGGCAGGCGGTCGTAAAACCCCCGGGCCAGCGGGCACGACTCGCCATGACAGGCTTTGTCCAGGTGCTCGCAAGCCTTGTCGCGCGCCACCAGCTCGATCACGCGCAGCGGCAGCGGCGGCGCGCTGCTTTTGATCAGCGCCAGCGCATCGAGCGCCAGGCGGCGGCCCGGCGTCTTGGCTGCCAGAAAAAACACCTTGTCGATGTGCTGCCGGGGCGCGGCCTTGAGCAGCGGAAAGACCGTGCCGATGGTCTTGCCAATGCCGGTGGGCGCCTGCGCCATCAGGCAGCGGCTGCTGACGGCAGAGCGGTACACCGCCTCGGCCAGTTCACGCTGGCCGGTGCGAAAGGCCGCATGCGGAAAAGCCAGCGCCGCCAGCGCTGCATCGCGTGCCGCGCGGTGTGCCAGTTCCTGCCGCGCCCAGCCCAGGAATTTTTCGCACTGCGCCTCAAAATAGCTTCTCAGCGCATCGGCGGTGAAGCGCTCCGTCAAACGCGTTTCCTGCTGGCTGCCGATGTCCAGGTAGACCAGCGCCAGCCGCACCTCGGCCAGTTCCAGCTTCTGGCACAGCAGCCAGCCGTAAACCTTGACCTGCGCCCAGTGCAACTGGCGGTGGTTGTCGGGCATGGTGGCCAGGTCGCCGCGGAAGGTCTTGACCTCTTCCAGCTGGTTTTGTTCAGGATCGTAGCCATCGGCGCGGCCGCGCACCCGCAATTCCTTGTAGTCGCCACTCAGGCTCAACTCTGCCAAGTAACCTGCACCGCGGCGCGAGGCCACCAGCGCATGGCCGGCGATGCCTTCCTGCGCGGAAGGCGAGGGCGTGAAGCGCAGGTCCAGGTCGCCTTGCTTGGCGGTGAATTCGCACAGCGCCCTGACAGCGACGACATAGCTCAATTCAGGCGCTCGCTGGCAGCTTCGGCCGCCTGGCTTGGGTGCGGCCCAAGGCGTGAAAAGCCGTCACTTGGGCTTGACGTAATTCATGGCCGTGTCGAATTCCTCGCGCGACAGGAAACTGTCGTGGTTGGTGTCGGCTCGATCAAAATTTTTCGCCACGCCGCGAAAGCCCGAGGCTTCCTCCCGGCTGATCTTGCCATCGCGGTTGCCGTCCATGAAACCGAAGGCCCGTTCCAGGTCACTGGCCGCGTAGCGCGGCACCGGCGCGGGAGCTTGCGCAGCGGCCGCGCCGGAAGTGGCAGCGGGGGCATCGGTGCCTTGGGCCTGGGCGCCCAGGGCCAACAGCGCAGCGGCCGCGCTCACGCCGAGCATCCTGGCCCAGACCTGCAATGAAGTTCTGCCGGTGCGCACGGCAAAAAGGGCAGGATTTCGGTCAACGCGATGGAGGGAAAAGACCTTGGAAAAATTCATGAATCGGCTAATCAAAAAGTCAGACATGCGCGCTATTGGACGCCAGTTTGCACGGCGGCTCCAGCAAACTTGCAGCGTGTTTCGCAGCTTTACGCGGCCAGCACACCAGCGCACACACTGCTTTGCCTTGTCAACAGGCTTGATCCGGTTGCATGCCATGGCCATGCATGCGCTTGCGGCTGACAGCCGGGGCATGGACTGTCCCACAGCAGCCGCTGGGCCGGCTTTCGACAATCAAGACTCCCATATCGATTTTAAAAGCACAAGGAAACACCATGGCAACCAGCAGCATTCTGGGCGGCGCCAAAGCCCCCGAGGAAATCAGCGGTAAAGACTTGCAGGCCTTGGGTCCCAGCGATAACTCCGACAGCGGCAGCGATGCAGTGGGCGCCTACGGCGACGATGAACTGTCGAGCGACAGCGACTCCGTGGGCACCGGCGAGCGCGCTTCGGCAGGCCTTGGCCGCAACCAGCCCGATGCGGACATCCTGCCCGATCACATTGAACCAGCACCTGGCGATGATGCGGACACCGACCTTGACCTCAACGACCTGAGCGAAGTCGATGACCTGGCCGATGACAGCGCTAACCTGGACATCGATGTAAAAGATGACGGCGACGGAACCGCAAACGGGTCTCGCTGAAATCCTGCCTTTTCCCGGCCAGCGGCTTGCGGCCATGCGCAGCACCCGATGCAGTGCCGCGTCGCGGTAGCCGCGTTTTCGGTTCATGCCTGCGCAGTGTAGCGGGCTCCCGGGCAGGCCGCGAATGCGGCAACCAGGACAATTCAGGCTTGGCGCGCTCGCCTGGGCGCAGCGGGAAACGGTAGCAGCGATCGATACCGTTACCATGGGCGCTCCAGTTTTTTCAAACCTCCGCGCAAGCTTATGAAAATCTCAAAAATAGCCAAGTCTTCCCGTCTGGAAGACCGCTCCTTCATGCTTTTGCTGGTGCTGGTTTCTCTGGCTTTTTTCTGGGTGCTCTGGCCCTATTACGGCGCGGTCTTCTGGGGCTCGGTGCTGGCCATTTTGTTCAATGCGCTGTTCCTGCGGCTGCTCAGAAAAATGCCGCTCAAGCGAACGCTTGCCGCCCTGGTGACGCTTTCCATCATCCTGGTGCTGGTCATCCTGCCGGTCGGGTTGATCAGTGCTTTGCTGACGCAGGAAGCGGCCGGCGTGTACCAGCGCGTGCAGTCCGGCGAACTGAGTTTTGGTCGCTATTTCCAGCAAATCTACAACGCCCTTCCGCCATGGGTGAACGGAATCCTTGGCCGTTTGGGCCTGGAAAATCTGGTGCTGATCCAGGAGCGCGTGACCAGCAGCCTGACGCAGGGCAGCCAGTTCATCGCCACTCAGGCGCTCAGCATCGGGCAGAACGCGTTTGATTTTTTCGTCAGCTTTTTCATCATGCTGTACCTGCTGTTTTTCTTCCTGCGCGATGGCGGCTCCCTGTCGCGGTGCATCAAGGAAGCGATTCCGCTCGAAGCCGAGATCAAGCGCGACATCTTCAGCAAATTCACCACCGTCATTCGCGCCACCGTCAAGGGCAACATCGTCGTGGCCATGCTGCAGGGCGCCCTGGGCGGGCTCATGTTCTGGTTCCTCGGCATTCACGCGCCGGTGCTGTGGGGCACGCTGATGGCGTTTTTGTCGCTGCTGCCGGCGGTCGGCGCGGCCATCGTGTGGATTCCCGTCGCCATCTATTTCCTGGCCACCGGCGCCATCTGGCAGGGTGTTTTGCTGGTTGTCTATGGCGTGCTGGTGATCGGCCTGGTTGACAACATCCTGCGCCCGGTGCTGGTGGGCAAGGACACCAAGATGCCCGACTATGTGGTGCTGGTCTCCACGATTGGCGGCATGTCGCTGTTCGGGCTCAACGGCTTTGTCATCGGCCCGGTGATCGCGGCGATGTTCATGGCAGCATGGGCTATTTTCATGAAGGCCCGGGAGGAAGCGCCTCCCGAGCCACCCTTGGCCTGAATCACCGCTTTTATTGATAAAAAATGCTGTTTGCGCAATGGCTACGGGCGCAAGCAGCTATTGATTAAATAGCAGGCTGAACCGGCGTCGGCTGCTGGCCGACGGGCAGCGTGGCCATGTCCACCACGAAGCGGTATTTCACATCGCTCTTGAGCATGCGCTCGTAGGCCGTTTCGATCTCGTCCATGCGGATCGCCTCAATGTCCGACACCAGCCCGTGCTGCGCGCAAAAATCCAGCATTTCCTGGGTTTCCCGGATGCCGCCGATCAGTGAGCCGGCCAGGCGGCGGCGCTTCATGATCAGGTTGAACACGCCGGGCGACGGATGCGGGGTAGCCGGTGCGCCAACCAGCGTCATGGTGCCGTCGAGTTTGAGCAGCACCAGGAAGGCATCCAGGTCATGCGGCGCAGCCACCGTGTTCAGGATGAAGTCGAAACTGCCGGCATGCGCGGCCATTTCGTCGGCATTCTTGGACACCACGACTTCCTTGGCACCCAGGCGCAGCGCGTCCTCGCGTTTGTTCACCGAGGTCGTGAACAGCACCACATGCGCGCCCATGGCGGCGGCAATCTTCACGCCCATGTGGCCCAGTCCGCCCAGGCCGACAATGCCAACCTTGTGGCCCGGGCCAACCTTCCACTGGCGCAGCGGCGAAAAGGTGGTGATGCCGGCGCACAGCAGCGGCGCCACGGCGGCCAGGTCGGCTTCAGGGTGCGAAATGCGCAGCACGAACGACTCGCGCACCACGATGTGATTGGAATAACCGCCATAGGTGTTGGCGCCGGTGCCCTGCTCGGGGCCGTTGTAGGTGCCGGTGAAGCCGTTGTCGCAGTATTGCTCCAGGCCGCCTTCGCAGGGCGCGCAATGCTGGCAGCTGTCAACCATGCAGCCCACGCCGACGATGTCGCCGACCTTGAACTTGCTCACCAGATCGCCAACGGCCGTGACGCGACCGACGATTTCGTGGCCGGGCACCGAGGGATACACCGTGTTCTGCCATTCATTGCGCGCTGTGTGAAGGTCGGAGTGGCAGACGCCGCAATGCAGGATGTCGAGCGCGACATCGAGCTGGCCCGGTGAACGGCGATCAAAAGTGAAAGGCGCCAGCGGGCTGGTGGCGGAGGTGGCGGCGTAGCCGAGTGCTTGGGTCATGACGAAATCCAGGTGTTGAGCGTTGGCAAGCCGGTGATCCTAGCCCTTTAGGGCGTCTGCCGCATGACCCGGCCGCCTAAACCCGCGTAGGACCCGACTTCATTTTTCAATCGTCCATTTCACACATGATTTGCATGCTTTGCGCAGATCAGGAAAGCATGAATAGCTATTTATTTTGTAGCAGATAGTAAATGAGCGTTTAAAACGCTGGTCGAATTTACCGCCGCACCTGCCTGCAAAGCCCCTTGTTTGGGGGATAGACAACGGCAGGCTCTTTGGTGACGATAGCTGGACGGTGCGCGGACGCACTGTTGGATACAGAGTAACAGGAGGAGATGAAGATGCTTATTTTCAGCAACCGTGAATTTGAAGGCCGGGCCACCATGTCCGCCATTGATCAACAAATGACAGCCAATGTCGCCCGGCGGGCGCAGGCTGGGCACAAGCGCCCGACGCACACGCAGCAGACAGCGCAAGTACCCTGGAAAGTGGTGCAAATGGACTGCGATGTGGACGATGCCGAATCTATGAATGAATTGTTACCCTTGTTTCAGGAAGCGCGACCGCTTCTGCTCTACCTGCATGGCTACAACAGCACGCCAGCCGCCTTTTTTGAACGTTGTGACCGATTGCAGTCGCTCTACGGTCTGGAAATCGTCAGATTTTCCTGGTCATCGAAAAAACACCTGCTGGACGATGGCTTTCATCCCGGTTTCGATGCCGGGATGGACGATGGCCTGCAGCGGGAACTGGCGCGGCTGTTTGGTTCGCAGTCGGATTCACCGTCCACAAAATATCCCGCCCCGCTTTATCCGGTCGCCGGCGATCTGGAGAACCTGACCTGCTCATGGTGGCTGCTGATGGCCCTGCCAGGCGTCCGCCATTGACCTGATGTTACGGGGCTACATAAGTAGCCGCGTCGCCGATTGCCTGCGATGGCTTGCTCTTTTGGCGGCTTTGAAGGGAAACATTTTCAGCTGTCGCGCTTGCCAATTTCTAACGCCCATGTTGAAGTGACGCATACAGCCCAAGTCACAGGGCCGACCGCTGGAAAAGCATTTTTTGGGCAATGAAAGGCACATATGTGGGAAAGCTTGACGACAACCGGCGAAAGCCAAGCCGGCCAGCATGGCCGCTGGGCGGGAAAGTATCGATCCAAAATGGTTCTTGCCATGGTCGCGGCTGTCTTGATACTGGGTGCCTGCGGTGGTGGCGACGACCCCGGGTCGGCGGGAAATTTCAACATTGGCGTCACCGTGGGCGGACAGTTTGTCAGCCGAACGCCCGTGTCTCCCGGTGGTTCGCTGGACCTTGCCATTCGTGCGGGCGAGTCGATCATTCTTGATGCAGGCGAACCAGCGATCTGGACATTGCTGGTGGGCGGGAGCGCGGTAAGTGGGGGAGCGCAGGTGTTCTTTGCGGGTGCAAACATCACGGCAACCACCTTGAACCAGTCTGCAGTGGCGGTGGACACCCGCGCCGACTTCCGGCTGCGCGCCCCGGTTCCCATATCCCTTGTCGCCACGTCCACCTTTGATTCGGTGCAGGTGGCGACTGTCAATCTGCTGATCACGAATTAGGCTGAAGGACCGCGCCAGGTCAGGGCAGAAAGACCGGACTGCCAGGGGCCACGCAGCTTTCGTCACACAGGGGGCACAGCAGAAGGTCAAGCCGGTTTCTATCGCGCTGAAGTTCCTTGCCAGATGTCTGCTCATTTCACATGACCCGGTCTGTGCGTACGCCACCCGGCGTATTTCCCAATCCCCCGCTTCTCCCTAAAGTTCACCCATCGCGACGAAAAGGCCCGGTTCCCCTGGCCCACCAGCGAGATGGAAACCTTGTCAACCCACCGGAGAAGCACTCATGCAACGTCGATTCACCCTCAAGGCGCTTACTGCTGCTGTCGCCCTGACCACCCTGTCCGCGCTGCCTGCGTATGCAGCAGAAGACACCATCAAGGTCGGCATCCTGCACAGCCTGTCGGGCACCATGGCGATTTCCGAGACCGTGCTGAAAGACACCGTCTTGATGGCGATTGACGAGATCAATGCCAAGGGCGGCGTGCTCGGCAAGAAGCTGGAGCCCGTCGTCGTCGATCCGGCTTCCAACTGGCCGCTGTTCGCCGAAAAAACCAAGCAGCTGCTGGGCCAGGACAAGGTCGCCGTGATTTTCGGCTGCTGGACTTCGGTGTCCCGCAAGTCGGTGCTGCCGGTGGTCGAGGAAATGAACGGCCTGCTGTTCTACCCGGTGCAGTACGAAGGCGAAGAGTTGTCCAAGAACGTGTTCTACACCGGCGCGGCGCCCAACCAGCAGGCCATTCCTGCGGTCGACTATTTGATGAGCAAGGCCGGCGGCGGCGCCAAGCGCTGGGTGCTGCTGGGCACCGACTATGTGTACCCGCGCACCACCAACAAGATTTTGCGCGCCTACCTCAAATCCAAAGGTGTGGCCGACAAGGACATCGACGAAAAGTACACGCCGTTTGGCCATTCGGACTACCAGACCATCGTCGCCGACGTGAAGAAGTTCAGTCAAGGCGGCAAGACGGCGGTGGTCTCGACCATCAACGGCGACTCGAACGTGCCTTTCTACAAGGAACTGGGCAATGCCGGCCTGAAGGCCAAGGACGTGCCGGTCGTCGCGTTCAGCGTGGGTGAAGAGGAACTGCGCGGTGTCGACACCAAGCCGCTGGTCGGCCACCTGGCGGCGTGGAATTACTTCATGTCGATCAAGAACCCGGCCAACACCGAGTTCATCAACAAATGGTCTGCCTACGCCAAAGCCAAGAAGCTGCCCGGCGCCGACAAGCCTTTGACCAACGACCCGATGGAAGCGACCTACATCGGCATCAACATGTGGAAGCAGGCAGTTGAAAAAGCCAAGTCCACCGACACCGACAAAGTGATTGCCGCCATGTCCGGCCAGACCTTCAAGGCACCATCGGGCATCGTGAGCAAGATGGACGAGAAAAACCACCACCTGCACAAGTCGGTCTTCATCGGCGAGATCAAGGCCGACGGCCAGTTCAACGTGGTCTGGAAGACGCCTGGCCCGGTCAAGGCCAAGCCATGGAGCCCGTACATCGAAGGCAACGACAAGAAGCCTGACGAGCCGGTCAAGGGTGCTACCGTCGCCAAGAAGTAACGCTGATTCGAGGCCAGCCCCCACCCCGGCCCTCCCCCAGTGGGGGAGGGAGTAAGACGGGGAAGCAACAGTTGGGGTCCCGCCTTGCCCTGGTTTTGCTCCTTCCCCCGCTGGGGGAAGGTCGGGAAGGGGGCTCCCCCTCCCTCAACGATTCAGGAAGTTGCAGTCTGGGCGTACCGCCACGGGGCGTGCCCGCCCAACCTACAGGTTCTTTTATGCTACTTCGACATCTACTCCTAATTGCTACGCTTTTCATAGCTACTAATGCCCATGCCTTAAGCGCAGAAGAGATAAAAGCCATTATTTTTGGCGAAACCGAGGCGCGCGTTGAAGCGCTGAACAAGGCGGCCGTCAACGCCGATGAAAAAACGGCGGCTTTCATCCAGGCGCTGTCTGACGATGCCGTCAAAACCAGCGGCGGCCAGGTGTTCGTGGTCAGGGATGACAAGGCCTTTGACCCGCTCACCGGCGCCGAACTGTCCTTGCCCCCAGATGCCGAAGACGTGATCAACCCCAACCTGATGCGCAGCGAAATCGACAATGCGCTGGCGGCGCTCAAGCTGTTTTCCAACGATGAAAATAGTCGACGCAACGCCATCAAGACGCTGGGCAGCGACAGCGATGAAGCCCGCTTGCCGCTGATTGAAAAAGCCTACGCGGCGGAAACCGTGCCCGCGCTTAAAAGCCAGCTGGAACTGATGCGCGCCGCCATCCTGCTGGGCAGCAGCGACAAGGCCAAACGCCTCGACGCCGCCGCGCAACTGTCGACCAGCAACAACCCCGCCACCAAGACCGTGCTGATCGAGCGCCTGGGCACCGAAGGAGATGCCGACGTGAAGGTCGCGCTGCGCGCGGCGCTGGCCAAAGTCGAGGCATCTCTGGCCTGGGGCGACAAGCTGGGCGCGATGTTCAGCGGCGTCAGCCTGGGCAGCATTTTGCTGCTGGTGGCGCTGGGGCTGGTTATCACCTACGGGCTGATGGGCGTCATCAACATGGCGCACGGCGAGCTGATGATGATCGGCGCCTACGCGACTTACGTGGTGCAGGGCCTGTTCCAGAAATATCTGCCCGGCGCGTTCGACTGGTATTTGCTGGCTGCCGTGCCGGTGGCGTTCCTGGCGTCGGCACTGATGGGCGCGCTGCTGGAGCGCAGCGTGATCCGCTTTTTGTACGGCCGGCCACTCGAAACCCTGCTGGCCACCTGGGGCATCAGCCTGATGCTGCAGCAGCTGGTGCGGACTATCTTCGGCGCGCAGAACGTCGGCGTTGAAAACCCGGTCTGGATGAGCGGCGGCGTGCAGGTGCTGGGCAACCTGTCGCTGCCTTACAACCGGCTCGTCATCATCGGCTTTGCTTGTTGCGTGCTGCTGGGCGTGGCCTGGCTGATCAGCCAGACGAGGCTTGGCCTGTTCGTTCGCGGCGTGACGCAAAACCGCCCGATTGCCGCCTGCATGGGCGTGAACACCGCGCGCATCGACACCTACGCGTTTGCGCTCGGTTCGGGCATTGCCGGGCTGGCCGGCTGCGCGCTGAGCCAGGTCGGCAACGTCGGGCCGGACCTGGGCCAGGGCTACATCGTCGATGCCTTCATGGTCGTGGTGCTGGGCGGCGTCGGGCAACTGGCAGGAACGGTGTATGCCGCCATGGGCCTGGGCATCCTGAACAAATTCCTCGAAGGCTGGACCGGCGCCGTGCTGGCCAAGATCGCCGTGCTCGTACTCATCATCATCTTCATCCAGAAGCGGCCCCAGGGCATCTTTGCGATGAAGGGCCGTTCGGCGGAGGCATAAAAATGAGCGCACCTTTTTCCACCATCAATGATTCTTTGCTTTCGGAGCAGGGCGGGCAGCCTTCTTTGCCAGTAGTGGAAAGTTTTTCTGCACCTGGCCCCTCTCCCCAGAGGGGTGAGGGAGTAAAGGCGGCTGCACTGGTCTTGCCCGGCAAAGGCCCGCTGCTGACCCGTACCGGCTGGAGCGCCTTCATGGCGGCGCTGATCGCGGTCTGCGCCGTGGCGCCGATGCTCAACCTCTGGGTGCCCGAAGGCCATGCGCTGCACATGAGCACCTACATGGTGGCGCTGCTGGGCAAGATCATGTGCTACGCCATTGCGGCGCTGGCCATGGACCTGATCTGGGGCTACACCGGCATTTTGTCGCTCGGCCACGGCGTGTTTTTTGCACTCGGCGGCTACGTCATGGGCATGTATTTGATGCGCCAGATCGGCAGCGACGGCAACTACAAAAGCAATCTGCCCGACTTCATGGTGTTTCTCGACTGGAAGGAATTGCCCTGGCACTGGACCTTCAGCGACAGCTTTGTCGCCACGCTGTTCCTGATCGTCGCGGTGCCGGGTGTCGTCGCCTTTGTGTTCGGCTACTTTGCGTTTCGCTCGCGCATCAAGGGCGTGTACTTTTCCATCATCACGCAGGCCATGACGTTTGCCGCGATGCTGCTGTTTTTCCGCAACGAGACCGGCTTTGGCGGCAACAATGGTTTCACCGATTTCAAGCGCATCCTGGATATCCCCATTGCCACGCCGGCTATGCGCATGCTGCTCTTCGTCCTGACCGGGCTGACGCTGCTGGGCTTTTTTCTGTTCGCCAAATGGCTGGTCGGCAGCAAGTTTGGCCGGGTGCTGCAGGCGATCCGCGATGCGGAAACGCGGGTGATGTTCTCGGGCTACAGCCCGCTGGGCTACAAGCTGACCATCTGGGTCATCTCGGCCATCATGTGCGGCGTGGCTGGCGCGCTGTATGTGCCGCAGGTCGGCATCGTCAACCCGGGCGAAATGAGCCCGGCCAACTCGATAGAGATTGCCATCTGGGCGGCGGTCGGCGGACGCGCCAGCCTGATCGGGCCGATCGTGGGGGCCTTCATCGTCAACGGCGCCAAGAGCTGGCTGACGGTGGCTTATCCCGAGTTCTGGCTGTATTTTCTGGGGGCGCTGTTCATCGGCGTGACGTTGTTCCTGCCCAACGGCGTCGTCGGGCTGGTGAAGAAACTGCGCAAGGGAGGCGAGCAATGACCCCCGATCTTCTGGAAGAGGGCGCGCGCCGGGTTGAACGGCACAGCGCTGCGCCAACCGGCCTGAACAACACCGAATCGGGCGGGCGCAACGCCAGCACCGGGCGCATCACCACGCCGGGCGAGGTCGATGTGACGCACGGCCGCATCTTGTATCTGGAAAATGTCAGTGTCAGCTTCGACGGCTTCAAGGCCATCAACCAGCTGAGCCTGGACATCGCCCCGGGCGAACTGCGCTGCATCATCGGCCCCAACGGCGCCGGCAAGACGACGATGATGGACATCATCACCGGCAAGACCCGGCCCGATGAAGGCACGGTTTTTTTCGGCAGCACGATTGAACTGCTGGAGCGCAAGGAGGCCGAGATTGCGCAACTGGGCATTGGCCGCAAGTTCCAGAAGCCGACGGTGTTCGAGCAGCTCACGGTGTTTGAAAACCTCGAATTGGCGCTCAAGACCAACAAGGGCGTGAAGGCGTCAATGTTCTTTCGGCTGGATTCGCTGCAGAGTGACCGGCTGGCCGAGATGCTGGTAACTATTCAGCTGGCGGGCAGCGTGAACCGGCTGGCCGGTAACCTGAGCCATGGGCAGAAACAGTGGCTGGAAATCGGCATGTTGCTGATGCAGGACCCGAAGCTGCTGCTGCTTGACGAGCCGGTTGCTGGCATGACGGATGAAGAGACTGCGCGAACGGCTGAGTTGTTTTTGACGTTGAAGGGCAAGCATTCGCTGATGGTGGTCGAGCACGACATGAGCTTTATCCGCACGATTTCGGAGATCGTTACGGTGCTGTGCGACGGCTCTGTTTTGGCGCAGGGGACGCTGGACCAGGTGCAGGCGGATGAGCGGGTGATCGAGGTCTATCTTGGGCGATGAGCTTTGCCATTTCGGCTTTTGTGCTGGTTCTTGGTTGGGTTTTCTCGGCTGTGACCTGCTGGCCGGGGGTAGCCCGGCCTCCCAACCCTGCAAACCTCTGCTGCCATTCCGGGAACAAAGTCATGCTAAATGTCAAAAACATCAACCAATACTACGGCGGCGGCTCCCACATCCTGCGCGACGTGAGCCTGGAAGCGCATCTGGGAAAAGTCACCGTCCTGTTAGGCCGCAACGGCGTCGGCAAGACCACGCTGCTCAAGTCCCTCATGGGCCTGGTTCCCATCAAGACCGGAACCATCGAATTCAACGGCAAGCAAATCCACAAACACACCCCCTACGAACGCGCAAGGGCCGGCATCGGCTTCGTCCCCCAGGGCCGCGAAATCTTCGCCCGCCTGACGGTCGAGGAAAACCTGCGCATGGGCCTGGCCTACAAAAGCGCCAGCACCTTGATCCCCGCCGAACTGTATGAACTGTTTCCGGTGCTCAAGCAGATGCTGCATCGCCGGGGCGGCGACCTGTCGGGCGGGCAGCAGCAGCAGCTCGCGATTGCGCGTGCGCTGGCCGCCAAACCCACGCTGCTGATCCTCGATGAGCCGACCGAAGGCATCCAGCCCAGCATCATCAAGGACATTGGCCGCGTCATCCGCATGCTGGCCGACCGGGGCGACATGGCCATCTTGCTGGTCGAGCAGTACTACGACTTCGCCGAGGAACTGGCCGACGACTACCTGGTCATGGAGCGCGGCGAGTTCATCGCGCGCGGGCTGGGCAAAAACATGCAGGCCGACGGCGTACGCCAGCTGGTGGCGATCTGAACGCGGTCCGGGCGACAAGGCAGGTGCCCGGTCCTGTCGGGCGAGCTGGTTGACCGCGTAGTCAATACATCCACGGTCTAGCCTGCCAGGCGCCAGGCCAAAGCGTCGGGCTGCTGGGGGGATACTATCGGGTTACTCCCACTGGGCGCTCCAACGACGCGCCCAACCTGATGAAAGCCCTTTTCCAACACCTGCCCGCTGGCGAAATCAGTTCCGACGGCAATGTGCGCACCATGCGGCTGGTCACGGCACTGGTGCTCGTCGTCGGGCTGGGCGCCACGGCAGCAAGCTTGCGCTGGCAGCAGCAAGACCTTCACGCCCGCGCCAAGAACCGTTTCGAGCAGCAGGTTGAGCGCATCGAAGCCGACGTCAAGCACCACCTCAACCTGCCCTTCACCGGCCTGAAAGGGGCGGCGGGCGTTTATGCGGCCAGCGCCTCGGTGGAGCGGGCCGAGTTCCGCGCCTTTGTCGAATCGAGCAATGTCGGGCTCGAATACCCCGGAATCCGCGGCTTTGGCTTTGTCGAGCGGGTCAAAAGCGGCGCTGTTGATGCTTTTGTCGCAGCCCAGCGGCGCGATGGCAGCCCCGGCTTCACGGTGAAAAACCGGGGTACGGCGCCGGACCTGTACATCATCAAGTTTTTGGAGCCAGGCGCGTCCAACCAGGCTGCGGTGGGCCTTAATCTTGCCGGCAACCCAGTGCGAATGCAGGCGATCGAGCGCGCCATCACGACCGGCCAGGCAACGCTCAGCGGGCGCATTCAGCTGATCCAGGATGACCGCCAGCGACCTGCGTTTGCATTTTTCCTGCCGCTTTACCGGCAAGGACTGCAGCCCGCCACGGTGCAGCAGCGGGAAGCCGAGCTGCTGGGCATTCTGTTCGCACCCGTGGTGGTGGAGGAAATCATGGCCCAGGTCGTTGCCGCAATGAGCGGCCAGACCCGCCTGGCCGTTCATGACAGCCTGGATGATTCGGGCGCGACACCAGGCAATTTGTTGTTTGAACTCGAAGGCTTTTCCAGCCTGGCCAGGGATGCCAGGCCGATGTTCGAGACCTCGCGCGTCGTGCTCGTCGGCGGCCGGCCGCTGACGCTGCGCATGGGCAGCACGCCCGCCTTTGAAGCCCAGCAGGGCAGGCTGACGCCCTGGCTGCTGGGCTTGTCAGGCAGCGTGCTGAGCGGCCTGCTGGCCTTGACTATCTGGTTGCTGGGCAGCGGCCGGGAACGCGCCCTGGCGCTGGCGCAGCGGATGACGGCTGACCTGGCGCACGAACGCCAGCGGCTGCACAACATTGTGGAAGGCACCCATGTGGGGACGTGGGAGTGGCAGGTGCAGACCGGAGCGCTTCAGCTCGATGAGCGATGGGCGACGATCATGGGTTATGACCATGCACGGCTGGGTCCCCAGCAGATCAGCGACTGGCGCAACCGCGTCCATCCTGACGATGTGCAAGCGATGACAGCCGCGCTCAAACGCCATTTCCGGGGCGAAAGCCAGTATTTTGAATGCGAGCACCGGATACGCCATCGCGACGGGCACTGGATCTGGGTGCTGGACCGGGGAAAGGTGTCCACCTGGACATTGGCGGGCAAGCCTGCCCTGATGTCCGGAACGCATATGGATATTTCCGACCGGCAGGCCGCGCAGATGGCGCTGCGCACCAGCGAGGAGAATTTTCGCCAGTTGTTTGAAAGCAGCCTCCACGGCATTTTGCAGGCCATGCCCAACGGCTCGATCCAGTACGCCAATCCGGCCGCCTGCCAGCTGTTCGGGCTGACCCAGGATGAGATCCGGCAGCGCGGGCGTGCCGGACTGGTGGACCCGCATGACTCGCGTCTGCATATCCTGGTCGCGCAGGCGATGCTGTCCGACCATGCCAAGGGCGAGGTCACGATGCACCGGGGCGACGGCTTGCGGTTTGAATGCGAACTGTCGCTGACCAGCTACCGGACGCCCAGCGGCGAGGCGTGCAACAACCTGTTTTTGCGCGACGTGACCAAACGCAAGCAGGCCGAGGCCGAGATACATGCGCTGAACACGCAGCTTGAAGACAAGGTCAAAAAACGTACCGCCGAGCTGGAGTCGGCCAACAAGGAGCTGGAGGCTTTCTCGTATTCCGTGGCGCACGATCTGCGGGCGCCACTGCGCTCGATTGACGGCTTCAGCCATTTGCTTGAAAAAGCCATCGCCATCGAGACGGCGGAACGATCGCGTCACTACATGAACCGCATTCGCGCAGGCGTCAGGCAGATGGGCGAACTGACCGATGGCCTGCTGCTGCTGGCCCAGGTATCGCGCACCAGTCTGAAAAATGAAACCATCGACCTTGGCGCGGTGTCTGGCGAGGTGCTGCAGGCCTGCCGCGAGCGCGATGCGGGCCGGCTGGTGAAAGTCCATGTGCAGGCCGGTCTGGTGGCGATGGGCGACCGCGCCTTGCTGCGCCAGGTGATGGAAAACCTGATCGGCAATGCCTGGAAGTTCACGGCGCATGCGGCCGATGCGCAAATCTTGATCGGTCAATTGGCGCAGGATGACCCGGAAATGACGACGTTCTTTGTTCGCGACAATGGCGCCGGTTTTGACATGGCGTATGTCGAAAAGCTGTTTGGCACTTTCCAGCGCCTGCATTCGCCGGGAGAATTCTCAGGCACCGGGATAGGGTTGGCCACGACTCACCGGATCGTTGCCCGCCATGGCGGCCGCATCTGGGCGCAGGGCGCCGTGGGCGAAGGCGCGACGTTTTTCTTCACGCTCCCCGCAGCGCTGGCCGCAGAAGCTACGACGTAGCTTAGCGGGGTGCGGCAGGCACCACGGTTTCGCTCTGGCGCAGCACGCCGCCGCCGGCCACGCTGCCGTCCAGAGTGGCCTGCGCCTCGACACGCGCACGGCAGGCGGCTGTGTCTTCGGTGTCCTTGAATACTTCGCAGCGCCGCATGGCGTTGGCGGTGTAGTCAGTGCCATTACCCCGATTACCCAGCTTGTCGGCGCGCTTTTCCGCATTTGCATTGCGCACTTCCCGCAGGCAAGCCGCCCGGTCCTGCTGGGTCTTGCCGCTCTTGCAGGCCGCCATTTCGCTCCTGGCATTGCCCGAGGCATCCAGGCCGGTGGTGTCCAGGGGGGCAACCTGGGCAGTGGCAGCGCTCATGGCCAGCAGGGCGGTGAGTCCGAAATAGCTGACACCCTTGCCCAGACGGTTGAGCCGCGAAGAGGCCAGGCAACGGGGCTTGAGCGACGAGAACATGATCGGGACTCCAGATAAAGATTTATAAAAAGAGTGTGAAACCACAAGGCTTTGCAGCTTGAGAGGAAATGCGGCGGGCCGGGCACGTGCAATGCCGGATTTAGTTGTAGGACATGTCTTTCAGCACGGGTGCTCAAAAGTCAAACGCCTGAGGGCCTTGCATCACATCGACCAGATGCGCGGCATGGACGCCGGCTGCTGCCAGAAATGGCCGCGCCAGGCCTGCCAGACCTGCCTGAGCAATGCCATTGCCGGCTCGACCAGCGGCGCCAGCACCCTGACGACAACCACCTGCCCATTGGGGCTGGTGGCGCCTGCCGTGGCGCGCAGTTCATGCGCCTCGATGACTTCGCGCGCCATCTCCAGCGCGGCCTGCCGGCGGTTTCGCTCCAGCTTGCTGCCGGCCACGAAAAAGATCGACGCCATGCAGCGGTGGCCCGCCAGGCCCAGCGGGCTGTCCATCAAGAGCGTGTCGCTGGCTTTGAGGCGCCCGCGCTCCAGCCACACGCCGGGCATTTCGATGTGCTGGCAAAAGCTGCCCTGCGCAAACGGCAGGCTGGCAGCGGGCAGGCCGAAGGCCGTCACGTCCCAGCCGATCAGTTCGGCGCCGGGCGCAAGATCCAGGCTCAAGCGGTTTTCCGCCAGGCAGCCGCTGTAGCCGATCGCTTCGAGCGGCAGCCATTCCATGCGTGCGCCGGCCTGCAGCGACAGCCGGGTGCGCTGCAGCGCGGGCGCGCCGGTGGAGCGGTAAAAGCGCGTGGCGCCGGGCGTGGTGACCAGGCCATGCGCGCCCGGCCCGGCGCTGAACGCCAAGTCCAGCGTGTCGCCGCCGACCAGCCCGCCGGGTGGATGGACGATGACGTTGTGGCAGATGCCGTCGCCTTCGGGGTACAGGCTTTGCAGGATGCGCAGCGGGCCGCTGTGGCGAAAATGGGCGACGGTTTTTTCAGCCTGCAGCGTGTAGTCGAGTGCGAGGGTTGCGTTCCATGTCATCGCTGCAGTTTAACGCGACAGTTGGCCGGAAGGCGCTCAAGACGCTACTAAATTAATAGCTGGTGACGCCCGTGGAACGAGCGCAAGAGGCCTGTTTCATTAAAAGTTTCGGTCGGCGGCCGCCGTGGCTTCAGGGAAGCGCCAGCAGCTTGTCCTTCGCTTCAGCGATGCGCAGTGCCAGGTGTTCCAGCGCTTCTTGCACCTGATCGACCAGCACCAGGCACAGGTCGCCCGGCTGCAGGCGCGACAGTGCCTCGTCGATGGCGGCGAACTCGCCGCGTATTTCGTCGATACGCACCGCGCGGCTGGCGTCCTGCAGGCCTTCGCGCAGCAGCGCCATCACCTCGCCGTCGGCCCGGCCGCGCTGGGCCGCGTCCTGGTACAGGATCACCTCGTCGAACGCCGCGCCCAGAATGGCCGTCTGGCCGGTGATGTCGCTGTCGCGCCGGTCGCCCGCGCCGCTGATGACCACGCTGCGGCGCTGCGCCGGCATGGCGTTGACCGCCGCCACCAGCGCCTGCATGGCGTCAGGGTTGTGGCCGTAGTCGGCAATCACCGTGGCGCCGGCGTAGTCCATCACGTTGAAGCGGCCGGGCGCGTTGTGGGAGTCGGTCACAAAGCTGGCCAGGGCGCTTTTGATCGTGTCCCAGCTCAGGTTGACGGCCCAGGCCGCCGCCACCGCCGCCATCACGTTCTCGACCTGAAAGCCGATGGTGCCGCCGCGCGTCACTGGAATGCCCTGCAGCGCGATGCGCTCGACGCGCGAGCCTTCGGCGGCCACCAGCATGGCGCCATCGACAAACACCGTGCGCTTGCCCTGCGCGCGGTGTGTCGCCATCAGCGGTTGATGGCGGTCGGCCGCAAAAAAGATCACCTTGCCGGGGCAGGCCTTGGCCATTTTGGCGACGATGGCGTCGGCCGCGTTAAGCACCGCATAACCCGTGGGCGCGACGTTCTGCACGACCACGCGCTTCAAGACCGCCAGGTCTTCGACCGTGGTGATGTAGTTCAGCCCCAGGTGGTCGCCGCTGCCGATGTTGGTGACCACGGCGACTTCGCAGCGGTCAAAGCCCAGGCCCTCGCGCAGCACGCCGCCGCGCGCGACCTCGAACACGGCGGCGTCCACGTCGGGGTGCATCAGGACGTTGCGCGCGCTTTTCGGGCCGCTGCAGTCGCCGCTGTCGGTCTGCCGCCCGTTGATGTACACGCCGTCGGTGTTTGTCATGCCGGTGCGCAGCCCGTGCGCGGCCAGCAGGTGGGCGATCAGGCGCGTGGTGGTGGTCTTGCCGTTGGTGCCGGTCACGGCAATCACCGGAATGCGGCCGTTCTCGCCGGCAGGAAACAGCTCGTCCACCATGGCGGCGCCCACGGCGCGGCCCTTGCCGTAAGACGGCGACAGGTGCATGCGCAGGCCGGGCGCGGCATTGACCTCGACCACGCCGCCGTTTTGCGCTTCCAGCGGCTTGAGCATGCTTTCGCACACCACATCGACGCCGCAGATGTCCAGGCCAATCATCTGCGCGGCCGCCACGGCGCGGGCGGCGACCTCGGGATGCACTTCGTCGGTCACATCGGTGGCGGTGCCGCCGGTGCTCAGGTTGGCGTTGTTGCGCAGGATGACGCGCTGCCCCTTGGCCGGAACCGATTCGGGGCTCAAGCCCTGCACATCGAGCCGGGCCACGGCAATGTCGTCAAAGCGGATCTTGGTCAGCGAGGTGGCATGGCCTTCGCCGCGCCTGGGGTCCTGGTTGACGATATCGACCAGCTCGCGCACCGTGTGCCGGCCGTCGCCCACCACCTGCGGCGGCTCGCGCCGCGATGCGGCGACCAGCTTGCTGCCCACGACCAGCAGGCGAAAGTCGCAGCCCGGCAGGAAGCGCTCGACCAGCACCTCGCCATGCTCGGCGGCGGCGCGCCAGGCCATGTCGAGCTGCTCGCGCGTCGTGATGTTGACCGTCACGCCCTTGCCCTGGTTGCCGTCCTGCGGCTTGAGCACCACCGGCAGGCCGACCTCCAGCGCTGCGGCCCAGGCATCGTCCGGATTGCTGGCCGGACGGCCCAGCGGCACCGGAACGCCGGCGGCGCGCAGCAGTTTTTTGGTCAGGTCCTTGTCCTGTGCAATCGATTCGGCCACGGCGCTGGTGCTGTCGAGTTCGGCGGCCTGGATGCGGCGCTGGCGCGAGCCCCAGCCAAACTGCACCATGCTGCCCTTGGTCAGGCGCCGGTAGGGAATGCCGCGCGCCAGGGCGGCCTCGACAATCGCGCCGGTGCTCGGCCCCATGCGCTCGTCTTCATCAAGGTCGCGCAAACGGGCAATGGCGGCCTGCAAGTCGAACGGCGCGTCCTGCAGGGCCGCAAGGAGCAGCGCCTGGGCCTGCTTGAAGGCCAGGCGGCCCACCGCTTCCTCGCTGTACTCGACCACGACCTGGTAGGTGCCTGGCTCCAGCGTCGCCGAAGTGCGGCTGAAGGTGACCGGGCAGCCGGCGGCGGCCTGCAACGCCAGCGTGGCCGCTTCAAGCGCATGCGCCAGCGACAACGGCCCGGTGTGGCCGGTCTCGCGCAAAATGCCGATGTCCGGAAACAGTGCCCGCAGGCGCGGCTCGAAGCCGCTCAGGCTGTCGATGCAGCATTCCTCAAGCGTGCAGGCGACGATGGCTTCAAGGGCCGTGCGCCGGCTCCAGAGGTTGGGGCCGCGCAGGGCCCGGATGCGGGAAACTTCCATCAGACTGCCCTCCCGGCAGGTAGTGGGTTGGATTCAAAAGCCTCGATGCCCGCGCCAATCAAATTGAGCGGAATATCAAGCGCCCAGGCCGTGGCGACGGCGGCGAGCAGCGAAGGCTCGGTGATGCCGCTTTTTGCATGGCGCTTGCACCAGGCACTGAGTTTGCCCAGGCCGGGCAGGAAGGACTCGGCCCCGCCGGTGGCCAGCACGACCTGGTTTTGCCGCACAAACACGGTGCGGCCGTTGCTGGCGCGGTGCGCGGCGATGGCCGCCACGCCCGGGTCGCTGCTGTAAAAGATCACTTCCCCGTCGCACAGCTGCTGCATCTCCACCACGCCGGCATCGGTGGCATTGAGCACCGCCGCGCCGCCGGGCAGCACCACATCGACCTGCGAGCGAAGGACCTTGAACATCTGCGTGTCGTCAAGAATGTCGAATTCCGCCAGCCCGGCAGCGCCGCCCAAGTCGGTGACCACGCCGACCTGGCAGCGGTCATAGGCCAGGCCGGTGCGCAGGATCGTGTCGGCGCCGTTTTCAAACACGGCGGCCTGCACCGCCCGGTTGATCAAGAGGCGCTGGCCGGCTTCCCAGTTCGTGTTGTCGGCGCTTTCCACGCGGCGCTGGTCCAGGAACAGGCCGTCCCGGCAGGCCAGGCCGGTGTAGCGGCCCGACAGGTGCAGCAGCCACGCCACCAGCCGCGCAATGTGCTGCGTGCCGGCCGTGCCGGCAATGCCGACGATGGGAATGCGGCCGTCGCTGCCCTGGCTGCGGTGGTCTGGCGTTTCGGCGTTGCGCGCAAACAGGTGGTCGCAAATGGCGCGGCCCACCGGCCGGGGCGCGCCCTGCGCGGGCTTGAGATGCATCAACAGGCCGGGGCCGGCGTTGACCTCGACGATCGCGCCGCCCTGGGCATGCAGCGGGCGCGAGATGTCCTGCGCCACCACATCGATGCCGGCGATGTCCAGGCCGACCACGCGGGCGGCCAGCGAGACGATGTAATCAACCTCGGGATGCACCTCGTCGGTGCAGTCGATGGACACATTGCCGTTGCGCTGCACCATCAGCTGGCGGCCGGCCGGCGGGGTGTCATCGGGCGCGAAGCCTTGGCGCTGCAATTCCAGCACGATGGCGGCGTCCACGGCCGTATCAATCGGGCTGAGCGGAAAATCCTCGCCGGCGCCGCGCCTCGGGTCGTTGTTGAGCTGTTCGTCGATCAGCTGCCTGACGCTCAGCCGGCCGTCGCCCGTGATCGATGCCACCTCGCCGCGCGCGGCGGCCACCACGCGGCCGCCCACGACCAGCAGGCGGTGTTCATGGCCGCGCACATAGCGCTCGACCATCACGTCGCTGCCTTCAGGTTCGGCGATGGCAAAGGCCGCCTCGACTTGTTCGCGGGTGTTCAGGTCCAGCGACACGCCCCGGCCGTGGTTGGCGTCCGACGGCTTGACGACCACCGGCAGGCCGATGTCCCGCGCAGCTTCCCAGGCTTCCGTGGCGCTGCTCACGATCTCGCCTTCGGGCACCGGCACGCCGCAGCTGGCCAGCAGGCTCTTGGTCAGGTCTTTGTCGTGGGCAATGCTTTCGCCAATCGCGCTGGTCAGATCGGTCTCGGCCGTCCAGATGCGCCGCTGGCTCGCGCCGTAGCCAAGCTGCACCAGGTTGCCGTCGTTCAGGCGGATGTGCGGAATGCCCCGATCGGTCGCGGCCGCGACGATGGCCGCCGTGCTGGGGCCGAGGTAGCAGTCGTCGATCTGGTCGCGGATGGCCTGCACGGCCGCTTGCACCTCGGCCGCGTCGTAGGCTTCGGCGTTGATGGCGGCCATGAGCAGCCGATGGCCCTGGGCCAGCGCGGTGCGGGCCACCTGCTCGTCGCGCGCGCGAAACACCATGCGGTACACGCCGTGCGTCGAGGTGCTGCGGGTCTGGCCGAAACCTGTCGGCATGTCGGCCAGGTTGAGCAGCTCGATCACCACGTGTTCGAGCACATGGCCGGTCCAGGTGCCTTCATTCAGACGCTGAAGAAAACCGCCGCGCTCGCCGACGCCGCAGTGGTGCTCCAGCAGCGCCGGCAGCAGGCCCAGCAGCCGGTCGTTGAAGCCCGGCAGCAGGTTGCTTGGAAAGTCTTCCAGCGCGCCCAGGTCCAGCCAGACTTCCAGCACCGACCGGTAGGTCCAGATGTTGGGTCCGCGCAGGTAATGGATGCGGAGTAACTTGATATCGTCCAGTTTGCGCATGGTGGGCAAAATTTTTAAGGTCAACCGGCTGGGCCGGTGCAACGTTTTGGTTCCAGTCCGGCGACATGCCGGTCAGGGGTGCGGGGAAAAAAGTGTGGGCAGCGATGGTTAGGTCATCGTGATCCATAGGGCCGGCCTCATTGTGCCGCTTTACGAATTCAGGATTTCACGGGCGGGGCCTGCCATGGCTGATGGGGGTTAACTTCTCGGGCGGGCAGGCCGTTTGGGCGAAAATCGCTGTTTTGAATGCCTTTCGCACCGCGTCCGTAGCCCTCAGGGTATCGGGGCCGCAACCGGCAACACGGTCATGACCGGAAAATGAATTCGAGACAACATGCAACATCAGCACCCTATGGAAGATTCCAGTTCCGACGACCCGGCACTCGCAGGGCTTGCATCGCAACTGGCAACCCAAGAGAACGTTTTGTGCAGCCTGCTGGTTGACCTGGACCAGGCGCTGCGTTTTGCCGCCGGCGCGCTGGTCCTGACGGACCGCCGCCTGCTGTCCCGCAATGCTGCCGGTAACTGGTCCAGCCTGTTTCTCCAGAACCCTGACGACGAGCCCATCCAGAAGCTCGATTTGCGCCATTTCGACCATGCCGGTGTCGGAACGCTGGAACTGCATGATGTCCAGGGCGAGCCTTCACGGCGCCTGGCCAAGTGGCGCTTCACCCTGGGTGCGAATCCGCAGGCCTTGCGCATGGTGCGGCTGTTCGCGCAGCAGCAGGCCCAGCGCCAGGCCAGCGCGGCCCGGCTCAAGGCGATTGAGCTGGACCGCGCGGGCCACGAGCTTCCCCTGTGCCCCGAATGCGATGCGCCGCTGCCGCCAGACAGCGACGAATGCCCGGCCTGCGCTCAGGGCAAGGTCCACACACCGCCCTCGACCTGGGTGCTGCTGCGGCTGTGGCGCTTTGCCCGGCCCTACCGCTGGCAGCTGCTGTCGGGCTTTTTGCTGACACTGGCCTCGACCGCCGCCACCCTGGTGCCGCCTTACCTGACGATTCCGCTGATGGACGACATATTGATCCCGTTCCAGAACGGCCAGCAGATCGAGCCGGGCAAGGTCGGCCTGATTTTGGGCGCGCTGCTGGGCGCGGCAGTGCTGGGCTGGGCGCTGAACTGGGCGCGCACCTATTTGCTGGCGCTGGTGTCCGAGCGCATCGGCGCCGATCTGCGCACCGCCACGTTTGACCATCTGCTGGAGCTGTCGCTGGACTATTTCGGCGCCAAGCGCACGGGCGACCTGATGTCGCGCATCGGCTCGGAAACCGACCGCATCTGCGTGTTCTTGTCGCTGCATGCGCTGGACTTCGCCACCGACGTGCTGATGATCGGCATGACCGCTGCCATTTTGTTTTCGATCAACCCGTATCTGGCGCTGGCCACCTTGCTGCCGCTTCCCTTCATCGGCTGGATGATCCACGTGGTGCGCGACAAGCTGCGCACCGGCTTCGAGAAAATCGACCGCGTCTGGTCGGACGTGACCAATGTGCTGGCCGACACCATTCCCGGCATCCGCGTGGTCAAGGCCTTTGCGCAGGAAAAGCGCGAGGCCGAGCGCTTTCGCGTCGTCAACCAGCACAACCTGGCGGTGAACGACAAGCTCAACAAGGTCTGGTCGCTGTTCACGCCCACGGTGTCGCTGCTGACCGAAATGGGCCTGCTGGTGGTCTGGGCCTTCGGCATCTGGCTGATGTCGAAGCAGCAGATCACGGTCGGCGTGCTGACCGCCTTCATTGCCTACATCGGGCGCTTCTACGGCCGGCTCGATTCGATGAGCCGGATTGTCTCGGTCACGCAAAAGGCGGCGGCCGGCGCCAAGCGCATTTTTGACATCCTGGACCATGTGTCCAACGTGCCCGAACCGTCGCAGCCGGTGAAGATCGACAAGTTGCAGGGCCGCATTGAAATGAAGGGCCTGGGCTTTCGCTACGGCAACCGTTCGGTGATTCGCGGCCTGGACCTGGAAATAAAACCCGGCGAGATGATCGGCCTGGTCGGCCACAGCGGCTCGGGCAAGAGCACGCTGGTCAACCTGCTGTGCCGCTTTTACGATGTGAGCGACGGCGCCATCCAGGTCGATGGCACCGACATCCGGCGCTTTGCCGTGGCCGACTACCGGCGCCACATCGGTCTGGTGCTGCAGGAGCCGTTTTTGTTTTTCGGCACGATCGCCGAGAACATCGCCTACGGCAAGCCCGGCGCCAGCCGCGCCGAGATCGTCGCCGCCGCGCGTGCCGCCCATGCGCATGAATTCATCCTGCGGCTGCCGCAGGCCTACGACTCGCTGGTCGGCGAGCGCGGCCAGGGTCTGTCGGGCGGCGAGCGCCAGCGCATCTCGATTGCGCGCGCCCTGCTGATCGACCCGCGCATTTTGATTTTGGACGAAGCCACCTCGTCGGTCGATACCGAAACCGAAAAGGAAATCCAGAAAGCGCTGGATAACCTGGTGCAAGGCCGCACGACGATTGCGATTGCCCACCGCCTGTCCACCCTGCGCAAGGCCGACCGGCTGGTGGTGATGGACCGGGGGCAGGTGGTCGAAGTCGGGCCGCACGAGGAACTGATGGCGCGCCAGGGCCACTACTGGCGGCTGTACGAGGCGCAGGCGCGCCAAGTCGATACCGAAGAGACGGACGCTACAGCGCAGGAAAGCCTGATCGCCATAGCCACGGCGCAGGTGGAACACACCGCTCAGCGTGCGCCGCAGCAGACCGGCACCCCGTGACAGCGCGGCAGCGCGGAAAAAGGACGCACTAACCATGACCAATTTCACCTTCATTCCCGCTTTCCAGCTTCAGCGCGAAGCCTCGGGCCGGCTGAAGTACATCAGCCCGCATGGCGAGGTGCACCAGGGCGTCGTGCCGGTGCGCGCCTTTCCGCTGGCCGCGCCCGAAGAAGGCATTTCACTGGTCAGCACCGAGGGCCATGAACTGGTCTGGATCGAGCAGCTGTCGGCCCTGCCGGCGGCGGTGCGGCTGCTGCTGCAGGAGGAACTGGCGCTGCGCGACTTCGTGCCGGAAATCCAGCGGCTGGTGAGCGTGTCGTCCTTCGGCACGCCCAGCACCTGGACGGTGGAAACCGACCGGGGCAACACGGCCTTCGTGCTCAAGGGCGAGGAAGACATCCGCCGGCTCAAAGGCAGCGAACTGCTGATCGCCGCCAGCGAAGGCGTGCAGTACCGCATTGCCGACATGACGGCGCTGGACAAGGCGTCGCGCCGGCTGCTGGAGCGGTTTTTATAATGAAATATGGCTTTTGCGCAGGCCCAGCGTGCGCAGTCAGCTATTGATTCAATAGCTTGAAGGTGCATTCATCGGCGCCCCGCCGCTCGGCGGTTCACCGCGTCCGGCGTTGTCACGGTTCTGTCACGGTTTTGTCACAAGCCGACAGCACCCTGCCCCCAGGGATTTCATCGTCAACCAGAAGCGACCACCATGAACAAATTATTCACGCCCACGTCCGCCGCACCGATTGACCCGGATGACCTGGAAAACAACGCCAGTGCCAATGCCAGCCTGCATGACGTGATGGCCGCCCGCATGCACCGCCGCCACGTCCTCAAAGGCGGTGTCGGCGCGCTGACGATGGCCAGCTTGGGCTCGCTGGGCCTGAGCGCCTGCGCCGTTAACCCGCTGGCCTCCGCCTCTAGGCCGGTGCTGGGCTTTGGCGCGGTCGGCAAATCACTGGTGGACCGCGTCACCGTGCCCGAGGGCTACACCGCCACCGTGATCTACGCCACCGGCGACTCCATCGACGCATCGGTTAGCGACTACAAAAACGACGGCAGCGACGGCAATTTTGGACGCCGCAGCGGCGACCACCACGACGGCATGCATTATTTTGGCCTGAGTGCTGACGGCAAGCCCGCCGCCAGCAGCAACAGCCGCGCGCTGATGTGCATCAACCACGAAGCCATCAACGGTACGGTACAGTTCATGCACCCCAAGGGCCAGACCAACCTCGGCGCCAGCGCCGGCCCGCGCCCCGAAGCCGAAACCCTGAAGGAAGTCGAGGCGCACGGCGCATCGGTCGTCGAGATCGCCAAGGCCGGCGGCCGGTTTGGCGTGGTCAAGGCTTCTAGCTTCAACCGCCGCGTCACGCCGCGCACGCCCATGACGCTGGGCGGCCCGGCTCGTGGCTCGGCGCTGCTGAAAACCAAGTATTCGCCTGATGGAACCATGACGCGCGGCATGATCGGCAACTGCGCCAGCGGCTACACGCCCTGGGGCACTTATTTGACCTGCGAGGAAAACTTTGCCGGCTTTTTCCGCCGCAGCGCCACCGACGACGCCCAGCGCAGCGCCAATGAACTGACCGCCTTCAAGCGCATCGGCCTGAACCAGAATGCGCCCGGCGGCCAGCGCTGGGCCACGGTGGTGCCGGCCGATGCGGCCAACACCGAATACGCCCGCTGGGATGCCAGCAAGACCGGCACGTCGGTCGATGGCAGCGACGATTTCCGCAACACCCACAACACCTTCGGCTGGGTGGTCGAGATCGACCCCTACAACCCCAACGCGACGCCGGCCAAGCACACGGCGCTGGGCCGCTTCGCGCACGAAGGCGCTTGGCCGAGCAACCCGGTGGAAGGCCAGCCGCTGGCCTTTTACATGGGCGACGACTCGCGCAGCGAATATGTCTATAAATACGTGTCCAAGGCCGTCTGGTCCGCCGCCGACGCCAACCCGGCCGACCGCATGGCGACCGGCGCCAAGTACCTGGGCGAAGGCACCTTGTTCGCCGCCAAGTTCAATGCCGACGGCACGGGCACCTGGCTCAAGCTCGACCTGAGCAATCCAGCCATCGCTGGCAACGTGGCCTATGCCTTTGCCGACCTGGCCGATGTGGTGGTCAATGCCCGGCTGGCCGCCGATGCCGCCGGCGCCACCAAGTGCGACCGCCCCGAGTGGACGGCGGTGAACCCGGCCAACGGCGAAATCTACATCACCATGACCGAAAACCCCGACCGTGGCAACGTCGGCAGCCTAAGTGCCAACAACCAGCCCAACCCGAATGTGGACCCGGCCTTTCCGCGCTACTGGCTCGACAACAAAGGCGTTTCCTCGCAAAACGCCGCCCCCAGTACGCAAAAGGGCAATGTCAACGGCCAGGTCATGCGCATGCGCGAAACCGGCGACAACGCAGCAGCCACCAGCTTCAACTGGGATATTTTCCTGTTCGGCAGCCAGGCCAGCGCCGACATCGGGCTGGACAACGTCAACTACCAGAAGAACGTCAACTTGTCTAGCCTGAGCGAATTCAACGACCTGTCCAAGCCCGACGGCTGCTGGTTCTCGCGCGCCAGCGGCATCCTGTGGATCGAGACCGATGACAACACCTTCACCGACGTGACCAACTGCATGCTGCTGGCCGCCGTTCCGGGCCGCCACGGCGATGGCGGAAAAGTCGATGTGGTCAACCAGGCCAACGGCAAGCCCGGCGCGGCAGGCACGGCGCCCGTCACCGTCACGACCTTTGCCGGCAAGAAAATGAACGACACCATTTTCAAGCGCTTCCTGACCGCACCCACCGGCTCGGAAGTCACTGGCCTGGCCGAATCGCCCGACGGCCGCGCGCTGTTCATCAACATCCAGCACCCCGGTGAGAACACCTCGGCCGCCACGTACGCGGCCGGCGCGTATGAAAGCAGCTGGCCTGGCAATGGCGCGGGCATTGCCGCCGCCTACGGCCCCGGCGGCGCCACGGCGCGCCCGCGCTCGGCCACGGTGATGATCACGAAAAACGACGGCGGTGTGATCGGGCTGTAAGGTTTTCAGCGGAGGTTTTTTTATGCGGCAGCGGATCGAAAGGTCTCCCGCCGCTGTCGCGTCTGCCGCCAGGGATTTTTTTAGATTTGCGAATGAAATAGAGATTTTGCGCAGGCTGGAAGGGCGCAATATGCTACTGAATTAATAGCTGATTTAGCACATCCGAACGGGGCTATCCATGAAGATGTTCAATAATGTGATTTGAACTTTCATGCGGCATCCTGTGTTGGTTTGATTGGTTCGGGATACTCCAACAGCCCCAAAACGAGTTCAACTAGAAGGAGAAGATGTAGTGAAGGAATTCGAAATAAGAGGAAACCAGCTTCGGATCGAGGCAAAGGCGCTTGTATATGAGTTCATGCAATCCGCGGATCTTTGTCAACCAGGTCGCGAGGGAATTAGGCTGTCTCTCATTTTTCGAGCCTGCGGGTTTGACTGGGGCGAATGCAAGAAAGCAACATCATCAAATCAGCAGTACTGGGTGGTCGCACTCATGCGAAAACTCGAAGATGAGGGTAAGGTCGAAAGGATTTCTGAATCTGGACCGTGGCGTCTTTGCTGAATGCCATCGGTCCTGTCACTTGCTCGGGAACGAGTCTCCATGCCTGGTGGACTGCGGCAAGTCTTGTGCCCATTTTTTATCCATAGTTATCCATGGCAATCCAGCCAAACATTGCAAAATTAATAGCAGCTTGCGAAGGCTGCCATTGCGCAAGAGGCTAAAAACATGCTCAAGCTTGTAACCTGACCGCTCAGGTCCGGGATGAAGCCCAGATTCGGGTGCAGCCCCCACCCCAGCCCTCCCCAGCGGGGAGAGGGAGCACGGCAGGCGGCCGCGCAAAAATCGCGCCTTCAGCGCACCGCGCCCGCGTTGGCCACGGCCAGCGCCGTCATGTTCAAAATCCGCCGCACCGTCGCCGACGGCGTCATCACATGCACCGTGGCGGCCGCGCCCAGCAGGATCGGACCGACCGTGATGCCTTCGCCGCCCGTCACCTTCAGCACGTTGAACAAGATGTTGGCGGCATCCAAGTTCGGGCAGATCAGGATGTTGGCTTCGCCGGTCAGGGTAGTGTCCATCAGCGAGTTGCGGCGAATCGTCTCGGACAGGGCGGCGTCGCCATGCATCTCGCCGTCGCATTCGATGTCGGGCGCCATCTTGGCGAACAACTCGCGCGCCCGGCGCATCTTGAGCGCCGATGCGCGTTTGGACGAGCCGTAGTTGGAGTGCGACAAAAAGGCCACCTTGGGCGGCAGGCCGAAGCGGCGCACTTCGCTAGCGGCCATCAGTGCAATGCTGGCGAGCTGCTCGGCGTTCGGGTCTTCGTTGACGAAGGTGTCGGCGATGAACAGCGTGTGCTTGGGCAGCATCAGCGCATTGAGCGTGGCAAAACCGGGCGCGCCCGCTTTGAGGCCGATGATGTCGCGCACATGGTCCAGGTGCACGTCGAAGCGGCCGTGCAGGCCGCACAGCATGGCGTCGGCGTCGCCCAGCTTGACCATCAGCGCGGCAATGCTGGTGGTCGAGCGGCGCACGGCGGCCTTGGCCGCCTCGGGGCTGACACCTTCGCGGCCCAGCAGCCGGTGGTAGGTTTCCCAGTACTGGCGAAAGCGCGCATCGTCCTCGGGGTTGACGCATTCCACGTCCTTGCCCAGGCGCAGGCGCAGGCCGGCCTTGAGGATGCGCGCCTCGATCACGGCCGGGCGGCCAATCAGGATGGGCGTGGCAATGCCGTCGTCGAGCGCCAGCTGGGCGGCGCGCAGCACGCGCTCGTCCTCGCCCTCGGCATAGGCCACGCGCTTGGCGCTAGAGGCCTGCGCCGCGCCAAACACCGGCCGCATCAGCATGCCGGTTGAATAGACAAAGCGGCTCAGGCTCTGGCGGTAGGCGTCCATGTCCTCAATGGGGCGGGTGGCGACGCCGGACGCTTCGGCTGCCCTGGCCACGGCCGGGGCGATGCGCAGGATCAGGCGTGAGTCAAACGGCGTCGGGATCAGGTAGTCGGGGCCAAAAGAAAGCTCTTGCCCGGCATAGGCGCGGGCCACTTCCTCGCTGATATCGGCCTTGGCCAGGTTGGCGATCTCGCGCACGCAGGCCAGCTTCATGGCTTCGGTGATCTTGGTCGCGCCGCAGTCGAGCGCGCCGCGAAAGATGTACGGAAAGCACAGCACGTTGTTGACCTGGTTCGGGTAGTCCGAGCGGCCGGTGGCAATGATGCAGTCGGGCCGCACCGCCTTGGCCAGCTCGGGCCGGATTTCAGGCTCGGGGTTGGCCAGCGCGAGAATGATGGGCTTGCTGGCCATGGTTTTGACCATGTCTTGCGTCAGCACACCCGGCGCCGAGCAGCCCAGGAACACGTCGGCGCCGTTGACCGCATCGGCCATGGTGCGCTCGTCGCCCGTCTGCGCGAAACGCGCCTTAGATTCGTCAAAACCGCCGGGCCGGCCCTGGTAGATCACGCCCTTGGAGTCGCAGACATAGATGTTCTCGCGCTTGACGCCCAGGCCGACCATCACGTCCAGACAGGCGAGGGCGGCGGCGCCCGCGCCTGAAACCGCGACCCGCACTTCGCCGATCTCCTTGCCGACCAGCTCCAGCCCGTTGAGCAGCGCAGCCGACGAGATGATGGCGGTGCCGTGCTGGTCATCGTGGAACACCGGGATGTTCATGCGCTCGCGCAGCTTTTTCTCGATGTAAAAGCATTCGGGCGCCTTGATGTCTTCAAGGTTGATGCCCCCCAGCGTCGGCTCCATGGCGGCGATGATGTCCACCAGCTTGTCGGGGTCGTTCTCGTCGAGTTCGATGTCGAACACGTCGATGCCGGCGAACTTCTTGAACAGGCAGCCCTTGCCTTCCATCACCGGCTTGGCGGCCAGCGGGCCGATGTTGCCCAGGCCCAGCACGGCGGTGCCGTTGGTAATCACGCCGACCAGGTTGCCACGCGAGGTGAAGTCGTGCGCCAGCGACGGGTCGGCCTGGATGTCCAGGCACGGATAGGCCACGCCGGGCGAATAGGCCAGCGACAGGTCGCGCTGGTTGGACAGGGGCTTGGTGGCGTTGACCGAGATCTTGCCGCGCGTGGGCAGGCGGTGGTAGTCGCGCGCAGCTTCGCGCAGGGCTACTTCGGCGGGGGAAAGAACTTTGTCCATGGTGTCTCCTGATTTTTTGTTGAACTCGTGCAGAGAACGGTAAAGGGTACTGCAAATGCACGGTATCGCATGCCCGACGGTGGCCGCTTTTTGGCTTGCAACGGCCCGAAGGCGGTGTTTTTTGCGCCGCAAGCCAAGCGCTTGAAGCCCGCGCCTGGGCGTCATCGCGACATCATGCGTCAAGGCAACAATCTTTTTTCCGCCACTTTTTTGCTCCATCCATGAATCCCAGTTCAACAAGCGCACCGGGACGCCGCCAGATGCTGGCGCTGATCGCTGGCATAGCCGCCAGCCTGTCGATGCCCGCCGCGCTGGCGCAAGCGCCGTCCACGCCTTCAACGGTGTATCCGGAGCGGGCCGTCCGGATCATCGTGCCCTTTGCGCCCGGCGCGGGCACCGATGCCATGGCCCGGCTGGTGGCCCAAAAGCTCGGCGAGGTCATGCACGCAAGCTTTATCGTGGACAACCGCGCAGGCGCCTCCGGGGCCATCGGCACGCAATACGTGGCGCAGGCCCCGGCCGACGGCTACACGCTGCTGCTGGCCGCGTCGCCCTTCACCACCGTCGCGGCGTCGGTGCCCGGCGCCCGCTACGACCCGTTGCGCCAGTTCACGCCGGTCGGCATGATTGCCACCGGGCCGCTGGTCTGGGCGGCGAACAACGCGCTGCCGGCCAACAGCATGCAGGAGCTGGTCGCACTGGCCCGGCGGCAACCCGGCGTGCTCAATTACGGCTCGGCCGGTGCCGGTGGCGTGAACCACCTGGTGCTCGAACTGCTCAAGACGCGCACCGGCACCTTCATCACGCACATTCCTTACCGGGGCGTGGCGCCGGCCACCATGGACTTGATTGGCGGGCAGATCCAGCTGGTCACCGGCACCATTGCGGCCTTGCTGCCGTTCATCAACAACGGCAGCATCAAGCCGCTGGCGGTCACCAGCGCCAAACGCGCCAGCGCCTTGCCGAATGTGCCCAGCATGAGCGAGGCCGGTCTGGCAGGCTTTGACGTGGTGAACTACTTTGCGCTGATGGCCCCGGTCGGCACCCCGCCCACCATCGTCAACCAGCTGAACGCAGCCATCAACAAGGTCGTGGCGCTGCCCGAAGTGCTGGTCCGCTTCAAGGTCGATGCAGTCGAAGCCGCGCCCGGCTCACCCGCGCAGTTAGGCCAATTCATCGGAGCCGATTACCGCGCCTGGCGCAATGTGGTGAAGACGCAGAACCTGAAGATCGAGTAGCCCGCGCATCTGCGGGCAAGGGAAAGGCTGCAACAGCGGCCTTTCAACAAGCGTCGGGACGACACCTCCCACCCAGCAGGGGCCGCGGAACCGGCTTTGCCGGGCCGCAGGCGCAGCGGCCCCTCGGGGGCAGCGAACCACACGAAGTGGGGAGCGTGGGGGTGACACTTCCCCATCCAGCAGGGGCCGCGGAACTGGCTTCGCCGGGCCGCAGGCGCAGCGGCCCCCCCCGGGGGGCAGGGAGCTACACGAAGTGAGCGACCGTGGGGGCCTTCAGTCCTGCCCCTCAGTCAGCGTGTCCAGCTGAAACTTGCCGCTCTTGTGCCACAGCCAGGTGTCGGTGTAGACCACCTTGCCCAGCCGGACCGGCGCCGGGAAGGGCGAAGCCTGCCGGATGGTGCGTTCAATCTCGGCCATCACTTCGGGCGCATGGCGCGGCGCGCGCATCCAGTCCAGCCGGGTGACGCGGCCGACCCGGTCAATCTCCACATTCATCACGCCCACGGCGTACAGCAGCGGCGGCAGCCTGCCCTTGTAGATACGCTCGGCATTGAGACCGTACAGGTGGCTGGCGCCATCTTCCCGGTAGGCCCGGGGCGACGCCGCCGAGGAATTGCGCGCCGAGCCGCGAGCAGCGGGCACCGGCCCGACGACCCCGGTCGGCTGGGACGGCGCTGAACCGGGGAGGGTCGGAGGCCCCATCTTGCAGGCGCTGGCCACCAGCGCGGCGGCACCCGAGAGCCATCGGAGCAGCCAGAATCGGCGAGGTTTAGATTCAGACATGGGTATATTTTGGTAAGAGTGATTCGGGCCGGGAACCGATATTGCCGTTTTCCATCCGTATGGTTTTTATTTCAGGACGCTTCCATTCATGATTCTCAGCGATTGCGTTCATTGTGCCGAACACTTTTTTGCAGCGCTGGCCCGCCAGCCTGCGGTGCTGGTGCGTGTCGTTTCGACCCAGGGCTCGGTGCCGCGCGAAGCCGGTGCCTGGATGGGCGTGTTTGCCGATTCGGTGGTCGGCACGATTGGCGGCGGCCACCTGGAATTCGAGGCGATGGCGCGGGCGCGAGCCCTTCTGGCGGCGCCCGGCGCTTCCCCCTGCCCGGATGAATCCATGCCCAGGCAAGCGCGGTTTGCGCTTGGGCCTTCGCTGGGCCAGTGCTGCGGCGGCGTGGTGCATCTGGCGTTTGAACGCGTCAGCGCCAGCGACCTGCCGGCGCTGGCGCTGACGCTGGAGATCGCCTTGACGCCGGTGGCGCTGTTCGGCGGCGGCCATGTCGGCCATGCGCTGGCGCGGGTGCTGGCGCCGCTGCCGTTCCGGCTCCGCTGGATCGACAGCCGCGACGGTGTTTTTCCGCAGGACCTGCCGGTGCGCGTGGCCTGCGAGCATTCCGAGCCGGTGCAGTCGGCGGTCGCCGGCCTGGCGCCGCAGTCGCGCGTGCTCGTCATGAGCTTCAGCCATGCCGAAGACCTGGAAATCATCGCCAGTTGCCTGCTGCGCCAGCGCAAGGAGGCCGACCTGCCGTTTGTCGGCCTGATTGGCAGCAAGACCAAATGGGCCACGTTCAGGCACCGCCTGGAGGCGCGCGGCTTCAGCGCCAAAGAACTGGCGCACATCACCTGCCCGATTGGCGTTCCGGGCATTGCCGGCAAGGAGCCCGAAGTGATTGCCGTCGCCGTGGCGGCGCAGTTGTTGCAGACGCTTGGCGAGCCGCAGGGACGCGCGTGACGCTAGGTACATGCTATGCAATCAATAGCTGATTACGCAAGCAGCGCTTGCGCAAAAGAACTATTTGGTCATGAAAACCAAAGATTTCCAAGCCTGCCTGGGTTTGCGGCATCAATGCGCTGCGCTTTCAAAAGGTTCAGGTGTGAAGGACGACTGCTGTCGGTCTGGCGCGGCACAATCCGCTCTGGAGACACCCATTTCATGACCACAACACGCTTTTGTTCCATTTCCGACGTGCGCGCGCAGCCGCGCCAGTTTCTCGACCATCTGTTCCAGGCCGCCGTTACGCGCGCCCTGCCGCTGGCCAACACCGCCCGGTTTTTGCCCGAGCCGCCCACGCTTGAAAGCGGCGGCCGCGCGATTGTGATTGGCGCGGGCAAGGCCGGCGGCGCGATGGCGCAGGCGGTCGAGGCGCTCTGGCCGGCGGACGCACCGCTTGAAGGCCTGGTCGTGACGCGTTATCACCATGTGCCGCCGCGGCCCGAGGGCCTGGCGCAGCGCATCGAGGTCGTCGAGGCCTCGCATCCGGTGCCCGATGAAGCCGGGCAGGTGGCGGCCGAGCGCATCCTGGCGATGGTCCAAGGCTTGACTGAGCACGACCTGGTGCTGTGCCTGATCTCGGGCGGCGGCTCGTCGCTGCTGGCCTTGCCGGCCGAGGGGCTGAGCCTGGAAGAAAAGCAGGCCGTCAACAAGGCCTTGCTGGCCAGCGGCGCGAGCATCGGCGAGATGAACTGCGTGCGCAAGCACCTCTCGCGCATCAAGGGCGGCCGCTTGGCTGCCGCCTGCGCGCCGGCTAGAGTCGTCACGCTGACCATCAGCGACGTGCCGGGTGACGACCCGTCGGTCATTGCCAGCGGCCCGACCGTGCCCGACGCCAGCTCTTGCGCCGACGCGGTGGCCATCTTGCAGCGCTACGGCATCGACGTGCCCGGCGGCATCATGAGCCTTTTGGAGCAGGGCGCGCTCGAAACCCCCAAGCCCGGCGACCCGCTGTTCGACGGCCATGAAGTCCACCTGATTGCCACGCCCCGGCAAAGCCTGCAAGCCGCCGCCGAAGCCGCCCGCGCTGTAGGTCTGGCGGCTTATATCCTGAGCGACGAGATGGAAGGCGAGTCGCGTGAGGTCGGCAAGGTGCATGCCGCGCTGGCCCGCGCCGTGGCGCAGACCGGCGAGCCGTTCCAGAAACCGTGCGTGATCCTGAGCGGGGGTGAAACCACGGTGACCATCCGCAAGCAGCCGCCGGGCACGCCCAAGGGACGCGGCGGTCGCGCCGGCGAGTTCTGCGTGGGCCTAGCGCTGGCGCTGCAGGGGCAAAGCAGCGTATTTGCGCTGGCGGCCGACACCGACGGCATCGACGGCGTCGAGGACAACGCCGGCGCTTTCGTCGCGCCCGACACGCTGCAACGCGCGCTGGCCGCCGGCATGAAGCTGGACCAGTTCCTGGACCGCAACGACGCCTATGGCTACTTTGAAAAGCTCGATGACCTGGTCATCAGCGGGCCGACCTTCACCAATGTCAATGACTTCAGGGCGATATTGATTTTGTAATCAAGCCCCTCTGACTTCCGGCTTGTGATGTCGCGCCCTACGCGTCTGCCGCGATGTCCCGGCGCATCAGCACAAGCACCAGGCGGGCAAACCAGGCCAGAGCGACGGCTGCCGCAATCCAGACCAGTCCTTGCCCCAGCCTTTCCTGGTCGCCGAGCAGGTAGGCATTGCACAGGCGCACCGGCGAACTCTCGAAAAGGTAACCGACAACCACCGTCATCGGCAACACATTGCCCAGAAAAAATCCCTGCACCAGCAAGCCCGCTGGCTGCCACGACAACTGCACAGCCGCGCCGCACACCAGCAGCGCCAGGAATTTGGCCAGCTCGACCCAAGCATCGACCAGCGCGAGGTCCAGCAGGCGGGGAATCATCAGGAGGGCCAGCAACAGGGCGGCGGCCAACAGGCCGGTGATGCCGTGGCCGTTCCAGCGATTCATGCGCTCGACCCAGTGCTGCCCCAAGCTGGCGGCCAGCCCGAAACCGGCGAGGGCCAGCAAGGGAAACTGCACCAGCATGTGCCGGGTCATGCTGGCTTCAAGCCAGTCGCGCGCTGCAGGCAGGGCCAGCAGGCCGAGCAAAAGGCCTGCGGCCGGGAGGCGCCATGCGAGCCAGGCCGGCGGCAGCCAACTCATGGCGAAACCGCGCTGGCCAGGTGGCGGGCGTAGTCGAGCGCGAGCTGCTGCTCGGCATAGTCAAAAATGCGCACCAGCCGGCCGCGCTGATCGACCACCAAGAGCGCCGCGTTGTGCTCGAAATCGCCGCGCCCATCGGGCACCACCACCACCTGAAAGTCGGCCAGCAGACGCTGGGTGTCTTGCGCGTCAGGCAGGCGGGCGAATTGCCAAAACTGTGGGTCGGCGCTCAGGCGCGCTGCATAAGCCTGCAGCACCAGCGGGTTGTCGTGCTGCCCGTCAAAGCTGATCGACAGCAGTTTCACCCGCTGCGCCGGGGCACCGGGTGCGCTGGCCGCTGCCTGCAGCGTCGCCTGCATCTGCTGGTAGACGCTGCCGAGCGCCAGGCACACGGTCTGGCAGCGGGTATAGACAAAATCAACCAGCGTGACCGACTGCCCGTCCGCCAGGAATTGCGACAGCGGCTGGGGTCTCAAGCCCGGGCCGTCGATCTTCAGCGCAGGCGCGGCAATCGGTTGCAGGGCCACTTCAAGCCGCCGCGCGCCTTCTGCCGTCCAGACCTGGAAATCATGCGTGAGCCAAGCTGAACCGGCATACGCGGCCAGGGCCAGCAAGGCGCTCAGCAAGGCGGAGCGGAACATCAGGCCGGCTGCGCCGTGTGCGTGAAGCGGCGCCGCTCGGGACCGGTCGGGGTGAAAAGGCGCACGCTGGTTTTCATAAAAATAGCTCAGGGCGCCTTGGCCGTCAGCGCCTTGAGCTCGGCACCGCCGTTGAACGGCGTGCTGCGGTCGCTGGCCTTGCGTTCGGCCTCAAACAGCTCTGGCTTGATGGCGCCAGCCTTGTTCGACCATTCGGCGCGAACGTAGCTGGCCACGGCAGCGAGTTCATTGTTGCCGAGCTGCTTGAAGGACGGCATGGCGCCTTTGTAGGTGTTGCCCATCACCGTAATTTCGCCAGAAATTCCGTGCAGCAGGATGTTGACCAGCGTGCGCTCGTCGCCCACCACCCATTCGGAGCCGTCCAGCGGCGGAAACACCCCCGGCAAGCCCTTGCCGGTCGCCTGGTGGCAGGCCGCGCAATTAACGCTGAAGACCTGCTTGCCATCAGCCACGGCACCCGGCGCCCCGGCTGCGGGCGCCCGCAGGTCAGCCAGTGTGCGCCGGTCGCCCATGTCAAGCTGGCCAAACGGTTCAGACAACAGGATGTAAGCCACGCCAGAGAGCACCACCGCCAGCGTGATGAGCGCAACGATGATCGGAATGGGCCGGTCGAGCTCAGACGGGTCTTCTTCTTCGCGCTGCTGGGCTTGCCGGCGAGTTTCTGATTTGTTCCACATTTTTTCAGCCTCGCGATCAGGGTTTGGGGGCCGGCGGCAACACCGGATAGGTGTGGTTAAGCGACAAAAGGTATTTCACCAGATCAAGCGCTTCTGGCGTCGGCACCACCACCTGGCCGACGTTCGGACCATAGGCCGGGGGTAGGCTCAAAGGCTGCTCGCCTTCGCTTTCGGCCTCCTTGGCATCCTTGACGTTGAACAGGAAGGGGTAGGACGGCATGATGGAGCCCGGCGTGTAGGCGCGCGGCTGGTAGAGGTGGCCCAGATGCCAGTCCTTGCTGGGCTGGCGCGCCCCGATGTTGAACAGGTCCGGCCCGGTCCGCATGCTGCCCAGCAGGTGCGGCTTGTCGTAGGTGTAGTCGCCCGGCACCGAAGCGCGGCCCCAGCCGCGCGCAAAGTCCGGGCCGAACTGGCGGTCGCGCGGCTGCTGGCTGTGGCAGTAAACGCAGCCGTTGGCAATGTAAACCGCCCGCCCGCGCAATTCGGCGCTGGTGTAGGGCTGCAGGCCGGGCGGCGGCTTGATGTCGCGCACCTCCATGTAAGGCATGACCACCAGTGCGGCCGTGGCCACTGCCAGGGCCACCATGGCGCCGGAAACCAGCTTGACATCATTGTCCATAGCGAAGCTCTTTTTTGTTGTTTTGCAGGAAAAGGGCCGCGCCGGTGCGTGTCGGTCCAAATCGCAGTGCCATGGCCAGGAAGTGGCCGACGAAGACGATGTGGGCCAGCACCATCAGGCTGCCGCCGACGCTGCGCCATTTGAGGTAGGGCAGGGTCAGCGTGACCGAGTCCATGAAGGGCCTGGCCGCGTCCAGCATGGCGACGCCCTGCAGCCAGCCGCCAATCGACAGGCCTGTGAAGTAGATGGAAATGCCGACCACCGAGAGCCAGAAATGCAGCGTGATCAGCCGTGGGTAGGGCCATTCCCAGTTCAGCACGCGCGGCATCATGAAATAAATCGCACCGAACAGCACCATCGTGACAAACGCATAAGCGCCCAGGTGGGCATGCGCCACCGTGAAGTGCGTGAAGTGCGCGATCTGGTTGACGCTGCGCAGCGCTTCGAGCGAGCCCTGCACCGAAGACGCAAAGTACATCAGGCCGCCAAACATCATGAAGCGCAGCGTTGGCGAGTAGCGCGCCAGATGCATGCGCCCCTTGAGCGTGCCGCCCATGTTGATGCTGAAGGCCACGACCGGAATCACCATCATGATGCTTTGCACGATCGACAGCGTCGTCAGCCAGCCCGGCACCGGGCCGCCAATCAGGTGATGGCCACCCACTTGGCCGTAGAAGAATGCCAGCGTCCAGAATCCCAGCAGCGACAGGTTGTAGGAGCGGATCGGGCGGCCGATGATCTTGGGTAAAAAGTAGTAAATCGCGCCCACGCTGACTGGCGTGAACCACAGCCCCAGCACGTTGTGCCCGTACCACCAGTTGGTGGTGGCCTGCTGCACGCCGGTGTGCACGCCCGGCAGCTTGCCGACCAGGAACAGCAGCGCAATCCACAGCAGCGCCGCCACCATGTACCAGACGCTCACGTACAAGTGCTCGACCTTGCGGTTCACCAAGGTGAACAGCACCGGCAAAATCACCAGCACAAAGCCGACAAAAATGAGGATGGCGATTTGCCATGGAATTTCGAGGTATTCCATGCCGTCGGTCCAGCCTGCCGAGATGGCGCCAATGGCAGCGGCAATGCCCATGTTGATGAGCGCGCCGCCCAGCATGGCCCAGATTGCACCGTGCAGCCGCGTGCGCAGCAGGCGCGGCAGCAGCCACAGGATCATGCCCAGCGCGGCATTGCTGATCCAGCCGTAGAGCACAGCGGTCAGGTGCACCGTGCGGATGCGGCCAAAGGTCAGCCAGGCCTGGTCGGTCAGCCAGTCGGGCTGGTGCAGCTTGATCGATGAGGTCAAGCCGGCGATCGAGCCCAGCAGCAGCCAGAAGCAGGCAAAGGCGATGAACATGAAGACCGGAAAGGCGCTCGACTGGTCAGACGTGATGCGGTCCTGCAGTTCGGCGGCGTCAGCCGCATGCACCTCAATGCCGCCTTTCTTGACCGCCTGCTGCATCGCAGCTTGCGCGTCGTCCGGAAGCGCCGGGTCGTCCACCTGTCCGATCTCGCCGCGCGCAAAGATTACCGACGCGGCGGCCGGGTTTTCGACCAGCAGTCCTTTGCGCAAAGACCAGATGAAGACGAACAGGCCAATGATCGACAGCAAAAATGCGCCCAGCAGGCTCAGGATGGCGCTGTCCATCATGCGTTTCCTGCCGGCGCCGGCACAGCCTGGGCCGCCTGGCCAGTGTTGCAGCCATGCGAACTAAAAGCGCCAGGAGCGGGCTTGCGTTTGCAGCAAGGCTGGGAGGTGAAGGCTTGGGTTTTCATACGGTTCCTGATGGGATGGGTAATGCATGCTTCATGCACCGGCGGGGCAGGGCGGGCTCAATTCCAGCGCCGTGCTGGCTTTCAGGAAAAATGCGGCCGGGGCGCGGCGGCTGAGGCTGGATCAAGGGCCAAAACTGTATTCATGCCGGCTCGCCTGACGGCAGGCGCTGGCCCTGCTTCATCTGGTAGCCGTACCACAGACTTTGGGCAATGCGCTTGGCCAGGTCCTTGGCGCGCTCTGCCAGGGCGGCATTCGGCAGGGCGTCGGTGGTTTGCCCAAAGAGCAGCAGCCAGCGCTGGAACAACTCGATCGTCAGGCCTGGCAGTGCCGCATGCTTTGGCATGGGCGCGCCACGAAACCGGGCGGTCCCCCGCAGCGCCGACGACCAGAAATCGACCATCGTGGGCAAATGCGTGTTCCAGTCCTTCACGTGGCGGTTGAAAACGGGCCCGAGCACCTCGTCTTTGCGCACCCGGTCGTAAAACCCATAAACCAACTGGACGATTTCGTCTTCGGTGCATAAATCGGCGCTTGGCATCAGGGGGTTCCTCCGGGGGGCAGTTGGGGCTGGTGGATGACATGGTCCCCGCCAAAAAGATGGATTTTCGAGGGAGCTTATCACTCGACAATCAACCATGCGGCGGCGAGGGCTTGGCAGTTTCAGGGTGAAAAAAGCAGAGCTGGCGCTTTTCCCACAGGCTTTCGTAATGCCCAAGGAGACCGCATGTTGCATGCGTTTCGGGCCGGCTGTCGTTCCTGAAATGCTATTAAGTTGATAGCTGTTTACGCTTGTATTCATTGCGCCGCAGCCTATTTTGTGCAAGAAGCCAAGGCCTGTGCGCTGGCTTGCCGCCATGTGCAAACGTGTCTTTCATTACTGCGCCATGGCGGCCTTGGCGTCATCGGCAGCGCGGTCGATGGATGACCCATCCGGCATCGCCGCCTACACGCAGGCGCGGCGTTTGGCTCTGGGCTGCCCTGGACGGTGTTTTTGTCGCAAAGCGCGCGATTCCTCCGCTAGCTACAGCCTGGCCGGCGCGTCAGCTGGCCAGGGGCGAGGTGATTTCGTCGATGCGCGCCATCACCTCGGGCGTCAGTTGGGCAATGACGTCCACGGCGGCCAGATTTTCTTTCAACTGTGAAAGTTTCGATGCCCCGGTGATCACGGAACTGACGCGGGGGTTGCGGGCCACCCAGGCAATCGCCATCTGGCCCAGACTGCACCCCAAGTCGCCAGCGACGGCTTCGAGTTGTGCGACCGCGCAATTCCTGGCGGCGTCGGTGAGGTCCTTGACCAGAAACTCCATCCCTTCAAGCGCCCCGCGGCTGCCTGCCGGGACGCCGTTTCGGTATTTGCCGGTCAGCAAGCCGCCGGCCAGCGGGCTCCAGGTGGTCAGCCCCAGCCCGATGTCTTCGTAAAGCCGGCTGTATTCCTGCTCAACGCGCTTGCGGTGAAACAGGTTGTACTGGGGTTGCTCCATCACCGGTTTATGCAGGTGGTGCCGATCGGCAATGTCCCAGGCGGTGCGAATCTCGTCGGCCGACCATTCGCTGGTGCCCCAGTACAGCGCCTTGCCGCGGCTGATCATGTCGCTCATCGCCCAGACGGTTTCCTCGATGGGCGTGCGGGGGTCCGGTCGATGACAGTACACCAAGTCTATGAAATCCAGGCCCATGCGCTTGAGGGAGCCGTCGATGGCCTGCATCAGGTACTTGCGATTGAGCGTGTCCTTGTGGTTGACCGGTTGGGCATCGCGGTCCAAACCCCAGAAAAACTTCGTCGAAACGATGTAGCTCAGCCGTGGCCATTGCAACGCCTTGATGGCTTCGCCCATGACGACCTCGCTTCTGCCACGGGCATAGGCTTCGGCATTGTCAAAGAAGTTGACGCCGGCATCCGACGCTGCAGCCAGCATCTCGCGGGCAGCCGCCACATCCACCTGGTTGTGGTAAGTCACCCAGGAGCCCAGAGAAAGCTCGCTGACCTGCAGGCCACTGCAGCCAAGACGTCGGTATTGCATGAGGTTGCCTTGCTGTGGGGAAAACAATCAGCAAAGGCTAACAGACCGGCCAGGGCTACATCACTTGCAAAGGCCCTACGCCTGCAAAGCCTGTCGGACTTCTTTCTCTTCAATCGAGCGTGCAGCGCCAAAGCCGGCGACTTGCCGGGCGCCTTTGAGTTCGATGGCCACAAACCTGAAATCGCCCAGCTGCGTCATGAATTCAGCCTCTGGAAACCTCGCCAGATACGCCGCCCGGCAGGCGTTCCAGTCCGGGCTGCCGACATCCAGCGTTCGTGCGATGCCGTCCAGCGTGACGCGTGGCAAAGCGTGCACCGGCTCACCTTGCACCTCGGGCTGCATCATCAGCAGTGACACTTTCGGTCGGGCTTGCAGGTTGCCGGTGTGGGCCGCCAACCCGCTCACATGAATGACCAGGCAACCCAGCGTCGGCTCCATGGCGTAGGGAACCATGGAGACGAAGGGCGCGCCGTCATCGCCCAGGGTTCCCATGGCCGCAATTCGCCTTGAGTGCAACAGCGTGCGCAGCGCCAGGGTCAGTCTGGATTCGTGAGACACAAGGGCTTCCCTCAAAAAAATGGATGTCCCAGCATAGGCCAAACGTGGCACGGCAAAAGCCCTTGCTTGCCTGCCGGCCGCAGACGGCCGGACGCCTCACCGCGCCCCGGCCCGGGAATCAGAAACGGTGGCGAACGCCAACGCCGACGCTGTTGCCGGTGGATTTGTTGGTGATGCGGTCGTTCATGTACATCGCATACACGTCGGTGCGCTTGGACAGGTTGAAGTCGTAGCCCAGCGTGGCGGTGGTGCGTTTCACGCCGGTCTGCGACAGCTTGGTGCTGACCCTGTCCACCAGCACCTTGCCGAACAGGTGAAGGCGCCGATCGCCCGGCATCGCTATGGACGGTTCGCAACAAAGGTAGCGAACTCGTATCCCTGCATTGCTGGAACGCAAGTAATGTGCCTAAGTTTTTCCCGAACCGTGGGCGTGTTCTCTTGCGAGATCGCCCACGGTTGCGAGCTCAGGCGTGCAGTCGCCCCAATGCCTTCAACACGTTTTCCGGCGTGGCGGGCGCTTCCAGTTGCACGCGTTTTCCCGGCCGCGCCGACGCCACAGCATCCCGCAGCGCCTCGAACACGCTGATCGCCAGCATCAACGGCGGCTCGCCGACGGCCTTGCTGCCAAACACATTGTCCTCGCGGTTGGGCTCGGGCCACAGGTCCACCTTGAAGTGCTCGGGCACATCGCCGGTGGTTGGAATCTTGTAGGTGCTGGGGGCGTGGGTGGTCAGCAAGCCGCGTTCGTTCCAGACCAGCTGCTCGGTGGTCAGCCAGCCCATGCCCTGCACGAAGCCGCCTTCGATCTGGCCGATGTCGATCGCCGGGTTGATGGAGTTTCCCACGTCGTGCAGGATGTCCACCTTCAGCACGCGGCTTTCCCCGGTGAGCGTGTCAATCGCTACTTCGGTGCAGGCCGCACCGTAGGCGAAATAGTAAAACGGCCGGCCGCTCAAGGTGGCCTTGTCGTAGTGGATCTTGGGCGTGCGGTAAAAGCCGTCGCTCCAGAGCTGGATACGGTTGGCGTAGGCCAGCTTGACGACCTCGGTGAACGGCCGGCTGCCGGCTGGTGTCGTCACCATGCCGCCCTGAAAACGTACGGCGCCCGCGCCGCAGCCGTCCAGTCCGGCGACGAACTGCGCCAGGTTGTCACGAACATTGCGGGCGGCGTATTGTGCTGCTCTGGCATTCAAGTCCGTGCCGGCCGATGCGGCAGTCGCCGAGGCATTCGGCACCTTGCCGGTGTCGCTGGCCGTCGCCAGAACCTGCTCGAACGCAATGCCGAGTTCGTCGGCGACGATCTGGCAGACCTTGGTGTTCAGGCCCTGGCCCATTTCGGTGCCGCCATGGTTGACCTGGCACGAGCCGTCGGTGTACACATGCACCAGCGCGCCGGCCTGGTTGAACAGCGTGGCGGTGAAGGAGATGCCGAACTTGACCGGCGTCAGGGCCATGCCGCGCTGGATGATCGAATTGCTTGCGTTCCATGCCGAAATAGCCTGTTTGCGGCGTCGATATTGTGCAGACAGCTCCAGTTTTGATAGCAACGGCTCCAGGATGTTGTCCTCGACCAACATCCGGTAATGCGTCACGTCGCGCTCGCCAATGCCGTACAGGTTGCGCCTGCGCACATCGAGCGGGTCCAGGCCGAGCTGGCGCGCAATGTCGCCCATGATGGTCTCGATCACGATCATGCCCTGCGGCCCGCCAAAGCCCCGGAACGCGGTGTGGCTCTGGGTGTTGGTCTTGCAGCGGTAGGAGGCGATCTCGACATCTTCCAGGAAATAGGCGTTGTCGGCATGGAACACGGCGCGGTCGGCCACCGGGCCGGACAGGTCGGCGCTGAAGCCGCAGTTCACCGCCATCAAGAGCTTGAGGCCGGTGACGCGGCCGCTGTCGTCAAAACCGACGGTGTAGTCATAGGCAAACGGATGGCGCTTGCCGGTGACCAGGAAGTCGTCGTCGCGGTCCATGCGCAGCTTGACGGGTTTCTTCAGCTTGCGCGCGGCAATCGCCGCCCAGACCGCCATGTGGCCCGACTGCGTTTCCTTGCCGCCGAAGCCGCCACCCATGCGCCGGCATTCGACGCGCACCGCATGGTTGTCAATGCCCAGCGCATGCGACACCCAGTGCTGGATCTCGCCCGGATGCTGTGTGCTGGAATACACCAGCCACTGGTTCTGCTCCTGCGGCACGACATAGGCGATCTGGCCTTCAAGGTAGAAATGCTCCTGGCCGCCGACCTCCAGCGTGCCGTGCAGCATGTGCGCCGCCATTTTGAGCGCGGCCCCGGCATCGCCGCGCCTGACGAACACCGGCGGCAGCACGTAGCTTTGCGCCTTCAGCGCGTCATGCACGTTCAAAATGGCGGGCAGCGCGTCGATCTGGCATTTCACCTGCCGGGCCGCGCGCCGCGCCTGCATCACCGTGTCGGCCACGACCACGCCGATCACCTGGCCGATGTGCTGCACCGTATCGAGCGCAAACACCGGCTCGTCGTGCGAGAAATTGCTCAGCAGCGGGTCGCCGGGAATGTCGCGTGCCAAGACTACAGCGCGAACGCCGGGCATCGCCAGCGCGGCCGCCGTATCGACGCTTAGGAGCCGGCCGTGGGCAACGGTGGACAAAATCGGCGCGGCATGCAGCGTGCCCTTGATCTCGGGAATGTCGTCCACATAGGTGGCCGCGCCCTGGACCTGCGCGCGGGCGCTTTCGTGAAAGCGCGACGTTCCGGCCGCCTGCGGCGCGGGCGGCGGGCTGACGGCGGCCGGCTGCGGGCTGGCCAGCCGGTCGGCATGCGCATTGGCGTTGACCACGTCCGGGTCGGCGACTTCATCGCGGCTCAGGGAGAATTCGTTGTCCATGGTCATGCCCTTTCTTCCAGAACGAAAGATTCCAGGTTGATCTGCTGCACGCCCTGGCTCTCCAGCCAATAGCGCTGCAGCAGGTTGCCCAGCACTTCGCTGCGGTAGCTTGCCGAGGCCCGCATGTCGGACAGCGGCGAAAACTCGGCGCGCAGTACCGCCATGGCGCCTTGCACCGTGGCTAGCGTCCAGGGTTGGCCGGTCAGGAACGTTTCAGTCTGGAAGGCCCGGGCCGGCGTGGCCGCCACGCCGCCTGCGCCGATGGAAGCACGGGTCACGATGCCTTTTTCAATTTGCAAGTTGATGGCCAGGCAGACGGCGGAAATGTCGTCGTCGTAGCGTTTGGAGATTTTGTAAATGCGCAGGAATTCGGGTCGCCCCTCACCCCCGCCCTTTCCCCGAAGGGGCGAGGGAGCAAGAGGGGTCGGCAGCTTGCGATGGTCTGTCCCGGTTTTAACTCCCTCTCCCTCTGGGAGAGGGCAGGGGTGAGCGCTCCCCGGCTTCGGTACCCGAATAAATGCCAGCACTTCATCCGCCGCCATCACGTTGGTGCGATAGCCGGTGTACAAATTTTCCAGCGGCATCTCACGCCGGCCGCGCCCGCTCACCAGCACGATCCGCGCCCGCAGCGCAATCAGCAGCGGCATCGAGTCGCCAATCGGCGAGCCGTTGGCGATGTTGCCGCCCAGCGTGCCCGAGTTGCGCACCGGCAGGCCGGCAAAGCGGCTGGCGAAGGGGTGCAGCTGCGGCCGGTCGTTCGCCAGCGCGGCAAATGCGTCGGCCAGCGTCACGGCCGCGCCAATCAACAACTGGTCGGGCTGGTCTTCAATGTGGCGCAACTCTTCCACCTGGGTCAGGTCGATGACCTCGTCAAGCTGGCGGTGCTGCTTGGTCACCCACAAGCCCACGTCGGTGCAGCCGGCCACCAGCTGCGCCGCCGGATGCGCGGCGCGAAGCCTGAGCAGTTCGGCCAGCGTGTACGGCAATTTATAAGCCGAATCAGGCTCCTGCGCATAGCCCGCCTGCGCAAGCAGCTCCAGTTTTGATAGCAGCGTGTTCTCGTCAAGCACCACTGGCGGCAGGCTGGCCATGTGCTGCGCGGCGTCCAGGATGGGCCGGTAGCCGGTGCAGCGGCACAGGTTGCCCGAGAGTTCCTCTTGCGCCATCGCCCGCGTGACGGGCTCGCCCCGGCTGACATGGTTGTGGTACATGCCGAACAGGCTCATGACGAAGCCTGGCGTGCAAAAGCCGCACTGGCTGGCGTGGCAGTCCACCATGGCCTGCTGCGCTGGATGAAGTGTTGGCTCAGCCCTGACTTCCTCGCCAGCCGGGGCCGCGGAACCGGCTTCGCCGGGCCGCTGGCGCAGCGCCCCCTCGGGGGGCAGCGCAGTACGCGAAGCGACAAGCGTGGGGGCAATATCCTCGACCGTCCACAGCGCCATGCCGTCAATCGAATGCGCCAGCCGGATGCAGCTGTTGACCGCGCGCAGTCGCAGCGCGCCGTCCTCGATCTGGCCGAGCACGACGGTGCAGGCGCCGCAGTCGCCTTCGCCGCAGCCCTCTTTGGTGCCGGTGCAGCCGAGGTCTTCGCGCAGCAGCTCCAAAACGGTGCGTTCGGGTGGTACATTGCCGAGATTGACCACTTCGCCCTTGCGGATGAAGCGGATGTTTTTGACAGCGGGCTGAACAGCGAGAGGGTGGATGGTCATGGAAATCAGGTTAAAACAATCGGGCCGTGCGCTGCCTGCAGCGCTTCATATTACCCGCCAGGGTAGGCAGGTATCAGCGCTCCGGCATGCCAAGCGCTCGATGCCGCCGGCGTGGCATCAAGCTTGCTGCAAGCTTTGCGCCAAGGCTGGCAGCCAGCATGCAAAGCAAGGAAAATGCCGCGCTGCCAAGCGTGCTTTCCCATGACCCCAGTGCTCTTAAAAAAATAGCTGACTACGCCCGTAACGTAAGCGTATAAAGGCTAAAAGCCTTAAAAAAACAAGATATCCAGATCACCAGAATGCCCTTGACTGCTCCCTCCACCTTCGCGGCCTCCGGCGCGGCCCCGACGCCCCGGCTGCAGCTTGCCGGCATCAGCAAAAGCTATCCCGGCGTGGTCGCCAACAGCGACATTGCCCTTGACGTGCTGCCCGGCCAGATCCATGCGGTGCTGGGCGAGAACGGCGCCGGCAAGTCCACGCTGATGAAGATCATCTACGGCTCGGTCAAGCCCGACGCCGGCAGCATGGCCATCGACGGCCAGCCGGTTACCGTGCGCAATCCGCAGGAGGCACGCGCGCTGGGCATCAGCATGGTGTTCCAGCATTTCAGCCTGTTCGACACCTTGACCGTGGCCGAAAACGTCTGGCTCGGGCTGGGCAAGCATTTGACCCTGGCCGAGGTGTCCCGGCGCATCCTGGAAACCACCCAGGCCTATGGTTTGCAGCTTGACCCGACGCGGCCGGTGCACACGCTCAGCGTGGGCGAGCGCCAGCGGGTCGAGATCGTTCGCGCGCTGATGACCCACCCCAAGCTGCTGATCCTGGACGAACCGACGTCGGTGCTCACGCCGCAGGCGGTGGAAAACCTGTTCGTCACCTTGCGCAAGCTGGCAGCCGAGGGTTGCAGCATCTTGTACATCAGCCACAAGCTGCACGAAATCCGCGCGCTGTGCACCGCCTGCACGGTTTTGCGCGGCGGCAAGGTCACCGGCGAATGCGACCCGCGCGAGGAATCGAATGCGTCGCTCAGCCGCCTGATGATCGGCGCCGAGCCGCCCGCGCTGGAGCGTCGCATTGTCAAAACCGGCGACATCGTGCTCGATGTGAAGCAGCTCGACCTGGCCAGGGAAGACCAGTTCGGCGTCGATCTGAGCCAGGTGGCGCTGCAGGTGCGCGCCGGCGAGGTGGTCGGCATTGCCGGGGTCTCGGGCAACGGCCAGAAGGAACTGCTGTACGCGCTGTCGGGCGAGGACACGCGCGCCGCGAGCGACGCGATCACCGTCAGGGGGCAAAGTGCCGGCCGGATGAGCCCGGCGCGCCGCCGCCAGCTCGGCCTGCATTTCGTTCCCGAGGAACGGCTGGGGCGCGGCGCCGTGCCGACCCTGTCACTGGCGCGCAACCTGCTGCTCACGCGCCGGGATGCGGTGTCTTCCAGCGGCTGGATCAGCGGCGGCAAGCTGCTGGCACAGGCCCGGCAGACGATCGAGCGCTACAAGGTCAAGTGCGGCGGACCGCAGGCGGCGGCCAAGTCGCTGTCGGGCGGCAACCTGCAAAAATTCATCATGGGCCGCGAGATCGATGCCGGCCCGGCGCTGCTGATCGTCTCGCAGCCGACCTGGGGCGTCGATGTGGGCGCGTCCAGCCAGATTCGCGGCGAACTGCTCAAGCTGGCCGGCGCCGGCTGCGCGGTGCTGGTGGTCAGCGAGGAACTCGACGAACTGTTTGAAATCTGCGACCGGCTGTATGTCATGGCCAAGGGCCAGCTGTCGCCTTCGCTGCCGCGTGCCGACGCGACGGTGGAAAAGGTCGGCTTGTGGATGAGCGGCCTGTGGGCCCCTGCCGCCACTGCGGGGAGTGCGGCATGAAGCTCGAAATCAGGCCGCAGCCGTCGTCCTTCTGGAGCTACGCCTCGCCCATCCTGGCGCTGCTGCTGACCGTGGCCATCGGCATTGCTTTGTTCCTGGCGCTGGGCAAGGACCCGGTCAAGGGCCTGCAGGTGTTTTTCTGGGAACCCGTCAGGTCGCCCTATGCCATCGGCGAATTGCTGGTCAAGGCCACGCCGCTCCTGATCATTGCGCTGGGGCTGGCGGTGTGCTTTCGCTCGAATGTCTGGAACATCGGCGCCGAGGGGCAGTTCGTCATCGGCGCGCTGGCGGCGGGCGGCGTGGCGCTGCTGGCCGACAAGACCACCGGGCCGTGGATCATTCCGGCCATCTTGCTGGCGGGTGTGCTGGGCGGCATGTTCTGGGCGGGCATCACCGCGTTTTTGCGCGACCGCTTCAATGCCAACGAAATCCTGGTCAGCCTGATGCTGGTTTATGTGGCCGGCCTGATCCTGAACTACATGGTGTTCGGCCCGTGGAAAGACCCGAACGGCTACAACTTTCCGCAGACCAAGAACTTCGAGGCCGTCACGCAGATTCCCCGGCTGATGGCCGGCTCGCGGGTGACGATTGGCATTGTGCTGGCGCTGGTCGGCGTGGGCGCACTGTGGCTTTACCTCTACCGCACCTATGCTGGCTTTGCGCAGGAAGTCAGCGGCCTGGCGCCGGCCGCCAGCCGTTACGCCGGGTTTTCGTCGCGCCGCGCGCTGTGGGTGGCGCTGTTGGTCTCGGGCGGCGCGGCCGGGCTGGCCGGTGCGCTGGAAGTGGCCGGGCCGATTGGCCAGCTCACGCCCTATGTGCCGGCGGGCTATGGCTTTGCTGCCATCATCGTCGCCTTTGTCGGCCGGCTGCATCCGGTCGGCATGGTGTTTTCAGCCCTCTTGATGAGCATGTTCTACATCGGCGGCGAACTCGCGCAGTCGCGCCTGGGCCTGCCCAAGTCGATCACCGGCGTGTTCCAGGGGCTCTTGTTGTTCAACCTGCTGGCCTGCGACACCCTGATTGCCTATCGCCTGCGGCTGTCCCGGCCGCTTCCCCTTTCCGCCCAAGGAGCCCGCTGATGGATTCCACCGCCTTGCTGCTGGCCTCGACCCTGAGCGCTGGCACCGTGCTCGCCATTGCCTCGCTCGGCCTGCTGATCAATGAAAAAGCCGGCATCGTCAACCTTGGCGCCGAGGGCATGATGCTGTGCGCCGCCATCGCCGGCTTTGCCACGGTGGTGCACACCGGCAACACCTGGCTGGGCTTTGCCGCCGGCATGGCGGCCGGAGCTGGTCTAGCGGCCATTTTTGGCGGGCTGGTGATCTGGCTGGGCACCAACCAGTACGCCACCGGGCTGGCGCTGACCTTGTTTGGTGCGGGCTTTTCGGCCTTTGCCGGCATCAACTATGTGCAGGAAAAGCTGCCCGAACAAACGCTTTACCCGATTCCGTGGCTGGCCGACCTTCCCTTCATCGGCCCGGCGCTGTTTCGCCAGCATCCGATGGTCTACATCGCGATGGCGCTGACCGCCGGGCTGATCTGGTTCTTGTACCGCACGCGCGCCGGCCTGGTGCTGCGCTCGGTCGGCGAAAGCCCCGAGTCGGCGCATGCGCTGGGCTACCCGGTGCGGCGCATCCGCCTGGCCGCCGTGGTCGCGGGTGGCGCGCTGTGCGGGCTGGCCGGCGCTTATGTGTCGGTGGTCTACACGCCGCTGTGGGTCGAGGGCATGATTGCCGGCAAGGGCTGGATCGCGCTGGCGCTGACGACCTTTGCCACCTGGCGCCCGGCCCGGGTCTTGCTTGGGGCCTACCTGTTCGGCGGCGTGACCATGCTGCAGTTTCACCTGCAGGGGCTGGGCGTCGATGTGCCGCCGCAGTTTTTGTCGATGCTGCCCTACCTGGCGACCATCGTGGTGCTGGTGCTGATTTCGCGCAATCCGCTGTGGATCCGCATCAACATGCCGACGTCCATCGGCAAGCCGTTTTACCCTGGAGCCTGAGTTTTTCGCGCCCGATAATGGCGCTTTCCCAACCCTGGCGCGACCGATTTTTTTGACCCTTGAACGAAAGTGACATGACATGACAGACCTGCAAAAACGTTCCCTGCTCAAGCTGGCGGCCCTTTCGGCGGTGGCTGCGGCCGCCCTCGCGGGTTGCGGCAAGAAAGAGGAAGCGGCGCCTGCGCCCGCACCGGCGCCAACCGCTGCTGCCCCGGCCAAGGCCGCACCCCTGAAAATCGCGTTCGCCTATGTCGGCCCGGTCGGCGACGGCGGCTGGACCTACGCGCATGACAACGGCCGCAAGGCGGTCGAAAAGGAATTTGGCGACAAGGTTGTCACGAGTTTTGTCGAAAAAGTTCCCGAGTCGGCCGATGCCGAGCGCGTCATCCGCGACATGGCATCTCAAGGCGCGCAGCTGGTTTTTGGCACCACCTTCGGCTACATGGAGCCGATGCTCAAGGTCGCCGCCGACCTGAAGGATGTCAAGTTTGAGCACGCCACCGGCTACAAGACCGCCGCCAACCTGCGCACCTACGACAGCCGCACCTACGAAGGCGCCTACATGGCCGGCGTCGTGGCCGGCAAGATGAGCAAGACCGGCACGCTGGGCGTGGTCGGCTCGGTGCCGATCCCCGAGGTCGTTCGCAACATCAACAGCTTCACGCTGGGCGCGCAGTCGGTGAATCCGAAAATCACCACCAAGGTGGTCTGGGTCAACGAATGGTTCAACCCGCCCAAGGAAACCGAAGCCGCCACGGCGCTCATCAACGGCGGCGCCGACGTGCTGTTCCAGAACACCGACTCGTCGGCCGTGCTGCAGACCGCCGAGAAAATGGGCAAGCGCGCCTTCGGCTGGGATTCGGACATGACCGCCTATGGTCCCAAGGCCCACCTGGCATCGGCCGTGATCAACTGGGGTCCGTACTACGTCAAGTCCGTGGGCGAGGCGCTCGAAGGCAAGTGGACCGGCGGCACCTCGGCCTGGTGGGGCGTGAAGGAAGGCGCGATTGACCTGGTGTCCATCGCCGCCGACGTTCCCGAAGACACCAAAAAGCGCATCGACGAAGTCAGGGCAGGCCTGAAGGACGGCAGCTTTTCCATCTGGAAAGGCCCGATCATGGACAACACCGGCAAGGAGCTGGTAGCCAAGGACGTGGTCGCCGACGACAAGTTCCTCGGCGGCCTGAAGACCTATGTCAAGGGCGTCGAAGGCAAGGTTCCGGGCGGCTGATCTCCGGTTGCGCCCTTTTCCCGTTGGGGGAGGACGGCAAAACAGAGATACTTGCGGGCTGCCTTCGGGCAGCCTTTTTTATTTCTGGAGTTGCCATGAACATCGTCAAACCCGTTGCCGCCGACCGCTTGCCCGCGCTGCTCAGGCAGATGCCCAAGGCCGAACTGCACATCCACATCGAAGGCTCGCTGGAGCCTGAACTGATCTTTGCGCTTGCCAGGCGCAACGGCGTGCAGATTCCGTATGCCAGCGTGGACGAACTGCGCAGCGCCTATGCCTTCACCAATCTGCAGAGCTTTCTCGACATCTACTACGCCGGCGCCAGCGTGCTCTTGAGAGAGCAGGATTTCTACGACATGGCGCGCGCCTATTTTGTCAAGGCGGCGCAGGACAACGTGGTCCACGCCGAACTGTTTTTCGACCCACAGACGCACACGGCGCGCGGCGTCAGCATGCAAACGGTGATCAACGGCCTGCACCGCGCCTGCGTCGATGCGCAGGCGGAACTGGGCGTGAGCGCTTCACTGATCCTGTGCTTTTTGCGCCATCTGAGCGAAGAAGAAGCGTTTGAAACGCTGGAACGGGCGCTGCCATTTCAGGAAAAATTCATCGGCATTGGCCTGGATTCCGGCGAGGTCGGCAATCCGCCCGAGAAGTTCGCCAGAGTGTTCGCCCGCTGCCGCGAACTGGGCTTTCACCTGGTAGCGCATGCCGGCGAGGAAGGCCCGCCTGCCTATGTCTGGACCGCGCTCGATGTGCTCAAGGTCGAGCGCATCGACCACGGCGTGCAGTCGAGCAAGGACGCGCTGCTGATGCAGCGGCTGGCCAAGGACCGCATCGCGCTGACTGTCTGCCCGCTGTCCAACCTCAAGCTGTGCGTGTTCCCCGACCTGGCCAGCCACAACCTGCGCCAGTTGCTGGACGCGGGGCTGGCCGCCACCGTCAATTCCGACGACCCGGCCTACTTTGGCGGCTACTTGAACGAGAACTTCACGCAGACCTTTGCCGCCGGCCCGCTCAACGCCGAACACGCCTACCGCCTGGCGCGCAACAGTTTCGAGGCCAGCTTCATCGACGACGCGGCCAAGCGGCGCCATATCGACCGGCTGGATGCGACTTTCGAGGCTTTCCAATAGCGCGCATTGTTTCGGGCCGGAAAACAAATTTTTTGTTATCAAATAGGCTGCTTGCGCATGCCTGGTATGCGCAAGCAGCTATGAATTCAGTAGCAAAAAACCATCGGGCACCTTGAGCACCGGCGCCCGCCAATGCGCACAGAACGACCGAATTTCCAGCGCAGCTTGTCCAATGACGCCTTCACGGATTTGCTTATAGTGCTGTTACACCGTGCGCCCTCATCGCAGGGATGAAGCCAGTCCTTGAATGGGAAACGAACAATACAGATGCTTGAACCGATAAAACCGCCGGATGAACTGGACCGCGTGGCCGAACTGCACAATTTGCACCTGCTCGATACGCTGCCAGAAGAACGCTTTGACCGTCTGACGCGCATTGCGCAGCGCCTGTTCGGCGTGCGCACCGTGCTGGTGTCGCTGGTTGATCAGGAACGCCAGTGGTTCAAGTCGAGCCAGGGGCTTGATGCACGGGAAACGCCTCGAACTGTCTCGTTTTGCGGCCACGCGATTCTGGCCGATGGGCCTTTTGTCCTTGAAGATGCATCGCTTGATCCGCGTTTCGCGGACAACCCCCTGGTGACGGGGCCCCTGGGCATCCGCTTTTATGCAGGCATGCCGCTAAAGGGGCCGCAAGGCCATAAAGTCGGCACCTTGTGCCTGATTGATCCGGCGCCACGGAAATTCAGCCCGGAAGATGCTGCCGCGTTGCACGATCTGGCGGCGCTGGTCATGCTCGAACTCACGAACACGGACTTGAGCCAGGCCGTCAGTTCAGCCCGGGAAAGCGAGTCCATGCTGCGCCAGATCACCGACACCGTGCCCGCCCTGATTGCCTACCGGGACCGCGACCAGCGATTTCGCTTTCACAACCAGGCCTATGAAGAACTCTTCAACCTGAGTGCCAAGCAGATCCATGGCCGCACCTTGGAAGAACTGGCCGGCCCGCAAGTCTACGAGCGGGTGAAGGACGAATTCGACGAGGTGCTGCGCGGTTACCCGGTTCGCTACGAGCAGGCCTTCAGGAACCGGCTGGGCGATCTCAGAATCTACGACCTGCAATACGCCCCGCGTTATGGCGAAGGACCGGAGCAAGACCAGGTCATCGGTTTTTACTCGCTGGGCGCTGACATCACCGAGCTCAAGCGGATCAGCCGCATGAAAACCGAATTCATCTCGACCGTCAGCCATGAACTGCGCACGCCGCTGACCTCCATCCGGGGCTCGCTGGGGCTGGTGCTCGGCGGTGTGGCAGGTGAACTGCCCGACGCCGTGAAAACCCTGGTGGACATTGCGAACAAGAACTGCGAACGCCTGATCCGCCTGATCAACGACATCCTGGACAGCGAAAAAATCGAGTCCGGCAAGATGCGGCTGGAGTTGAAGGTTGTCAACATGGCGCAACTGGTGCAGCAGGCCATGGCGGCCAACCAAGGCTTTGCCGACCAGCACGGCGTGAAGCTGCTGCTGCAAGCGCCCGATGCCTCGCTGCAGGCAAGCGTCGACAGCGACCGGCTGGTGCAGGTCGTGACCAACCTGTTGTCCAATGCCGTGAAGTTTTCACCGCCAGACGGTACGGTGACCGTCAAGGTGTTGCGGGTCGAGCAGGGTGTCCGTGTGGAGGTGGTTGACTGCGGCCCGGGCATTCCCGAGGATTTTCGCGACCGGATATTTCAGAAGTTCTCGCAAGCCGATGCTTCCGACAGCCGGCAAAAAGGCGGAACCGGCCTGGGGCTCAATATTTCACAGGCCCTGGTCCACAAGATGCGTGGCCAGATCGGCTTTGCCAGCAAGGCTGGCGCGGGATCCACGTTTTTCTTCGAGTTGCCCGAATGGCAGAGCCCGGACCCAGCGGCGCAGCTGCCGCCTCCGGGCGCTCACGCCGTCCGCGCGCGGCCACGCATCCTGATCTGCGAGAGCGATCCGGACGTCGCGCTTTTGATCAGCATGATGCTGGAAAAAGCGGGATTTGATTCGGAAATGGTGCATGGCGCATCGCAGGCGATGGAACGCGTTCTGCGCGGCGGCTTTGTGGCGCTGACCGTGGACTTGAATCTCCAGGGCGGCGCCTCCTTTATCAATGCCTTGCGCGCCGATGAACGCACACGCCACCTGCCGGTCGTGGTGATCTCCGCCATGGCCGGGGAAGGGCGCCTGCAATTCAATAAAAAGCTGCTCACGGTGTCGGACTGGCTTGAAAAACCCATCGACGAAAGTCGTCTGGTGCACAGCGTGCGCCGGGCCGTGGCGGGCTCCAAGAGCGCAAAGCCGCGCATCCTGCATGTGGAAGACGATCCCGACATCCAGAGCGTCGTTGCCGCCGTCGTGCAGGACAGCGCCGTGTTCGAGTTTTCGGCCACGCTCAGTGAAGCCCGTGCCCGGCTGCGCGAGAACTCCTTTGACCTGATCCTGCTGGACCTTGCGCTGGGCGAGGATTCGGGCTGGAGCCTGTTCGAAGACATCGACAAACTCAACCCCAGGCCGCCGGTGATCGTGTTTTCGGCCTGCGATGAAGACCCGGCTCAAAGCAGACAGGTTGAAGCCGTCCTGGTCAAATCCAATACCTCGAACACCGAATTGCTCAATGCGATTCAGCACGCTCTTCTGATTCCCGAACATTGCGGGAACCCCGAGCGCATTCATCCCACCCATCAAGATTGATCATGTCCTCACCGCTGTGCCGCATCCTTTATGTTGAAGACCAGCCCGACATTCGTCTGGTGGCCAAGATGGCGCTGGAGGTCGTGGGCGGATTTACCGTCATGGCCTGCGCTTCGGGTCAGGAGGCGCTCAATTGCGCCCCGGACGCCATGGCCGACTTGCTGCTGCTCGATGTGATGATGCCCGGCATGGACGGGCCCAGCACCTTGCAGGCCTTGCGCAAACTGCCCGCCACGGCGCACACGCCGGTGGTCTTCATGACCGCCAAGGTGCAGGCCGCCGAAGTGGCGCTCTACAAGGCCCTGGGCGCGCTGGAGGTGATTTCCAAGCCCTTCGACCCGATGAAGCTGTCTGAGCAACTGCGCCAGGTATGGGCGGCACGCCCTTGATAATCGACCCTGGCTTGACTTCAGGCTGACCTGAAACAATAGCACCCTGCGGCTTTCGCGCACCTGCCGGATTCCCGGCCCCCGGAACAAGAGCAAACGAGAAAAGACACACCCGGCATGGCGCTTTCGACAACAAAACCGATATCTGCAACGCCGTCAAGCGCATGGCCGATTGCACTGGCCGGGCTGGTGTCGCTGGCCGTGGCCATGGGCATCGGCCGGTTTGCCTTCACGCCCATCCTGCCGATGATGCTCGCCGACGGCGTGGTCGATCTGCCGGGCGCCAGCTGGCTGGCCAGCGCCAATTACCTTGGTTACATGCTGGGCGCCATTTTCTGCACGCTCCAGCCGTGGCTCTGGGCGCGCCTGCGCTGGCTGCCTGCGCTGGCTTTTTCGTCGCTGGTGCGCGCCGGCCTGCTGGCGACCGGCGCGCTGACGCTGGCGATGGCCTGGCCTTTTCCGGCCGCCTGGCCGGCGCTGCGTTTTGCCGCCGGCGTGACCAGCGCGGTGGTGTTTGTCTACACCTCGGGCTGGTGCCTGTCGCATCTGGCCCGGCTGGGCGTCCCCAGCATGGGCGGCATCATCTACGCCGGCCCCGGCGCGGGCATCATCGTGAGCGGTCTGCTGGCCAGCGGCATGGTGGCGCGGCACTTAGCGGCGGCCACCGGCTGGATGATCCTGGGCGTGCTGGCCTTCGCGCTGTCGGCGACCGTGTGGCGCATTTTTCGCGGCGGCGACGAACGCCTGAAGGCGCTCGGCACGCCAGGCCCGCACGCCGCCAGCCTGTCCGGCGCAGCGGCCACGCATCATGGCCCGGCTGAAATGGCCGCCTTGACGCTGGCCTACAGCCTGGCCGGTTTTGGCTACATCATCACCGCCACCTTTTTGCCGGTGATCGCGCGCGCGGCACTGCCCGGTTCGGCTTGGCTGGACCTGTTCTGGCCGATCTTCGGCCTGGGCGTCATGGCGGGCGCGCTGCTGGCCACGCGCCTGCCGCATGGCGACATGCGGGTGCGCCTGGGCATTTGCTATGCGGTGCAGGCGCTGGGCATTGCCGCCAGCCTGTGGAGCCCCACTCTGGCCGGCTTTGTCATCGGCAGCCTGTTGCTGGGCTTTCCCTTTACCGCCATCACCTTTTTCGGGCTGCAGGAGGTGCGGCGCCTGCGCCCTGCCACGGCATCAAGCTTCATCGGCCTGCTGACGGCGGCCTACGGCGTGGGCCAGATCGCCGGCCCGCCGCTGGTGGCGTTGCTGCTCAGACACAGCGCGACCACCGGCGAAGGCTTCACCTTGTCGCTGCAGATTGCCGCCAGCGCCCTGCTGGTCGGCGCGGTCATGTATGCCTGGATGGTGCGCGCTTATCCGGTTTTAAAGTAAACCGCTAAAATCAGGTTTTCACCAGCGCGCTGTCCCGGCGCGCTGGTGTTTTTATTTTTCCGGGGCCATGTAGAGGACTACCATGTATAAAAACCTCGCCGCCACGCTCGTGGCCGCCTGTTTTATTTCTTCCGCCCTATCTCAATCCCCGGCAGCGGCGCCCTTGAAAATCGGCTTTGTCTATGTCGCGCCGGTCACCGAAGCCGGCTGGGTGCACCAGCACGACGAAGCACGCCAGGCCGTTCAGGCGGCGCTGGGCGACCGGGTCCAGACCACCCATGTCGAAAACGTCGCCGAAGGCGCTGACGCCGAACGGGTGATCCGCGACTTGGCCAGCCAAGGCCACCGGCTGATCTTCACGCCCAGCTTTGGCTACATGGAGCCGACGCTCAAGGTCGCCAAAGACTTTCCGGATGTGAAGTTCGAGTCCATCACCGGTTACAAGACCGCTCCCAACGTGGCGGTGGCCAATGTGCGTTATTACGAAGGCCGTTACCTGGCCGGCATTGCCGCCGGACGGCTGGCCCGCAGCGCCGGCTATGTGGCGGGCTTTGCGATTCCCGAGGTGATCCAGGGCATCAACGCTTTTGCGCTGGGCATGCGCTCGGTCAATCCGCAGGCGACGGTCAAGGTGGTCTGGCTCGGCGCCTGGTTCGACCCGCCGCGCGAGCGCGAAGCAGCCATGACGCTGTTCAACCAGGGCGTCGAGGTGATCGCCTTTCATACCGGCTCGACCGCCGTGATGAGCGCCGCGCAGGAGCGCGGCAAGCTGGCGATTGCCTACCATTCCGACATGCGCAAGGTCGCGCCCGATGCGCAGCTGCTGGCCATCACCCACCAGTGGGGCGACTACTACACCGGCCGCGCCAAAGCCGTGCTGAACGGCAGCTGGAAGAGCGCCGCGCTCTGGGGCGGCGTGAAGGAAGGCATGATCCGCGTGGACAGCTTCGGCCCCAAGGTGCCGAAACAGGTCGCCGCCGAAGTGCTGGCCCGCCAGCGCGACATTGCCGCCGGCAGATTGCACCCCTTCAAGGCGCGCACCGCGCTGCTGGACAACGAAGGCCATGAAGTGCTGGCCGCCGGCAAAACGTTCAGCGACGAGCAGATTTTGAACATGAACTTCCTGGTGCAGGGCATTCAGGGCAAGCTGAACAACTAGGACGCAGGAATCACCATGAGCTACCAGGTCAAGGAAATTTTTTACACGCTGCAAGGCGAGGGCAGCCATGCCGGCCGGCCAGCAGTTTTTTGCCGTTTCGCCGGCTGCAACCTGTGGTCAGGCCGCGAAGCCGATCGCGCCAGCGCTGTCTGCCGGTTTTGCGATACCGACTTTGTCGGCACCGACGGCACGCTGGGCGGCAGGTTCCGGGAGGCCGAGGCGCTGGCGCGCCAGATCGAGGCCCAGTGGCCCGCCGGCGACCGCGCGCACCGCTTTGTCGTCATGACCGGCGGCGAGCCGCTGCTGCAGGTCGATGGCGCGCTGATCGAGGCGCTGCATGCGCGCGGTTTCACCATCGCGGTGGAAACCAACGGCACGATTGCTGCGCCGCCCGGCATTGACTGGATCTGCGTCAGCCCCAAGGCCGGCGCGCCCTGGGTCCAGCGCGAAGGCGATGAGCTCAAGGTCGTCTGGCCGCAGCCGGCGCTTGACTGGGCTGAACTGCAGGCGGCCCATTTCAGCCATCGCTTCCTGCAGCCGATGGACAACCCGGACCGGCAGCGCAACCTTGATGCCTGCATTGCGCTGTGCCTGGCGCAGCCCGCCTGGCGGCTCAGCCTGCAAACCCACAAGATCACAGGAATCCGATGAACAGTGCGCCCATGGTCTGCGAAATCAGCCAGACCTTCTTTTTTGACGCCGCGCACACGCTGGACCGCGCGATTGAAACCGAAAGCAGCAAGCGCATCCACGGCCATACCTACAACGCCGAGGTGTTTTTGACCGGCCAGCCCGACCCGGCCACGGGCATGGTGATCGACCTGGGGCTGGTGCGGCGCGAGGTGGCGTTGCTGCGCGAGCAGCTCGACCACCACCTGCTTGACGAGGTGCAAGGGCTGGGTCCGCCAACGCTGGAAAACCTGTGCCAGTTCATTTTCAGAAAACTGCTGCCCGCGCTGCCGGCCTTGAGCTCGGTGCGGGTCTGGCGCGTCTCGATTGGCGACGGCTGCCGGGTGAGCCGGCTGCTGTGATCGGGTAACCTTGCCGCGATGAAAGCCTATCGCGCCTCGATTCTTTATTTCCCCGATCCTGCGGTTCCCCGGGCGGTGCTGGAAGCCGACGGCCTGCTCGTCGTCGGGCCGGATGCCCGGGGCCGGCAGGTGGTGCAGGCGCTTGGCCCTCATGCCGAACTGGCGCCGCGCTTTGCCGGCCTGCCGACCGAGCATTTACCCGGCCGCATCATCGCGCCGGGCTTTGTTGATCTGCACATCCATTTTCCGCAAGTCGACGTGATTGGCTCGCCGGCCGAGGGCTTGCTGCCGTGGCTGGAAAATTACACCTTTCCACAAGAAAAACGCTTCTCTGCGCAGGACCACAGCGCGCAGATAGCTACATTTTTCATAGCAGAGCTGCTGCGCAACGGCGTCACCACGGCGCTGGCCTTTGCCACCTCGCATCCCGAATCGGTCGATGCGCTGTTTGCCGAGGCGCAAAAGCGCCAGCTTCGCCTGATCGCCGGCAAGGTGCTGATGGACCAGCATGCGCCCGACGGCGTGCGCGACGAAACGCAGCAAAGCTTGGCGGACACCGAAGCGCTGATCCGGCGCTGGCACGGCGTGGACCGGCTGGGCTATGCCATCACGCCGCGCTTCGTGCCCAGCTGCAGCGCCGCCCAGCTGCGCGGCGCCGGCGAGCTGGCCGCGAAATACCCGGACGTGTGGATTCAGTCGCATGTTGCCGAGAACAAAGACGAAGTCGCCTGGGTGCGCGCGCTGTTCCCCGAAGCGCGCAGCTACTTGAGCGTGTATGAGCAGTTCGGCCTGATGCGCCCGCGCGCCATCTATGCCCACTGCATTCACTTTGACGACGAAGACCGGGCGCTGATGCGCCGCACGGGCGCTGCCGCTGCCGTCAGCCCGACCAGCAACCTGTTTTTGGGCAGCGGATTTTTCGACTACGCCGGCGCCGACCGCGTGGGTTTTGGCTACGGGCTGGCCAGCGACGTGGGCGGCGGCACCTCGTTCAGTCCGTTTCACACCATGCTGGCCGCGTACTATGTCGGCAGGGAAGGGCAGACCAAGCCCGGCGTTTCCTTGAACCCGCAGCACCTGTGGTGGCAGCACACCGCCGGCGCCGCGCAGGCGCTGGGTTTGTCGGGCGTTGTCGGCAACCTGCTGCCCGGCTGCGAGGCTGACTTTGTCGTGATCAATCCGCAGGCTACGGCGCTGCTGGCGCGCAGGACGGCGCTGGCGGCCAGCCTGGACGAGCAGCTGTTTGCCATGATCGTGCTGGGCGACGACCGGCTGGTGGAAAAGACCGTGATTTCGCAGGCTGGCTGAGTCGGCAAGCCGGCCAGGGCGGGTGGCCCGCCGGGCCGCTCAAGCGTCTGGCGCGCTGAGGACTGTTCCCTGGGCAATCAGCTCGTCTATCCGGGCCATGACCAGCAGCCCGGTCACCGAATGAGGGTCGAATGCAGGCCATTCGATCTGGGTCATCGGGTCCAGGTCGCAGAGCTGGACATGCGCCATCGCCCATTTTTCGTAGCGCCGCCGGGTGATGGTTTCGCAGTGAACCATCTCCACATTCTTGTGGCGCTGGTCGGCTGCAATGCGCTCGAACAGGGCGGTGACCGCGTCGCGCTCGCCTTCGAGCACCTGCAAAAACACCCCTTGTCCCTGGCACAGCACGCCGGTGATGCCGTTGTGCGCGTTCCAGGCGTGCGCTGCCTTCAGAATTGTGCCGGTCACCGTGGTGGTTTGCGGAACCGCAGCGGCGCTGACATAGAACAAACGAATGAGCATGTTGAACACCTCGTTAAATTATTTGGACCACATCCGATCAGCATACAGACTCCTGGCAGTCTGGGCACGATGCGCCTTTCAACCCAAGGGTCATCAGCCATGCCGCTGCTTACAATCGGCGGTACTGGAGAGCACTGACAATGAGCATCAAGAGCGATAAATGGATACGCCACATGGCGGAAACCACCGGCATGATCGAGCCTTTTGAACCCAAGCAGGTCCGTGAGCGCGATGGCCACAAGATCATCAGCTACGGCACGTCGAGCTACGGCTACGACATCCGCTGCGCGCCCGAGTTCAAGGTTTTCACCAACATCCACAGCACCGTGGTGGACCCGAAGAATTTCGATGAGAAAAGCTTCGTTGACATGCATGGCGACAGCTGCATCATTCCGCCCAACAGCTTTGCTCTAGCCCGCACGCTGGAATACTTCCGGATTCCGCGCAACGTGCTGACCATCTGCCTGGGAAAAAGCACCTACGCGCGCTGCGGCATCATCGTCAACGTCACGCCCTTCGAGCCCGAATGGGAAGGTTACGTGACGCTGGAATTCTCCAACACCACGCCGCTGCCTGCCCGCATCTACGCCGGTGAAGGCTGTGCGCAGGTGCTGTTTTTTGAAAGCGACAAGGACGATGTCTGCGAAATCAGCTACAAGGACCGGGGCGGCAAATACCAGGGCCAGGTTGGCGTGACGCTGCCCAAGGCGTGAGGCGCCCAGGACTTGAAATCAAACCAGGAAAGGCAATGTACCCATGAGAAATGACGACATCCGCTGCTGCGGAACCGGTACCTGCATGATCAATGCAGAAGGCGTCTGCTGGTGCGGACAGCGCTGGGATGGTGAAAAAATGTGCCCGCCCGCTTTGCAAAATGAGCCGGCTGGCCAGGTGAAAACTTCTTCTGAACCCCGCGAAAAACGATCAGGCAGCCTGGATGGCGGTTTGGCCGGCAGTTCGGCTGACTAAACAATGGCATCCACCATGAATCCCCTGAATCCGAAAAAGCTGCTTCTTTCCAAATGGACGGCGGTGCAGCCCATCCGCAAGGACAAGCATTTCCTGGTCACCAAGGTTGTCGCGCCTGAGGTTGAAGGCGACAAAACCGAGTGGGTGGACATCGAGGCTGTGTTTTCGCGGTCAGCGCAAAGGGTCGCCTGGCGTGATCTGCAAAATGACGAAGTCTGGAAGCAGGGGTGGGTATGAAGGCCGGCAAGCGCATGAATCCTCGTGGCCTGCTGCTGCGCCAGGCGCGTTTTGCAGGCATCTTGACGATTGGATTAACCGCAGGGAGCATGGTCATGGCCGTTGAAGAACCGAAGTTTGAAGTCACGGCCCAGGACGGCAACCGCGAAGTGCGCCGCTATGCCCCGGTCATCGTGGCTGAAACCTTTGTCGAAGGCGATATGGATGCGGCTACCCGCAAGGGCTTCAAGCTGATAGCGGATTACATTTTTGGCAACAACCAGCTGGCAGGCACAGCGGCAGAGAAGACGTCAGCAAAGATCGCGATGACGGCTCCGGTCACTGCCGAGCCTGTGGCAGCGTCCGGGAAGATCGCGATGACCGCTCCGGTGACCGTGGAGCCCGTGGCGGCTGCCTCCTCCATGGCCAGCGCTACCCAATGGCGAATTCATTTCGTGATGCCGAGCCAGTACTCGATGCAAACGCTGCCCAAACCGAACAATGAGGCGGTGAAGTTGCGCGCAATGCCCGCCAGGACTTTTGCGGTGCTGAGCTACTCCGGTTTCAACACGGCCTCCAGGGTTCAGGAGAAAACTGACGATCTAGCCTTCTGGATGAAGTCAAAAAACCTGGAGGCTGTCGGCGCGCCCCAGCTTGCGCGTTACGACCCGCCCTGGACCTTGTCGATGTGGCGCCGAAACGAAATTCAAATGGAAATCAAGACGCCCTGAGCCAGCGGTTTTCCACAGGAGCAGGTCGCTGCGCTGACTCTTTTTCCTGGTCAGCCCGGAGAAGTCTGAGCCGCTGGGACTTCGGCTTCCCGCCAACTCACCGTTCCCCGGTAGGCGTGCCAGCTTGCATGGCCGAGCAGCGGCCCGATCACCACCAGGCCCAATCCCCACGGCAGCAGCGCCACGGCAATCAGCGTGGTGATGATCAGCCCCCACAGCAGCATCACGCCGGGGCTTGAAAACATCACCCGGATGCTGGTGACGGAGGCTGAAACCGCGTCGGTGTCGCGGTCCAGGATCATCGGGATTGACACCACGGCGGTGGAAAAAACCAGCGCCGCGAACATCCCGCCCACCGCCAGGTAAACGGCGACGAATTCCCAGTTCTCGGGGTTGAACACGGCGTTCAGCACGCCGGTGGTCGAAGGAAGGCCGGTGTTGAAAAACACCGCGAACACCACCAGCGAGGCCCGGCCCCAGAGCAGTTCCAGCACGATCAGCACCAGCACCAGCATGCCCATGCTGCGGATGTGGCTGTCCCAGCAGGTCAGCGACGCCCTGAGTTCGGGCTTGAGGCCTTGCTCGCGCCGGCGGCTGACTTCATACAGCCCCATCGCCAGAAACGGGCCGACGAGCAGGCAGCCCGAGGCAATCGTCAGCGTGTATTCGGGCTTGGCGCGAAACACGGCGCCGAGCGTCATGGCCATGAGCCAGAAACAAATCCCATAAAACAGGCCGATGCCGGGGTGGGCCGACAGGTCGCGCCATCCGGCGGCCAGCCAGGCAAAGGGCGCGCCCCGACTGAGCGGCCGCATGATCGCCTGCGGCCCGACCGGGGGCGGAGGCACGTACGGCACGGCCATGACCGGCAGCTCGTCGTGCAGCGTCTCGGGTTGTGACGTAAGGGCTGCGGGCGGAACGCTGCCGTTGTCTCGGGAAGGGGAGGATGTCATGGGGCTTTGGTTGAAAAGGCGAGTCTGTTATCAGTCGTCAGCCTAACCAGTTCCCCGTGTCCTGACCAGTAGGCAAGTACCAACATGCGTTGCCGGTGCGGATTCCAAAGCATGCGCGTCGCCCTGGATTTGGGCGGGCGGGCGGGCAGGGCGATGGGCGGGTCAAGCCAGCGATGGGTCGCTGGCCATGCTGCCGGACTGCCTGAAATGCGGTTGCTCCAGAGTACGGAAAAATAGAAAAAATCGGGTTTCAGGCGGCTTGGTGCTGTTCGAATTTTTCCTGGCAGGGAACGCAGCGCGATGCTTCGGGGCTGGCCTTCAGCCTTGGCGCGGGGATGGGAGCCGCGCAGTCGATGCATTCGCCGTAAGTGCCTGCTCCGATGCGCGCCAGGGCTGCGTCGATCATGGCCAGTTCGCTGGTTTCGCGCTCGCCAATGGCAAACTCCAGTTCGCGCTCGGTGGCCACCTGGGCGCTGGAGTCCTCGCGCCGCTCGAAATGGTCGGCTGCCGCTTCGGCGCGGCCCAGCGTGCCGCCACGCTGGTCGCTGATCTGCGCCAGGATGGCGGTGCGTATGTCTGTCAATTGCTGACGGTAAGACGTTGCTTGTTCTGGGGTCATGGGAGGGGCTCCTTGGTAAATTTAAGTTCATCATGCACCCGCCCGTAATTTTCGTCATTGACAAGGGTCAACGGGCGTAAAACGCCGACGCAGCGCCCGCATCGCCTGCCTGCATGAAGCAATGCCAGTCGATTTTTCAGCGATATTGCCGGCGCATCAGGATCTGCCCGAAGATTTGCAGGTAAGCTTTCACCCCACTGTGCCTCCATCCAACCTTCCTCCACCTCCACCCCTTCCGCCGCGCGCAAGTCGCGGTGCCTTGGCCCTGCCCGGCATCCGGAGCATCGGCGTGGCCCAGCCGCTGAAATGGCTGGCACGCGGTGCCCGCGACATGCGGCGCGGCGGCTGGCTGAGCCTGCTGCACGGCCTGGTGCCTGCCGCGTTCGGCGGCCTGCTGGTGCTGCTGGCGCGCGACCGCTTCTGGCTGCTGGCCGGTGCGTTTTCGGGTTTTCTGGTGGTGGCGCCGGTGCTGGCCACCAGCCTGTATGCCATCAGCCGGGCGATTGAACGCGGCGAGCCGGTCGATCTCCGGCTCATCGTCAACACTTGGACGCGCTGGCAGTACTCGCGCTATGCGGCCAGGGGCGGCTACTGGAGCATGGTGCGCTTCGGCCTGCTGCTGGCCCTGGCCGGCACCGGCTGGGTGCTGACGTCGGCCGCGCTGATCACTCTTTTGGCGCCCGAACCCGTCAAGACGCCGCTGGATTTTCTGCGCTACGTCGTGCTGGCGCCGGGCCACTATGTTTTCGAACTCTGGATGACCATGGGCGGCCTGCTGGCGGCGCCGATCTTTGCCTCCAGCGTGATCGCCATGCCCTTGCTGCTCGACCGCCGGGTCGATGTGCTGCAGGCGGTGCTGACCAGCTGGCAGGCGGTGCTGACCAACCCGGTTCCGCTGGCCTTGTGGGCGGCGCTGATTTTGGTGCTGACGCTGCTCGGCCTGGGCACGCTGCTGCTCGGCCTGGTGGTGGTGCTGCCGCTGCTGGGCCATGCCAGCTGGCATGCCTATCGCGACCTGGTTGATGCCAGTTCGCTGCCCGAACGCCTGCCGCCGGAGGGCGCCGCCTGATGTTCGGCTATTCAGAGGAGCAGGTGGCCGCCTTTGGCCTGTCGTTCGGCGTGGGCGCGTTCATGCTTTACATGCTGTTCATCATCGGGCAGCTGGCGTGGTCGTCCAAGGCTGGAAAGTTCGGCACTTTCGTGATCTTTCTGGGCTTGGCCTTTGGCATGGTGGGCTTTGTCGCCAAGTACTTCATCCAGTGGATGCTGGAGAAATAAAACGCTAGCCCTGGCTGCTGTTTTTGAATAAAAAAACCAGTCTAGCGCAATACCCGTAAGCGTAAGCAGCTATTAAATATATAGCATGCAATGACCCTTGAAAATCGGGCTGGCCGTAGCTGACGATTCGGTCTTGACACAATCAGACCATGAAAAATGACTTCAAAGGCAACAAGCAGGCTTTGCCGAGCAAACTTTGCTCCGTCTGCGGCCGCACCATGACCTGGCGCAAGGCCTGGGCGAAAAACTGGACCGAGGTGCTGTACTGCTCCGATGCCTGCCGGGCCAGGAAAAAGCACAACGGCGCAGCGCCATGACCGGGGTCCGTGCTGCATTGGCTGCGGCCATTCCGGCCCAGCCGGGGCGGCTGCGCCATCTGGTGATGGTGCTGGGCGACCAGCTGGACGAACAAGCTTCGGCCTTCGATGGCTTTGACGCCGAACTCGATGCCGTCTGGATGGCTGAAGTGGCCGAGGAGTCCACCCATGTGTGGTCGGCCAAGCAGCGCATCACCCTGTTTTTAAGCGCCATGCGTCACTTTGCCGACCAGCTGCGCGAACGGGGCTGGACGGTTCACTACACCCGGCTGGACGACAGCGGCAACTGCGGCACGCTGGCTGGCGAATTGCAGGCTGCCACCGCCAGGCTGGCACCCGAAGCGCTGGTCATGACCGCGCCGGGCGACTGGCGCGTGCTGCAGGCCATACGCGAGGCGGCGAAAGCTGCTGGCACGCTGCTCGACATTCGCGACGACCGGCATTTTTTCAGCACCGTGCGCGACTTTGCCGCCCATGCCCAGGGGCGTAAGCAACTGCGGCTGGAATACTGGTACCGCGAATTGCGCACCAAAAACGGCATCCTGATGGAAGGCGGCAAGCCCGAAGGCGGGCAATGGAATTTCGATGCCGACAACCGTGAATCCTTTGGCGCTGCAGGGCCGGGCGTGCTGCCGCCGCGCAGCGTCTTTGCTCCCGATGCCATCACGCAGGGCGTCATGGCGCTGGTCAATTCGCGTTTTTCCAGCCATCCCGGCAAGCTCGACAGCTTTGGCTGGCCGGTCACCCGGGCGCAGGCGCTGCTGGCGCTCGACGCCTTCATTGCCCAGCGGCTGCCGCTGTTCGGCCAGTACGAAGACGCCATGTGGAACGGCGAAACCTGGCTTTACCATTCGCATTTGTCGTCGTCGATGAACCTCAAGCTGCTCGGCGCGCGCGAAGTCGTCGAGGCGGCGCAGGCTGCTTACCGGGCAGGGCACGCGCCGCTGGCTGCGGTCGAAGGATTCATCCGGCAAATCCTGGGCTGGCGCGAATTCGTGCGCGGCATCTACTGGACGCAGATGCCCGACTACATCGAGCGCAACGAACTGGATGCGCAGCAGGCGTTGCCCGGTTTTTACTGGACCGGCCAGACCGACATGACCTGCCTGCGCGACGCCCTGACGCAAACCCTGACCCACGGCTACGCGCACCACATCCAGCGCCTGATGGTCACCGGCCTGTATGCGCTGCTGCTCGGCGTCAAGCCGCAGGCGGTGCATGCCTGGTATCTAAGCGTGTATGTCGATGCAGTCGAATGGGTCGAGCTGCCCAATGTGCTGGGCATGAGCCAGTTCGCCGACGGCGGGCTGATGGCCAGCAAGCCTTACGCCGCCACCGGCAAATACATCCAGCGCATGAGCAACCACTGCAAGGGCTGCCGCTTCGATCCGGCCGAATCGGTGGGCGACAAAGCCTGTCCCTTCACCACGCTGTACTGGGATTTTTTAATGCGCCATGAGGCAAAGCTGGCCAAAAATCCGCGCATGGCCCTGCAGGTCAAAAACATCGCCCGCTTGAGCCCTGAAAAGCGCGCTCTCATCATCCAGCAAGCGCAGTCTCACCAGTCCGCCGTCAACCCTCCCGTTTCCCCATGACATCCTTTGTTTTTGAACCCACCTTGCAGGCCGCCCATGAACGCATCAAGGCCGTGCGCCCGCAGGACTATGCGCGCACGCGCAATGCCCTGGATGGCGCTGTCACCCGGCTCTCGCCCTACCTGACGCATGGTTTTGTCTCGCTGCCCGAGGTGTATGCGGGCGTGGCCTCAAGCTTCCCGCTCGATGACCAGCACAAGTTTGTCTTCGAGCTGGGCTGGCGCGCCTATTTTCAGCATGTGTGGAGTCATCTCGGAGCAGGCATTCACCAGTCGCTGCACGAAGGCCTGATGCCAGAGGCTGCCTATGCCAACGAGCTGCCCGAAGACATCGTGCAAGCCAGAACCGGCGTGCCCGCCATCGACTGCGCGGTGCGCGAGCTTTACGCCACCGGCTATCTGCACAACCATGCGCGCATGTGGCTGGCCAGCTATGTGGTGCATCTGCGCAAGGTCCACTGGCATGTCGGCGCCGAATGGCTGTATTCACACCTGCTTGACGGCGACCTGGCCAGCAACCACCTGAGCTGGCAGTGGGTGGCCGGCACCGGCAGCAGCAAGCCGTATGTGTTCAATGCCGAGAACGTGCAGCGTTATGCGCCTGCAGCCTGGCACAGTCCGGGCAGCGTCATCGACACATCGTATGAGGCGCTGGACCGCATGGCCCGCAGTGCGAAGCCGGCCATTGCTGGACGCAGCGCCGCAGCCGGCGTCAATCAGCCCGAACGGTTCAGCCTGCCGCCACGGCCGGACGATTTTGCTCCGGTCGATGCGCAGGCCGTTCAGGGGCGAGATGTCTGGCTGGTGCATCCGTGGGCACTGGGCGCGCTGCCCGACGACCTGCCCGCAGGCACACTGGCGCTGGGCATAGCTCTGGCAGAGTTTCACGAGCAGCATCCCTGGACAGCGCAGCGCTGGCACTTTGCCACCCAGCGGGTGCGGCAACTGGCGCCGCTTTGCTGGTATGCACCCGCACAAACCATTGGCGCTGCCCTGCGCTCGGCGCGCTCGGTGCATCTGCTGTCCGACCCGCACTTGCGCGCCGTCGGTAAGCCCTGGCTGCCAGCCCTGGTCCGGCAGCATGCCGCACCCAGGCTGTTCACGCCGGTGGCCGAACTCTGCGGCAGCTTTTCGAAGTGGCGCAGCCGCACCAGTCTGGTTCGCTGACCTGCGCAGACCATAGAAAACGCTTCTATCCTACGCAGGGATGCGCAAATTGCCGCGCTTGCCGCAAAGCTCGACCATTAGCATCGCTCCAGAGAAAAAAGGGAGCAGGGTGATGATTTCTGATCGTGTGAACAAGTTGGGCATGTCGTCGGACCGTGCCTGGTACGCCATGGCCGCCGGTCTGCTGTTTCTGCTGCTTCTGGCTGCCCTTGTGCAGGTGGTGAACGGTCAGGTCATACAGGCGCATCTTCGCCAGGCGCAATACCAGGCTGCGCAAACCGCCTTGTCCGGTTGTGCCGCCAACTATTCCGGCGCGGCGCGCAGGCAGTGCAGTGCGCAAGTCAATGCACGGCTTGCGCTGGACTCAACCCATTTCCCCGAGGTTGAAGTGCAGACGGGCGTCCAGCTGGAGCCGCCGGCCGTGCTGGCCGGGCAGGGCTCGTCGACCGGGTCGCCTGGCCTGGCTACGCACCGCTTCACCGAGGCAGTTTTTGTCCGCCACTAGGGCGGGGCGGGCTGTGGACGCGCAGCCAGCGCTGACTTCACAGGGTTCGCCACCTGTCCCGCCGATTTGATTACCATCGGCCTGTTGACCACTTTGTATCCGGAGGCACCATGAAATGGGAAGGCAATCGAGAATCTAGCAACGTCGAGGACCGGCGCAGCAGCGGCAGCGGCAGCGGTTTTGGTGGCGGTGGCGGCTTGCTGGGCGGTCGCAGCATCGGCATTGGCACCATCGTCGTGGCATTGCTGGGTGGCTGGATGTTCGGCATCAACCCGCTGACCCTGCTGGGCATGCTCAGCGGCGGCGGCGCGCCCACCGCGCAGGTGCAGAGCCAAGCCCCCGCGCAAAGGCCGCCAGCCGACGACCGCATGGCCGCCTTCGTCTCCACCGTGCTGGCCGACACCGAAGACGTCTGGAAAGACGTGTTCGCCAAGGGCGGCGGCACCTACCAGGAGCCCCGACTGGTGCTGTTTCGCGGTGCCACGCAAACCGCCTGCGGCCAGGGGCAGGCCGCCATGGGGCCTTTTTACTGCCCCGGCGACCAGAAGGTCTACATCGACCTCGGGTTTTATGAAACCCTGAAAACCAAGCTGGGCGCGCCCGGCGACTTTGCGCAGGCCTATGTGATCGCGCATGAAGTCGGCCACCATGTGCAAAACCTGCTCGGCATCAACGAAAAAATGGAGCAGATGCGCGGCCGCGTCAGCAAGACCGAGTACAACGCGCTGAGCGTTCGCCTGGAACTGCAGGCCGACTGCTTTGCCGGCGTCTGGGCCAACCATGCCCAGAGCGCTCGGCAGATCCTGGAGCAGGGCGATGTCGAGGAAGCCATGAACGCAGCGGCCCAGATTGGCGACGATGCCCTGCAGGCCTCGGGCCGGGGCGCCGTGGTGCCCGAAAGCTTCACCCATGGCACCAGTTCCCAGCGCCAGCGGTGGTTCGACACCGGCCTGAAGAACGGCAGCGTCAAGGCCTGCGACACCTTTGGCGCCCGCAACCTGTAATTTCATTTCGATGCAAGGCCGCCCGGGCTGCCGTCCGCCGGCCGGCGCAGCGCCTGAAGAACTCCTGAATCCATAGCGGCTTGCGCAGATGGGTATTGCGCAAGGGAGCGATTTGATCATAATCAGACGAAACTCAACGGTGTGAATGAACTCCGGGCTGCCCGGCCCGCCATAAGGGTCCGAGCCCGGCGATTCAGACCTTTCAGACACCTTCCATCCAAATAGGCCACCCCTCCATGAACATACTCCTGACCGGCGGCGCCGGCTATATCGGCAGCCATACCTGCGTCGCGCTGATCGAGGCGGGCTTCACGCCGGTGATCCTGGACAACTTTTCCAACAGCCATCCGGCCGTGCTGGAGCGCCTGCAGCAGATCACCGGCCAGCGCATAGCGTGTGAAAAAGGCGATGTGCTCGACACGCCGTGGGTGGGCAGCGTGCTGGCGCGCCACCAGATTACTGCCGTGCTGCACTTCGCCGGCGACAAGGCGGTCGGCGAAAGCGTGGCCCAGCCGCTCAAGTACTACCGCAACAACATTGGCGGCGCGGTCAGCCTGCTGGAGGCGATGCAGTCCTCAAGCTGCCGCACGCTGGTGTTTTCGAGCAGCGCCACGGTCTATGGCGACCCGGCGTCGGTGCCCATCACCGAAAGTTTCCCGCGCAGCCACACCAATCCCTACGGCCACACCAAGCTCGTGATCGAGGACATCGTGTCCGCGCTGCAGGTGTCCGACCCGTCCTGGCAGCTTGGCGTGCTGCGCTATTTCAACCCGGTCGGCGCGCACCCGAGCGGCCTGATCGGCGAAGACCCGAGCGGCATTCCGAACAACCTGATGCCTTTCGTGACGCAGGTGGCGATTGGCAAGCGGCCTTTCCTGAACGTGTACGGCAACGACTATCCCACGCCAGACGGCACCGGGGTGCGCGACTACATCCATGTGCAGGACCTGGCCGAAGGGCATGTGGCCGCGCTCCAGTCGCTGCTGGAAACGAAAAAAAGCTTTACCGTCAACCTGGGAACCGGCCGGGGCAACAGCGTGCTCGAAGTGGTCAAGGCGTTTGAAAAGGCCAGCGGTCGTCCAGTTGCCTACCAGATTGCCCCGCGCCGGCCGGGCGATGTGGCGCAGTGCTATGCCGACCCCGCGCTGGCGCAGCAGTTACTGGGCTGGAGCGCCAGGCGCAACCTGGCCGACATGTGCCTGGATGCCTGGCGCTGGCAAAGCGGCAACCCCGAAGGCTATATTTAAGCGAAATAGGCTTTTTGCGCAGGCCAGCATTGCGTGAGCAGCTATTAACTATATAGCGGCAAGAGGGTTGGCCGCCGCCTCGCACGAAAGCCGCCCTGCGTGGTTGTTCATCCCGCAAAGGCCGCGTTGCGGTTCACCAGCATGACATCGGGGCTCATCGAGATCATGCGCGCGGGGCCGAAAATGGTGGCAAAGGCAACATCTTTCGCGTCGCGTCCATGCGCCAGGCGCACGATCTGGTCCAGCGGCGACATGGCGGTCGGGTCGAACAGCACCCAGCGCCCACCCAGATAGGCCTCGAAGACGGCGTGAAAATCCGGCGGCGGTTCGTCGAACGTGGCATAGCCGCTGACCAGCCGGGCCGGAATGTTCAGCGCCCTGCAAAAGGTCACCGCCAGGTGCGCAAAGTCCCGGCAGACGCCTGCCCGCTGCGTGAAGACTTCGCGCGCTGTCGTGGTGGCATTGGTCGATCCGATGCGGTATTCGATGTTGCCGCGAACCCATTCGCAAATCGCCTGCACGCGCGAGTAGCCCTGAGGCAACTGGCCAAACAGTTGGGCGGCATTCGGCCCCAGAAGGTCGGATTCGCAGTAACGGGTCGGCAGCAGGTAATGCAGCATGTCGTCCGGAATGTCGTGCACCGGCACTTCCGGCGCATTGACATCGGCCGGTTCGATCATGCGGTCAACCAAGGCCCGGTAGACCACCTTGAGCGGGCCGGGCTGGGCCTGAAATCGCAGAAAGCGGTTGCCCGACGGGCCGTCGCAATAGGTGCGAAAAGGCGTTGGCGGCTCGATCTGCAGGCTTTCCTGGACCAGCGTCTGGCCCATGCCGTTGGCCACATGGATCAGAAATACAAATTCAGCCAGTCCATCGATGACATAGTCCAGCGTCGAATCAATTTGCAGCCGGTTGCTATTGAACGGCTGCGCCATGGTGGCGGTGGGGGCCAGCTCGTCTTGTAACGACAAGGCAGGGCTGGGGCTGTTCGTCAAGGTATCGTTCATCAGGGTTCCTGCGGGGCAATGGGAGGTCTTGAGGCATGGCTCAAGCGAATTCGAAGGCTTATGAATTAAACCAGCCCTGGCGGAGCCGGCACATCGGCAGGCCGGAACTGGCGGCGTAGGACGAAACCCGCCGTTGCGGGCTGTTTGATCCGATTCAGCTGCGCTTGCGGACCTGGACGGTGACATCCATGCCCAGGAAGTCTCCGGGCGCGCCGTGCCACGATCCCCTGAGCGGCTTGGCCAGGCTGGCGTGGCGAGCCACGCCCACGGGGATGAGGTCGGTGCCGCCGATCAGGTTGTTGGTCGGATCGAACGGAATCCAGCCGGCGTCAGGCAGGTAAACCTGCACCCAGGCATGCGTGGAGCCGTTGCCGTGGCTGTGCTGGTCCTCGGTGTCCAGCCAGGGCGTGTACAGGTAGCCTGAAACGAAGCGTGCCGCATAGCCGAGCCGGCGCACCGCCTCGATCATCAGGGTCGCAAAATCCCGGCAGGCGCCGCTTTTGAGCCGCAGCGTGTCATACGGTGTCTGCACCCCGGGATTGAGGCGCACGTGGTAGCTCATGGTGTTGCGGATGAATTCCGTCATTTCCGCCAGCAACTCGCGGGTGCCGGTGGTCTCGTCAGGCCGGATGAACTGGTTCGCCCAGGCCTGCAGGATGCCGCTGGGGTCGTCATAAAACGGCGTCAGGTAGTGGTGCAGCACCAGGCGTTCTTCGGCTCCATACGCCAGCGGAAACTGCTGGGCGCGCGAGCTCATGGGAAAGTTGACGGCGCGGGTGCCGGTGTGTTCAACCGACGACATGCAGACCACCTCCAGCTCGTTCGCCGGGCTTTGCGGCTGGATCATGGCGATGGAATTGGAATAGGCATCCTGGAACATGCGGATGTCCACCGGGCTGGGCGTGACGCGCATGTCGGTGGCCAGCACCCGCAGGTCATGGCTGTCGCGCGGGCGAAACTGCACCCAGTGCTCGCCCAGCATGACCTGCTGGGCATATCGGTAGTGGGTGGTGTGGGTGATGTCGAAGATGGCGGACACGTCAAGGCTCGGCTGTTGATGATTGCAGAGCGTCCTCTTTTTGACTCAACGGTGCAATCAGTGATCAACAGACAAGGCTGTCGGATGCGTCCTACCTTGACCGGGGCGGTGCGCTGCAGCCCCGCAGGCGGGCCTACAGCCGCGCCAGCAATTCGGTTTTCTTGGCGTTGAAGTCTTCATCGCTGATGATGGCCCGGCTTCGCAGGTCGGCGAGCTTTTCGATCATCAGGAAAATGTCGGCATCAACTGCCACGGCGTTGCCAGTGCGGGACTGCGATTCAGGCTGGAGCGCGAAAGGGGCTTGCGGCCCGGAGGCGGCCGGCAGGTGCTCGGGCAGGAATTCAGGAATAGCTGCCTGAATTGGGGCGAAGCCGTTCGTGTTGCCGGCAACGTTAAGGTTTTGCTGCACGCCATTGATCGATATCACCGGCAGACGGGTCACATCCACCAGGCCGTACTGGCTGGAAAAGGTGACGGAGCCGCCGTAGGACTGCTGCTGCGAAAAGCCGCCGATCTGGTGGTCCTGCGTGTCATAGACGGTGACGCTGCCATTCAACTCGATGGCCAGGCGGCGCGCCTGCGCAAAGTACGCATAGCGCACGCCGTTCTGCGCGCCGGTGCTGTTGGGCCAGCGCAGGTCGGCCGGCCACCAGTCAGGCGAGGTGCCCGGGGCGGGCGCGACAAACAGGCTTGCCGAAGGATTCATGGGCGCATGGGCGTCCTGGTTCGAGCCGCCGCCAGAATGGCTGGTCTGCTGCTGGCCGCCCTGGTTTTGCGACTGGAAGCCACCTAGCTGAAGCAGGCCGGGCTGGTTGGCCAGCAGCCTTGAAAGTTCGGCGCACAGTGAATCGACGCGGCCCTTGAGCTGGCCGTTGAACATGTCGGAGACCATGGTCATGCCGCCGCGCATCCACTGGCCGGAGCCGCTGAATTCGAAATGGTTGAACTGCGCCATGCTGCCGTTGCCGTTGATGACCGATTCGAGCATGCTCGCGACCGCCTCCGGGCTGAAGCCGTGGCGCTGGGCGATGTCGTTGACGGCCTGCTGGCCGCTGTTGGAAAGTTGCTTCATGGGAGTGACTCGATGTGTAAAGTGAAAAAAACGCAGCGAAAAAAAGAGTCTGCCAAGGCTGCGGCCGGCCGGCAAGCCGCTGCATCAAGGCTCAGCCCTGGCAATCCGTTGCTAGCTGCTTGCCTTGCCGGACTGCGCCCTCCAGCGGCAGCGGCGTGACGGTCACTCGCACCGCAAGATCCTGCTCGCCGCCGCCCAGCACCACGCCGCGCATGGGCGTGACATCGCTGAAGTCGCGGCCCCAGCCCAGGGTGATGTGGTCGTGCTGCACCAGGCAGCGGTTGGTCGGGTCGAAATCGACCCAGCCCAGGCCCGGGCAAAAAACCGACACCCAGGCATGCGACGCATCGGCACCGATCAGGCGCGGCTGGCCGACAGGCGGGTGCGTCAGGATGTAGCCGCTCATGTAGCGCGCAGGCAGGCCCAGGCTGCGCAGGCAGCCGATCATCAGCTGGGCAAAATCCTGGCATACGCCCCGGCGGCCGCGCAAAACCTCTTCCAGCGGCGTGGAAATGTCGGTCGCGGTGCCGTCGAACTCGAACTCGTCAAAAATCCGCTCGGTCAGGTCGAGCGCGGCATCCATCTGTGGCCGGCCCGGTGTGTAGCTGATGCGCGCAAACGCTTCGAGTTCAAGGCTGCAGCTCACATGCGGTGAGGCATACAGATAACGGTAGGCGTCGGCCATGGCGGCGTCCATGCCTTGCTGCAGCCGGTCGCGCAGGCTTTCCCATGAAGACGTTCCCTCGATGCCGCCCGGATCGAGCCGCCGCATCAGCGCGACCGTCGATTCGGCATGCACCAGCAGGCTCTGGTGCGGAGCGGTGATGGTGATCTGGCGGGTCTTGTTGCCAAAATAATCCATCCCGTCCACGCCATCGTTTTCTATCGGCGTCACCCACACCTCGTGCGACTCGATCTGCTGGTGGGCGAAGGACCTCGGCGTCATGTGCAGGAATTGCTGCGACAGCGTGACCGGGCTGCGGTAGCTCACTTCGGTTTCGTGAACGACGTGGTAACGGGCGCGCGCGGCAGCGCTCAGGGGCAAAGGATTCATGCTGTCTGCGTCTTCGTTGGATGGCTGCCGGTGTAGCTGAAGAATTGAACGCTGACCCGTTCCGACATTTCCGCACTGGCCACCTGGATGCGGTAGAGCAGCTTATTCAAGTGCGCATTGCCGCAATACAGGTCCGTGTCGGGATCCAGCAACACCAGTTCGTTCCTGAGCAGCTCCAGTTGTTCTTCGCCACACGAGCCGTAGGTCAGCGATATCTTCGTCAGGCTTTTCAGGACGCCTTTGAGCTGGAACAGGATCGAGCGGGTATTGCTCTCGTCGAGCAACAGCAGGTCCAGCACCGGCAGCCATTCGGGCTGCACGCGATAGCGGGCGCGGTAGGTGATGATGCAGTCGGACAATTCCAGCAGCCAGTCCAGGCTGCCGTTGGCTTGCATGCTAAGTGCATGCTGCAGCGTCACCGCCTGGAACTGCAGGCGTTCCAGGCGCCGGCCCAGCGACAGAAAACGCCAGCCCAGGTCCCGGGTCATGCCGTCAAGGGCAAAGCCGGACATGGTCATCAAGGCGGTGGTGGCGTTGTCAAGAATGGCCATCGCTTCCGACTGGGACAGCCGGGCATCGGCGCCGGACACGCTTTGCACCATCTGGTTGAAGGCGCGCCAGTTGTCAACGGAAAAGCGTTCGCGCAACTGGCTGGCGCTTTGGTAGAGCTGCTGCTGCTGCCTGGCCAGCCCCGGCACGTCGGGCGAAGCCACTGCCAGCATCAGTTCTGCCTCGACCTTCGTATCACTCAGGAGCGCTGCCACCTTGCCGGCCTGCGCCTGGCTTTGACTTTGCGTGCTTTTCCGCAATTCAATCAAGCCGAACCAGGTGCACAGCGCCACCACCGTCGGCCATTCATCCCCGCGATTTGCCGGTCCCACATTGAACAGAAAATTCAGCGCGACCCGCAGCAGGCGGGCGGTGTTGTCGCAACGCTCGGCATTGCGGCCGAACCAGAAAAGATTCTCCGCCACGCGGCTTGAAAGATGGGTGTCGTCGCGGATCAGGTCCTGGCAGGTGATGGTGCGTTTGAGCAGGTTGGGCACCTCGACCTGGTTGCTGGCCTGTATCCAGGTGTCCTTGCTGCCGCCCCCGCGCTGCATGGTGATGATGCGCGAATCCACGCCTGTCGCCACGCGGGTCAGTCCGCCCGGCATCACGACATAGCCTTTTGGCGTAGCGCACGCATAGACCCGAAGGCCGATGGCACGGGCGTTCAGGCCGCTGCCTGCCTCAGAACTCAACACCGGCGCCTGGGACAGCCGGACCAGTTCCTGGGCCACGTAGTTTTTGGGATTGGCGCGCATCTTCTTGATGAAGGCCGTGCGCGCCTCTCCGGTCAGGTCTTTGCCAAAAACGGGAAATTCCCGGAGCTGTGAAAAGCTTGGTTTGATGACGAGCTGGTCAAGCCGGTTGATCACCACTTCCAGCGCAGCCGGTTCGCCACACCACCAGGTTGCCACGGACGGCATCTTGAGCTCCTCGCCCAGCAGTCGCTTGCACAGCGACGGCAAAAAGCCCAGCAGCGCACCCGACTCCAGCAGGTTGGAGCCCAGGCTGTTGGCAATCAGCACATTGCCGCGCCGGGCCGCCTCGGTCAGTCCCGCCACGCCCAGCGCCGAGTCTGTGCGCAATTCAAGCGGGTCGCAGTAGTCATCATCAACCCGGCGCATGATCACATGCACCCGCTGCATGCCGGACAGCGTCTTGTGCCAGACCATGCCACCCCGCACCGTCAGGTCACTGCCTTCAACCAGCGGCAATCCCAGATAGCGCGCCAGGTAAGCTTGTTCGTAATAGGTTTCGTTGTACGGCCCGGGCGTCAGCAAAACAATCAGCGGCGCTTCGCTGCCCCGCAGCGGCACGGCACCCTTGCCGCTGGCTGCGCACTGGCGTCCCCAGGTGGCCAGGCTTTCGCGCAGGGTGTCAAAAAAGCCCGCCAGGTGCTGGACGTTCAGGTCGCGCAGCAGATCAGGAAAGGTCCGCGAGATGACCGAGCGGTTTTCCAGCGCATAACCGGCGCCCGAGGGCGCCTGCGTCCGGTCGGCCACGGCCCACCAGCGGCCGTTGGGTGCCCGTGCCAGGTCGATGGCGTAGAAATGCAGTGCAATGCCGTCCTTGTGCCGCATGCCATGGCATGGACGCAAAAAGCCGGCATGGCCATGAATCAGCGCTGGCGGCAGCAGCCTTTCCGCCAGCATTTTTTGCTCGCCATAAACATCGATCAGCAGCCGGTTCATCAGCGTTGCGCGCTGGATCACCGCCGCCTCGATGCCCGCCCACTCGTCATGCGGCAGGATCATCGGCAGGACATTGAGGTCCCAGGGGCGCTGCATGCCTTTGTCGTCGGTGTAGACGTTGTAGGTCACACCGTTTTCGCGCACCTGGCGCTGCACCGATTCGGTGCGCTTGCGCATCACGTCAGGCGCTTCGTGCGCCAGGCTGTCCAGGAAGGTGCGCCAGTGCGCGCGTGGCTGGTTCGAGCCATCCAGCATTTCATCAAAACTGTCGGGCGAAGCGGGGTAACCGGCAAGCAGTTGATTGAGCATCGGATCGGGTATTTCTCTGGAGCGCATTCGTTTTAACCAGCCAGCAACTTTTTTAGTATCAAATATACCTTTTGCGCAATTCCTGTATACGAAAGCAGCTATAAATTCAGTAGCAAAAATTGGTCAGGCGCCTTGCGCCCCCGTGATGGAAGGTCAGCGTGATTTCGCTCCAGCAAAAACGCGGATGACTCAGAACGAGGCATCCGCGTTGGGGAGGACAGCGTAAGGATACCGTCAATAAGGCTGCCAGCGCAAATCAAGCGTCATGGGAAAGCCCGGATTCAGGTCTTCCTTGTACACATTCATCGGCCCCGGCGTATGCCCGTGCGACCAGAAGCGGGCGAAGCGCCGTGCCTCGGCAGCATTGGCATTGATTGGCGAATGCTCCTCGCTGCGCCCGCCCGGATGCACGACATGGTAGGTGCAGCCGCCGATGGCGCGGCCGCTCCAAGTGTCCACCAGGTCGAACGTCAGCGGTGCCTGCACCCCGATGGTCGGGTGCAGTGCGGACCACGGGCTCCAGGCGCGAAAACGCACGCCGGCCACATACTCGCCCGGAACGCCGGTCGGATGCAGCGGCAGCATGCGCCCGTTGCAGGCAATCACGTGGCGCCCGTCGGTCAGCCCGCGCACCCGCAGCTGCATGCGTTCGACTGACGAATCGACATAGCGCGCGGTGCCGCCGGCGCTCATTTCCTCGCCCAGCACATTCCACGGCTCGATGGCCTGGCGCAGTTCCATCTCCACGCCTTCATAGGCGACGGTGCCAAAACGCGGAAACCGGAATTCGATGAACGGGTCGAACCAATGCTCTTCAAAGGCATAGCCCGAAGCGCGCAAATCCTTGACCACATCGCGGATGTCCTGCGCCACGAAATGCGGCAGCATCCAGCGGTCATGCAGGGCGGTGCCCCAAGGCACTAATTTTGACTGGTAAGACTGGCGCCAGAAACGCGCCACCAGCGCGCGCAACAGCAGCATCTGCAGCAGGCTCATGCGCTCGTGCGGCGGCATCTCGAAGGCGCGGAATTCGACCAGCCCCAGGCGGCCGGTCGGGCCGTCAGGGGAATACAGCTTGTCGATGGAAAATTCCGAGCGGTGGGTGCTGCCGGTCAGATCGACCAGCAGGTTGCGCAGCAGGCGGTCCACCATCCAGGGTTTGTCGCCCGGCTGCAGGGTGGGCAGCACCTTGTCCATCTGCTGGAAGGCAATCGCCAGTTCGTACAGGTTGTCGTCCCGCGCTTCATCGACGCGCGGCGCCTGACTGGTCGGCCCGATGAAGGTGCCCGAAAACAGGTACGACAGCGCCGGATGGTTCTGCCAGTAGGTGATCAGGCTTTTCAGCAGGTCGGGCCGGCGCAGCATCGGGCTGTCTTCGGCGGTCGCGCCGCCAAGGGTCGCATGGTTGCCGCCGCCGGTGCCAGTATGGCGGCCATCGACCATGAACTTTTCGGTGCCCAGGCGCGTTAGCCGAGCTTCTTCGTAGAGGGTCGTCATGTTGTAGACCAGCTCGTTCCAGCTGGCTGCCGGGTGGATGTTCACCTCGATGACGCCGGGATCGGGCGTGACGCTGAGCAACTTGATGCGCGGGTCGCGCGGCGGCGGATAGCCTTCCATCCACAGCTTGAGCTTGAGCTTGGCCGCCGTGTTCTCGACCGACGTGACCAGCGCCAGGTAGTCCTCGATGCGTTTGACCGGCGGCATGAAAACATGCAGCCGGCCGCCCCGCACCTGCACGCACAGCGCGGTGTGGATCACTTCACGTGGCTCGGGCTGCTCGTCGGCAGGAACAGGCTTTTTCGCCTTGGCCGTTCCCCGTTTTTCCTTCCTTCCGGCATCGAGCGAAGTATGCGGTGCGAAGGGATCGACATCGAACTCAGGCTCTTTTTCGTCTGGCAGCACCCAGGGCAGCGCATTGAGCGGCAGGCGCAGCCCCATGGGCGAGTCACCCTCGGTCAGGTAAAGGTGTTCGCGCTTGAGCGGCCAGGGGGACGTGCGCCAGGCAGTTCCCAGTGCGATGGTGGGGTCCAGGTCCCGGGGCTTGAGCGGCAGGACATAACCGACGACCTCGCCCAGCCCGTCTTCCAGCAGGCGCGCCAGGCGCCGCCGCTGTTCCGGCGCTTTCAGGTCAGCCTGAAGCGGGTCCAGGTTGACCGGCATGCCTTGCTCTAGCCGGGCTTGCTGCAGGACATCTTCATAGGCCGGAATCTGGCTGAAGGCCGGCAAGCCCAGCGCCTTGACCAGTTCAGCGCTGAAGCGTTCAGCGTCTTCGCTGCCATAGCCGTCAGGTTTGGCCTCGTCCGAGAACAGCGTGGGATCAAACCACATCGGCTGGCCGTCGATGCGCCAGTAAATGTTCAGCGCCCAGCGCGGCAAGGGCTCGCCCGGGTACCACTTGCCTTGGCCGTAATGCAGCATGCCGCCAGGCGCGAAGTGGTTTTTCAGCCGGTGTATGAGCTGGCCGGCCAGTTCACGTTTCTTGTCGCCGTGCGCCAGGGTGTTCCATTCGGCGCCGTCCATGTCGTCGATGGACACAAAGGTCGGCTCGCCGCCCTGGGTCAGGCGCACGTCCTGGCGCTTGAGGTCGGCATCGACCAGCTGGCCGAGCAGGTTGATTTTCTGCCAGTCTTCTTCCTTGTACGGCTTGGTGACTCGCGGGTCTTCATGAATGCGCGTGATCGTCATTTCATGAAAAAACGTGACCTCGGCCTTGTCGGTAAAGCCGGTCACCGGCGCCGCCGACGACGGCATGGCCGTGCAGGCCAGCGGAATATGGCCTTCGCTGGCCAGCATGCCCGATGTGGGGTCCAGCCCGATCCAGCCGGCGCCGGGAACATACACCTCGGTCCAGGCATGCAGGTCGGTGAAGTCGACTTCGGTTCCGCTCGGGCCGTCCAGCGAGGCCTGGTCGGCGCGCAGCTGGATCAGGTAACCCGACACGAAGCGTGCGGCCAGGCCCATTTCGCGCATGATCTGCACCAGCAGCCATCCGCTGTCGCGGCAGGAGCCCGAGCGCTTTTGCAGCGTTTCCTCGGGTGTCTGCACGCCGGGTTCCATCCGCAGCAAATAAGCGATGTCGCCCTGCAGGCGCTGGTTGACGGCCACAAGAAAGTCGTTGGTCGCCAGGTTTTTTTTCAAAATATCGCGCCGGGCCGCCGCCACCCATTCAACCAGCAGTTCGCCTGGTTTTTCCGACCGCATGTAGGGGCTCAGCTCCGCAGCAAGCTGTACCGGGTAGCTGAAGGGAAAAAACTCGGCATACTTTTCGACAAAAAAATCAAACGGATTGATGACGGTCATGTCCGCCACCAGGTCAACCGTGAATTCAAGCTTGTCTGATTTTTCAGGGAATACGTAGCGGCCGATGTAATTGCCGTAAGGGTCTTGCTGCCAGTTGATGAAGTGGTCTTCTGGCGTGACGGTCAGCGAATACGAAAGAATCGGCGTGCGTGCATGGGGCGCCGGTCGCAGCCGAACCTCATGCGGCGACAGGGTGACCGGGCGATCATAGTGGTAGCTGGTTTTGTGGTGCAGCGCGACACGGATGGCCATGGGAGGATGCCTTTCGATGAACGAGGGGGAGACGCGGACTGGGCCGTATCGCTGAAAACTGGACGATTGTTCCGGACGCACGATTCATGCCCAGACTTTCCATTTATAGCAGCGATGACCAGATGCTTTGGGCTGCCTGCAACTTTAACTACTCCAGCCATGGATGGGGTTTTTCCCGGATGAATGACCGACAGGTATTTGGTGAGGTTGTGCAGACAACCGCAGACTATGCACATGGCCGATGGCGGCTCGGCTGGCGTAGCTGGAATGGCGCGAAGGAATCCTTGGCTGTACAGGCTTCGCGGCTGTGCATGGGCGGGTCAGATTCCCGGAAATCCTCTTGCATCTGCTCTTGACAGATTGCCAAAGAAAAAGGGTCCACTACTATTTTAATAGTAATGAACCCTTGTCTGGTTTGGTGCCGGAGAGATGAATCGAACACCCGACCTTCTCATTACGAATGAGCTGCTCTACCGACTGAGCTACACCGGCTTAAGCCTTAGATTATAGCCCGGAGTGATAGGCGGTTACCCGCTCGACCTCATTTTTGGAACCCAGCATCACGCTGACGCGTTCGTGCAGCTTGGTCGGCTGGATGTCAAGGATGCGCTGCTTGCCGTTCGTGGCGGCGCCGCCGGCTTGTTCGATGAGCCAGCTCATGGGGTTGGCTTCATACATCAGGCGCAGCTTGCCGGCCTTTTCGGGCTCGCGCTTGTCCCACGGGTACAAAAACACGCCGCCGCGCGTCAGGATGCGGTGCACGTCGGCCACCATGGAGGCAATCCAGCGCATGTTGAAGTCTTTGCCGCGCGGGCCTTCCTTGCCCTGCAGGCACTCGTCGATGTAGCGCTTGACCGGCTCGTCCCAGTGCCGCATGTTGCTCATGTTGATGGCAAATTCCTGGGTGTCCGCCGGGATGGTCACGTTTTCTTCGGTCAGCACAAACGAGCCCTGCTCGCGGTCCAGGGTGAACATGGCCACGCCGTCGCCCACGGTGAGCGCCAGCGTGGTTTGCGGGCCGTAGACGCAGTAGCCGGCGGCCACTTGCTGGTTGCCCGGTTGCAGAAAGTCGCCTTCGTCAACGCCGCGATCGTCATCGGGCATTTTCAGCACGCTGAAGATGGTGCCGATGCTGACGTTCACATCGATGTTGCTGGAGCCGTCGAGCGGGTCGAACATCAACAGGTATTCGCCCTGGGGGTAACGGTTGGGCACGACATAAATGCCTTCCATTTCTTCAGACGCCATGGCGGCGAGGTGGCCGCCCCATTCGTTGGCTTCTATCAGCACTTCGTTTGCGATGATGTCGAGCTTTTTCTGGATTTCGCCCTGGACGTTTTCGCTGCCGGCGGTGCCCATCACGTCGCCCAGCGCGCCTTTGTTGACGGCCTGGCTGATGCCTTTACAGGCTCTAGCCACCACTTCTAGCAGCAGGCGCAGCTCGGGCGGAATGTGGCCTTCAAGGCGCTGCTGCTCGACCAGGTAACGCGTGAGGGAAATCTTTTTGGACATCAGGAAAAACTCCAGTCGGTAAATGAATAAGGGGCCTGCCGGGCTCAGTGGCCCAGGGCGCGCGTGATCACTTCGTGCGTGTCTTTGCTCAGGTCGGTGCGGGCGGCAACGCGGGCAATTGCCTGGTGCGCCTGGCTGCGGTAGGGCTCGGCCAGCTTGCTCCAGCGGTCCAGCGCGCGCGCCAGCCGGGCGGCGACCTGCGGATTGATGGCGTCGAGTTCGACCACGCGTTCGCACCAGAAGGTGTAGCCAGCCCCGTCAAGGCGGTGAAAGCCCGCCGGGTTGCCCTGGCAGAAGGTGCTGACCACGCTGCGCGCGCGGTTCGGATTTTTCAGGCTGAAGTCGGCATGCTTCATGAGTTGCTTGATCGCCGGCAGGATGTTGCCGCCGCGATCGGGTGCGCCGGTCTGCAGGCTGAACCACTTGTCGATGACCAGCGCCTCGTCCTTGAACAGGGCATGGAACATGGCCAGCGCCTGGGCAGCCAGCGGATGGCTGCTGGACACCAGCGCCGCCAGGGCGTTGAAGCGGTCGGTCATGTTGCCGGCGTCCTTGAAACGCTGCAGCGTCTTGCCGGGCCATACGGTGTCGCCACTTTCCCGCGCGGCCAAGCACAGGTGTGTCAGGGCCATGCCGGCCAGCGCGCGCCGGCCGCTCGAAACCGGGTCGGGCGTGTAGGCGCCGGTGTCGTGATTCGCTTCGTACGCCGCCTCCCAATCGGCACGGAAGGCGGTGGCGAGTTGCTGGCGCATGGCTTCGCGCACGGCGTGGATGTGCTGCGGATCGACCACGTCGAGCTGCTCGGCCAGATAGGTTTCGGATGGCAGCGTCAGCACCAGGTCCTTGAAGGCGGAATCGAGCGTCGGGTGGCGCAGGATCTCGCGCATAGCGTCTAAATAAGCATCATTTAACACGTTTGCGCATGATGCGCCTGCATCATTAGCTATTTTTTTAATAGCGATAACAGCACTGTTGACCGCCAGGCGCTGGCCGGCTTCCCAGCGGTTGAAGGGGTCGCTGTCGTGCGCCAGCAGATGCAGCAGTTGGGAATCCCGGTAGTCGAACTCCAGCACGACGGGCGCGGTGAAGCCGCGAAGAATGGACGGAACGGGTTCGGCGTCGAGGTTGACGAAGGTGAAGCTTTCGCTCGCCTGCGTCAGCACGACGGTGCGCGTTCCTGCAGCAGGCGCGCTTTCGCCATCCAGTTGTAGCGGCACATCCTGGCCGTCTACGCCGAGCAGGCCGAGGCCGACCGGAATCACGAACGGTTCCTTGGCCGGCTGGCCTGGAGTGGGCCAGCAGGTTTGCGACAGGGTCAGCGTGTAGCTGCGGGCGGCTGCGTCGTACCGGCCCTGCGCTTCCAGCCGCGGCGTGCCAGCTTGGCTGTACCAGCGCTTGAACTGCGGCAGCAGGCGCGCCAGATCCGACATCGGATTGGCGTCCGCAATGGCCTGCGCAAAATCGTCGCAGGTCACGGCCTGGCCGTCATGCCGCTCGAAGTAGAGCGTCATGCCCTTGGCAAAGCCCTGACGGCCTACCAGCGTCTGCATCATGCGGACGACTTCGGCGCCTTTTTCGTAGATCGTGACGGTGTAGAAGTTGCTGATCTCAATGTAACTGTCAGGCCGCACCGGATGCGCCATCGGGCCCGCGTCCTCGGGGAACTGGGCCGTGCGCAGCACGCGCACGTCCTCGATGCGCTTGACGGCTCTAGCTGAAGGCTGGTCGCACAAGTCCTGCGAGAACTCCTGGTCGCGGAACACCGTCAGGCCTTCCTTCAGGCTGAGCTGGAACCAGTCGCGGCAGGTGATGCGGTTGCCGGTCCAGTTGTGGAAATACTCGTGGCCGACGACGCTTTCGATGTTCGAGAAATCGATGTCGGTGGCCGTCGCCTGGTTCGCCAGCACGTACTTGGTGTTGAAGATGTTCAAGCCCTTGTTTTCCATCGCGCCCATGTTGAAGTCGCTGGTGGCGACGATCATGAAGCGCTCCAGGTCCAGCGGCAGGCCAAAGCGCGCTTCGTCCCAAGCCACCGAATGCATCAGCGAGACCATGGCGTGCTCGGTCTTGTCAAGGTCACCGGGTCGTACATAGACCTGCAGCAGATGCTCTTTGCCGGCTCGCGTGGTGATACGCTGCTCCCGCGCCACCAGCTGGCCGGCGACCAGCGCGAACAGGTAGCTGGGCTTGCGGTGCGGATCGACCCATTTGGCGAAATGCCGCGCGCCGTTCGGGCCATCGTCGAGCGGGCCGTGCGCCACCAGGTTGCCGTTGGACAGCAGCACCGGGTATTTCGCCTTGTCGGCGCGCAAGGTCACGCTGTAGCTAGCCATCACGTCCGGCCGGTCCAGGAAATAGGTGATGCGCCGGAAGCCCTCGGCTTCGCACTGGGTGAAGAACGAGTCGTTGCTGACGTACAGGCCCATCAGCTTGGTGTTCTTGGCCGGGCAGGTGGTGGTGAAGATTTCGAGCTCGAAGGCATCGGGCAGGTCGCACAGCACCAGCTGGCCGCATTCCATCTTGAACGACGCGCCTTGTCCGTTGACCAGCACCCGCGCCAGGTTGAGTTCCTCGCCGTCCAGCCGTAGCGGCTGTGCCGGCACCTCCGGGTTGCGGCGGAGCAGCATCTTGTTGAGCACGCGCGTCTTCACCGGGTCCAGGTCAAAACACAGGTCGACGGTGTCAATCCAGTAAGCGGGAGCGGTGTAGTCGGCGCGGTTGATGACCACGGCTCCCGGTCCAGTTCCGCGATCATCAATCATTTGCAGCATGGTGACTTCCTGTTAATTATTTTTTCAAAACTCAAATAACCGGCATGAACCGGCGTCAGACGCCCTGTTTCAGGGACGCTTCAATAAACGGATCCAGGTCGCCGTCGAGCACTTTCTGCGTGGCCGAGGTTTCGTAGTTGGTGCGCAAGTCCTTGATGCGGCTGTTGTCCAGCACATAACTGCGGATCTGGTGGCCCCAGCCGACGTCGGTCTTGGTGTCTTCGAGCTTTTGCTGCGCTTCCTGCTGTTTGCGCAACTCAAAGTCATACAGGCGCGAGCGCAGGCGTTTCCAGGCGACATCGCGGTTGCCGTGCTGCGAGCGGCCTTCCTGGCACTGCACCACGATGCCGGTCGGGATGTGCGTCAGGCGCACCGCCGAGTCGGTCTTGTTGATGTGCTGGCCGCCGGCGCCGCTGGCGCGGTAGGTGTCGGTGCGCACGTCTGCGGGATTGATGTCGATCTCGATCGAGTCGTCAATCTCGGGATAGACGAACACCGAGGCAAACGAGGTGTGGCGCCCGCCCGACGAGTCGAACGGCGACTTGCGCACCAGCCGGTGCACGCCGGTTTCGGTGCGCAGCAGGCCAAAGGCGTATTCGCCCTCGATCTTGATGGTCGCGCCCTTGATGCCTGCGGTGTCGCCAGCGGACTCGTCTTCGATGGTGGTCTTGAAACCCTTGCGCTCGGCGTACTTGAGGTACTGGCGCAACAGCATGCTGGCCCAGTCGCAGGCTTCGGTGCCGCCGGCGCCGGCCTGGATGTCAAGGAAGCAATTGAGCGGATCGGCCGGGTTGTTGAACATCCGGCGAAATTCCATCTTTTCGACTTCGGCGGCGACCTTGGCGGCTTCGCCTTCAATGGCGCGCATGCCGGCCTCGTCGTTGTCGTCCCTGGACATTTCGAACAGCTCGGTGTTGTCCGAAAGTTCCTGCTCCAGCCGGTCCAGGATGAGCACCACGTCTTCGAGCGATTTTTTCTCGCGGCCGAGTTCCTGCGCGCGCTTGGGGTTGTCCCAGACCTTCGGGTCTTCTAGCGCGGCGTTGACTTCGTTCAGTTTTCGGGCTTTGGCAGGATAGTCAAAGATACCCCCTGAGTTCATTCACCCGGTTGCTCAGGTCCTCGATCTGGTTGGAAATGATGTTGATGTGTTCTGCGTCCATGGGGAAAGTCCTGTCGTTGTCTGAAATTCAATCGGCCATTTTCTCATGCTCGCAGCAGGGCCGCCGGGCACCGCCTTGCAGGCAGATCAGAGTGACGCCGTGGCAGGCACGGCCAGCGGCAGCGTGACGCTGAACTGCGCGCCTTCGGCTTCCCGGCTCTGCACGCTGATCGTTCCGCCGTGTGCTTCGACCAGCTGCCGGGTGATGTACAGGCCCAGCCCTAGGCCGGTCGTGCTGTCGTCCTGGCCCACGGCCCGTTCGAAGGGATCGAAGATGCGCTGCTGGTCCCGGGCGGGTATTCCCCCTCCCTGGTCGCGGACGTGGATGGCCACGCTGTCGCCCAGCAGGACCAGGCTGACCTCGACCGGCCTGCCGTTGCCGTAGCGCAGCGCATTGGTCAGCAGGTTGGTCACCACCTGCTCAATCCTGAATTCGTCCCAGCAACCGGTTACCGGCTGGTCGGCATGCAGGGTGATGGCGCTGCCCGCGGCCTGCGCCTGATGGCTGAGGTGGCCCACCACGCAGGCCAGCAAGGCCGGCAGGTCGACCGGGCCGGGGCGGAGTGACAGCCGGTTGCTGCGGATGCGCGTGACATCGAGCATGTCGTCGATCAGCCGCATCATGCTCTGGACTTGGCGCTGGTCACGCGCGACCATTTTTTCCAGGTAGGCGGCGTCGAAAACCGCGAGCTTGCCGCGCTCCAGCAGCATTTTTCGCATCTGGACATCCATGAACAGGGTGTTCAGCGGCGTTCGCAGTTCATGCGCCACCACCGACATGAACTCGTCGCGCAGCTTCAGGGCTTTTTGCAGTTCCATCTGCGTGGCCTGCAGGTTTTCCAGCAAGGCTTCCTGTTCCTTCCTGCTTTTTTCAAGCGCCAGCACCTGTCGCCGGGTCTCAAGGCGCTGCCGGTAAAGCAGGACAAACACATTGACCTTGGACTGGACGGCCTGCACATCGAGCGGCTTGTACAGAAAGTCCACCGCGCCGCTTTCATAGCCCTTGAACGCAAAGTTCGATTCCTTGCCGGCAGCCGTCACGAAAACGATCGGGATGTGGCGTGTTTTTTCCGTGCCGCGCATCAGTTTGGCCAGCTCGAAACCGTTCATGCCCGGCATCTGGACATCCAGGATGGCCAGCGCAAATTCATGCGTCAGCAACAAGGCCAGCGCTTCCTCCCCGCTGGACGCCTGAAAAACTGTCCGGCCTTCCAGGCGGATGACGGCCTCGAGCGCCAGCAGGTTGTCGGGGAGGTCGTCAACGATCATGACGTTGACGTTGTTGTCGTTCAGCATGAATTCTTTCCCATTTCCAGCAGCAGGCTGTGGATGCTTTTCAAATCAAGTATCAAGTCAGGCTGGCGCAGGCGGATGGCCGCTTCCGGCATCGCGGCCATGCGGGCTTCGGCCGGGTCCTGCACGACCGTCAGGCCGCCTTGCTGGCCAATTCTGGCCAGCCCCCGGGCGCCGTCCGCGTTGGCGCCGGTGAGCACGATGCCGGCGAGGTTCAGGCCGTAGGCGTCGGCTGCCGACTCCATCAGCACATCGATCGACGGCCGTGAAAAATGAACTGGCGCCTCGCAACTCAGGGACAGCGAATGGTCTGTTTCGACCAGCAAATGGTAGCCTGGCGGTGCAAAGTAGAGCGTTCCTGGCGTCAGCGTATCCTTGTCCGCCGCCTCCCGCACCTGCATGGGCGTGTGCAGCCGGAAAATCTCCGCCAGTTGGCTGTGATGGCTCTCAGACAGGTGCAGCACCACCACGAGCGGCAAGCCAAAGCTGGCAGGCAGTCCCGACAGGATGCCCAGCAGCGCATCCACGCCACCGGCCGAAGCGCCTATCACCACGGCCTTGACGCGCTGCAGTTTCGCTTGGGTCAACACGTCCATCACACTGGCCCCGGACGCTTGCGAAAAATCCGTTCGGCGCGCACCAGCGGGTCGAAACGGGTGGCGTAGCTGGAAAAATCAATGCTTTCCTTGCTGCCCAGGCCCAGAAAGCCGCGGTGCCCCAGCGATTCGTGAAACAGTCCAAAGGCGCGGTCCTGCAGTTTCTTGGTGAAATAAATCAGCACATTGCGGCACAGCACCAGCTGGGTTTCCGAAAAAACGCTGTCCGTGGCCAGGCTGTGGTCGGCAAAGACGATGTTCTCGCGCAGCGACTTGTCGAAGATGGCCGCATCGTAGGCGGCGGTGTAGTAGTCGGCAAAGGCCCGCTGGCCGCCGGATTGCTGGTAGTTGGCGGTGAAGCCGCGAATGCTGTTCAGTGGAAAGATGCCTTGCCGCGCCTTGTCCAGCGAAGCGGGGTTGATGTCGGTGGCATAGATCAGCGAACGTTCCAGCAAGCCTTCCTCACGGAGCAGGATGGCCAGCGAATACACCTCTTCTCCGGTGCTGCAGCCGGCAATCCACACCTTGAGGGACGCATAGGTCCGCAGGTGCGGAATCACCTGCTCGCGCAGGGCCAGAAAGAAAGTCGGGTCGCGAAACATTTCACTGACCGGGATGGTCAGGTACTGCAGCACCTGCTGGAACACCCTCGGGTCGTGCACCACCCGGGACTGCAGTTCGGAAATGCTGGGGCAGGCCAGTTGCGTCAGCGCGTACAGCACGCGGCGTTTTTGCGAGGCGCCGGAATAATCCCGGAAATCGTAGCTGTACTGGAGGTAGATGGCCTCTATCAGCTGCTGCAACTGCACCTCGATGTCGGCGGTGGCGGCATGAAGAATGCTGCCCGGTTCAGCCGCCGCGCCGGTTGCCAGCGGTGAACCTGCGGAGCTGGTTTTTTCGGGCATGGCTCAAGCCCGCCCAGCCACGGGCGTCCACACCCTGAGCAAAGAAAACAGCCGGTCCAGATCAATGGGCTTGGCCAGGTAATCGTTGGCGCCGGCAGCCAGGCACTGCTCCTGGTCGTCCTTCATGGCTTTGGCGGTCACGGCAATGATGGGAAGTTTTTGCAAACGTGGATTCTGACGGATGCGGCGCATGGCTTCAAGACCGTCCATGCCCGGCATCATGATGTCCATGAGCACCAGCTCGATGCCCGGCACCTCGTCGAGCCTGGCCAGCGCCTCAAAACCGTTGCGGCCTATTTCCACCACGAAGCCCTTTTGCTCCAGCGCGCTCGTCAGCGAAAAAATGTTGCGCACATCGTCATCGACCAGCAGGATTTTTCGGCCTTCGAACACCTCGTCGCGGCTGCGGGCGGCTTTCAGCAGCTTTTGCTGCTCGGCCGACAGGCTGGACTCGACCTTGTGCAGGAACAACGTGACTTCATCGAGCAGGCGCTCGGGTGAATGCGCGCCCTTGATGATGATGGAGCGGGAGTATTTCAGCAGGTCTGCCTCTTCGGCGCGGCTCAGGCTGCGGCCGGTGTACACGATCACCGGCGGAAACGAGCAGATGTCGCCCGCCGACATGCGCCTGAGCAGTTCATTGCCCTGCATGTCGGGCAGCTTCAAGTCCACGATCATGCAGTCGAAGATGGTGCTGGCCAGCAGGGCCAGCGCTTCGGCGCCGGTCTGCACGGCGGTGATGTTCACCTCGTCGTCGGCAATCAGCCGGATCACGCTTTCACGCTGCAGTTCATCGTCTTCCACCAGCAGGACGCGCTTGAGCTTTTGCGCCAGCTTGTTCTCCAGGGTGGTGAAAACCTCCTTCAGTTGCTCGCGGCTCGACGGCTTGATGGCATAGCCCACGGCGCCCAGCAGCAAGGCGGCTTCCTTGTGGTCCTGGCCGGACACCACATGCACCGGAATATGGCGCGTTTGGGGCGTTTCCTTCAAGCGTTGCAGCACCGACAGGCCCGAGCGGTCGGGCAGTCCCATGTCGAGCAGCACCGCATCGGGCACGAACTGCCCGGCCAGCAGGAAGCCGTCTTCGCCGCTGTGCGCCACCAGGCAGTTAAAGCCCAGCTCATGCGCCAGGTCGTACAGGATGCGGGCGAAGTCAGCGTCGTCCTCGATCACCAGCACCACCCGGCCCTTGCCCTTCATGAAGCGGTCATCGGCAAAAGCGGGCAGCGCTGCTTGCGATGGGACGGGAGCGCTTGGCAGGGCCGCCGCCGGGCCGGCAGGCGTAATAGCAGGCGGCTGCGCGGCGGCTGCCGGCTTGTCCAGCAGCGCGGGCAGGGCGGGTAGCGCGGCAGGCAGGTGCAGGGTGAAGGTGCTGCCCTGGCCGGAAACGCTTTGCACGGAGATCGAGCCGCCCAGCAGCAGGCTCAGGTCGCGTGAAATCGACAGTCCCAGCCCGGTGCCGCCGTAGCGCCGGCTGGTGGTGCCGTCGGCCTGGCGAAAGGCCTCGAAAATGATGTCCTGCTGGTCCTGGCGGATGCCGATACCCGAGTCCTGCACGGCCAGCGCGATACCGCCGCCGGGTTCGGATGACGCCATCAGGCGCACGGCGCCGTTTTCGGTGAACTTGAGCGCATTGGACAGCAGGTTCTTCAAAATCTGCTCGACCCGTTGGCGGTCGGTTAACAGGGCGGCCGGCGTGCCCGGCGCGATCCGCACTTCAAAGGTCAGCTTTTTTTGCCGGGCGAGCGGCTCGAAGCTGGTCTTGAGCGCATCGACCAGAGTAGCAAGCGAGACCTGTTCCGGCACCAGTTCGAGCTTGCCGGCTTCGACCTTGGAAATGTCCAGGATGTCATTGATCAGGTCCAGCAAGTCATTGCCCGCCGAATGGATCGACTGGGCAAACCGCACCTGTTCGTCGCTCAGGTTGCCTTTCGGATTCTCGGACAGCAGCCTGGCCAGGATCAGCGAACTGTTCAGCGGCGTGCGCAACTCGTGCGACATGTTGGCCAGAAACTCGGACTTGTAGCGGCTGGCGCGCGCCAGTTCCTCGGCGCGTGCTTCCAGCTCGACCTGCGCCTGGCGCAGGGCCGCATTCTTGTGGTCCAGCGACATGGCCTGCTCGGCCAGCTGCTCGTTGGTCTGCTCCAGCTCGGCCTGCTGGTTTTCCAGCGTCGCCTGCGACTGCGACAGGATGTGCGACTGCTCCTGCAGTTCTTCGTTGGCCGTGCGCAGTTCTTCCTGCTGGACCTGCAGTTCTTCATTGAGCTGCTGGGTTTCGCCCAGCGCATCCTGAAGGCGCTGGCGGTACACCGCGCCATGCATCGCAGTGCCGATGGTGTGGGCAATCAGCCCGGCCAGTTCCATGTCGCGCGGCTGCAGCCCCCGGAAAAAGGCCATCTCGACCACGCCCGTCACCTGCGCATCGTGGTGCAGCGGCACCACCAGCACATGGCGCGGCGCGGCCTGCCCGAGGCCCGAAGCCACCTTGAGGTAGTCGGGCGGCACGTCGTCCAGCCGGACGATGCGGTTTTCCAGTGCCGCCCGTCCCACCAGCCCCTGGGTACCGTAGAAGGTCTGCTCGACCTGTTCGCTGCCCGGGGTAAAGCCATGGGTGGCCACGCGCCTGAGCAGGTCATCGCTGTCGCGACTGTAAAGCGCCGCCACCGGGGCATCGAGGTAGTGCGCCAGGAATTCCAGCGCGCTGTGCCCCAACCGGGCCATGTCCGGCTGGCCGAGCATCTGTTCGGCCAGCCGCGTCTGGCCGTTGCGCAGCCAGGCCTGCTGCTTGAGCTGGTCGGCATCGTCGGCCTGCTGCTTGAGCACCTCGTCGTAGCTGACCGACAGGCCCAGCAGTTCGCGCCGTCCCCGAAACGCCAGCAGGCCGCTGACCCCCAGCGTGAACAGCAGATAAGCCGGCACGCTCCAGAACGTGGTGCTGCGCGCCTCTTCATTACGTTGCAGCAGCAGCAGCTGCTCCATGGCGATGAAGGCGTCTATTTCCTGGCGTATTTTGTCCTTGAGGCGCTCGCCCCGTCCGGTGCGCGCCAGCGCGACATAGTCCAGCTTGCCTCGGCGCAGGGCAATGGACTCCTTCGCAAACTCGTTCCATTGCTGCTGCAGGCCGATGATCCGCTTGATCTGGGCCACCTGCACCGGGTTGTCGCTGACCGTGGCGGACAGGACCGCGACCTCGCTGTCAAAGCGCGACAACGCCGCCTCATAAGGTTGCAGGAAGGATTCCTCGCCAGTGACCAGGTAGCCGCGCATGCCCGACTCCATTTCCGAGCTCAGCCGGGCCACCTGGTTGACGTTGCCAATGACCCGCTCGGAGTGCTCCACCCAGTTCAGGATGGACAGCAGATAGACGATCAAGGCCAGGAAAAGCACGGCGCTCAGTGCGCCCAGACCCAGCGGAAAGCTGATGTTGCGCGACAGGATGCGGCGAAAGCTGTCCTGGCTGACGGGTTGCGAATCGTTCATGGGTGGGGGCTTGGTGCCAAGGGATGCAAAAAGCGTCAAGTTTGCCCTAAAAAGCCCGGCGCCCCGACCCGGCAGCGCAGCGCGTCAGGCCAGGAAGCCTTCGATCAGCCGGGCCAGCGCCTCGGGCTGGTCATGGTGCAGCATGTGGCCGGCGTCCTCGACCACGGCCACCCGCGCGTCAAGCACCTGCCGCAGCCGCTCATGGTATTCATCGAGCGAATACTTGCCTTTCCACCACTGCGCCATCGAGTCGCCCGAGGCTTCAACCGCCAGCACCGGCGCGCTGATGCGCCGGTAAATTTCCAGCACCTCATCGACCCGGTAAAGCTGCGCGCTCGGTATCTTGTGCGCCGGATTGCCCAGGATTTGCCACTGGCCCGATGCATCGGGCCGCGCCCAGTGGCTGGCGAGCCAGCGCGCCTTGTCTGGCGTCAGCCGGGGATTTGTCTTTGTCAAGCGCTGCGCGACGCCGCCGACATCGTCATAGCTTTTCAGCGCCATCTCGCCGAGTCGCACGCTTTTCAGCCCGTCCATCCACTCCGCCAGCCGTCCGGCCGCCTGGCTGGGCCGGCTGGCTGGCAGGCCGAAGCCTTCCAGGTTGACCAGCCGGCGAATGCGCGCCGGCCGCACGCCCGCATACAGCATGGCCACGTTGCCGCCCATGCTGTGGCCGACCAGGTCCACCGCCTGGCCGGGCGCGTAATGGTCGAGCAGAAAGTCCAGGTCGGCCAGGTAGTCAGCAAACCAGTAGCTGTCGGCCTGCCAGCCCGAAGGCAGCAGTCCGGTTTGCCCGAAACCGCGCCAGTCTGGCGCGATGATGGTGCGGCCGGCGGCAAAGGCGTCGGTGAAGGCATCGACCATGAACTGATAGGACGCCGCGACATCCATCCAGCCATGTACCAGCACTAACGGCGGCAGCGCTGCGGCTTGCTCACTGGTCCAGGTCAGAACATGGTGGTCGAGTCCGCGTATAGGGACAAACTCGCTGCGAAATGGTCGGTTTTCTTTGTACATTGGACGCACATCATAAGGAGACGGATGTTCAAATGCAGTCAAGGCAGCGACAGGGCCGAGCGCTATGCCGAACGGCACTGCAGCTTCAGCGGGCAGGTGGACGAGGACTGCAGCAGTGCTGAGGTTGGTTGTCGAATGCTCCTGATTTAATAGCTTCTAACGCCCGTCTGTAAAGCGTAAAAGCCGAATTTAATCAATAAACATGAAAAAAGCGCCCGAAGGCGCTTTTTTTTAGGTCAACCCGTCAGGCGGGAATTAACGTGGAGCCGGTTCGGCGACGTAGATTTCAACGCGGCGGTTCTTGGCGCGGCCCTGGTCGCTGCCGTTGTCGGCGATCGGCTCGCGTGAACCACGGCCGTCGGTAGCAACGCGCTGCGCGGCCACGCCACGGCCGACGAGGTAGTCGCGCGCTGCGTTGGCGCGGTCTATCGACAACGGGTTGTTGATGGCGTCCGAGCCGGTGCTGTCGGTGTGGCCAATGATGGACACGGTGGTGATCGGGTTCTGGTTCAGGCTGGTCGCGAAATTCGTCAGCACGGGAGCAAAGTTCGACTTGATGGCCGAGCGGCCGATGTCAAACGACACATCGCTTGGGATGTCGAGCTTCAGGCGGTTGTCCTGGGTCTGGCTGACGCCGACGCCGGTACCGGCCGTGGCGCGTTCCATGGCGATTTTCTGGTCCTGCATTTTCTTCGACCAGATGTAGCCGCCGCCCGCGCCGACCGCGCCGCCCAGCACCGCACCCTGCGCCGCGCCCTTGGAGCCGCCAGTGGCCGCGCCCAGCAATGCGCCCAGACCGGCGCCGATGCCCGCGCCCTGCGCCGTGCCGCGCTGGGTTTCGCTCATGTTCGCGCAACCCGACAAAACGGCCAGGGACAGCGCTGCGCAGGTGACGGTGGTGGTGAATGCTTTTCTCATGGGAAACTCCTCAAAAATATTAATATTGCTTGATTCGAACTGCGCATTAGAGCGCCAGTAAGTGAATACTAAACGTTGCAATTGTATGAAAGTGTCAGACAAACGCCCAGACAAGGGTGCGATGAAGCCACTTTTACTGCCTTTAAACTACCGCCTTTCGGTCATTGCCGGCGAGGCTGCTTACTTTTGCCAACCCCTTTACTCTAACCCTTCCATCCCCATGAATAAAGTTCAACTCGGCGCAAGCGACCTGCACGTGACCCCGGTCTGCCTGGGTACCATGACGTTTGGCGAACAGGTCGATGAAGTTGCGTCCCACGCCATCCTGAACCGCTCGCTGGCGCGTGGCATCAATTTCCTTGACACGGCCGAGATGTATTCGGTGCCGGCGCGCGCCGAAACCTTCGGCGCCACCGAGACCATCATCGGCAACTGGCTGGCCAGGCATCCGGGCGCGCGCCAGCAACTGGTGCTGGCCACCAAGGTCGCCGGACCGTCGCGCGGCATGCCCTGGATTCGCGAAGGCACGGGCATGACGGCTGATGACATCACCGCGTCCTGCCATGCCAGCCTGAAGCGCCTGCAGACCGACGTGATCGACCTCTACCAGATCCACTGGCCCGAGCGCCATGTGCCCGCCTTCGGCGCCCTGTATTACGACCCGGCCCAGGAGCGCACGGCAACTTCCATCCACGAGCAGCTCGAAGCGCTGGGCCGGCTGGTCAGCCAGGGCAAGGTGCGCTACATCGGCCTGTCGAATGAATCGCCTTACGGTGTGCACGAGTTCGTCCGCCTGGCCGAGCAACACGGCCTGCCGCGCGTGACCACGGTGCAAAACCCGTATTGCCTGATCAACCGCACCGTCGAAAACGGCCTGGACGAAACCCTGCACCGCCTGGGCGTGTCGTTGCTGGCGTATTCGCCGCTGGGCTTCGGCCTGCTGACCGGCAAGTACGACGCGTCCGGAATCGAGGGTGCCAGTGCGCCGCAGGACGGACGCATCGCAAAATATGAATCAGTTCGCAAGCAGCGCTGGGGCCGCCCCGAGGCGCTGGCTGCGGCGCGCCGCTACAACCAGCTGGCGCGCGACCACGGCTTGACACCCACGCAACTGGCGCTGGCGTTTTGCTACACCAAGTGGCAGGTCGCCAGCACCATCATCGGCGTGACCTCGGTGGCGCAGCTGGACGAAGACCTCGATGCCTACGGCATCACGCTGCCCGCCGGGGTTTTGGAAGAAATCGACCAAATCCGCTGGGAAAGCCGGGACCCGGCGCTGTAAGTCCGAATTTTTCCAGACGCCGCCATGGCCAAAAAAGACCACGTGTCCGAGACGCCAGCCACGCAAATGCTCAAGGCTCACAAGATCGCTTTCACCGGGCATTCCTACGAGTACCTGGAGCACGGCGGTGCGCAGCACAGCGCGGCGGTGCTGGGTTTGGACCCCTTCACCGTCGTCAAGACGCTGGTGATGCAGGATCAGGACGCCAGGCCGCTGCTGGTGCTGATGCACGGCAACCGCAAGGTCTCGACCAAGAACCTGGCGCGCCAGATCGGCGCCAAGTCGGTCGAACCGTGCAAGCCCGAAGTCGCCAACCGCCACAGCGGCTACCTGGTCGGTGGCACCTCGCCGTTTGGTACGCGCAAAACCATGCCGGTGTACATCGAGCAAAGCATCCTGGGCTTGAGCGAGATCGCCATCAACGGCGGGCGGCGCGGCTACCTGGTGCGCCTTGACCCGCAGGTGTGCGTGACGCTGCTCGGCGCACAGCCGGTGCAGTGCGCGCTGGCTGAATAACAACAACAAGGAGACCTGACTTTGAACTACGCCTACTTTCTCGGCGCCACGCTGCTGGCCTATCTGCTCGGCTCGCTGTCTTTTGCGGTCATCGTCAGCCGCTTGTCCGGCTTGAGAGACCCGCGCAGCTACGGCAGCAAGAACCCCGGCGCGACCAACGTGCTGCGTTCGGGCAACAAGGCAGCGGCCATCGCCACGCTGCTGCTCGACGGTCTCAAGGGCTGGCTGCCGGTGGTGCTGGTGCGCTGGTTTGGCCGCGATTACGGCCTGGGCGATGGCGCCGTGGCGGCGGTTGCGCTGGCGGCTTTTGTCGGCCATTTGTACCCGGTGTTCTTCCAGTTCAAGGGCGGCAAGGGCGTGGCCACGGCGGCCGGCGTGCTGCTGGGCATCAACGGGGTGCTGGGGCTGGCCACGCTGGCAACCTTCGGGATCGTGGTGTTTTTCTCGCGCTATGTGTCGCTGGCGTCGATGGCGGCCGCCGTGTTCGCGCCGTTTTTCTACCTGCTCGGCGACCGCGCCGCCTGGAATGTTGACAACACCATCGTGCTGGCGCTCGTGGCGATTCCTGCGCTGCTGGTCTACCGCCACCGCGAGAACATTGGCAAGCTGCTCAAAGGGACCGAGTCCAAACTCGGCGCCTCAAAGCAGGGCGGAAAAAAACCGCGTCAGTAACGCTTGTCCAGCGTCATCAGGTGGTTGTCGCGTTTCATTTGAAAGCGCGACAGGAAACTGTTGCCCAGCAGTACAAAGGGCATCGGTTGGGGTGTCACCACGGCATCGACGGCGTACACCTCGACATCGCCCACACGCACGGAATCGAGCTTGAGGCGAAAGCCCTGGATCGCCCCGTTGGCGGTGCTGATCTGCACGGCTTGCCCATTTTTGTAGTTGATGCCGGCCCGTTCGGCATCGTGCATGCTCATGGCGATGCCGGTGGCACCGGTATCGACCATGAACTGCACGGCGCGACCATTGATCTGCCCAGCCGTCATGAAGTGGCCGCCGCTGCTTTCGGTCAGCACGATGCGGCTGCCGCGCCCGCTGACACCGCCCAGGCTCACGGGCGCTTCGCCGACGCGCAACGTCTGGCGCTTGCCCGACTGCTCGACGACCGCCTGGTCGCCCGAAGTGGAAATCACCTTGACGCCTTGATGCGTCTCGCCTGCGGCAACGGTTTTTGGCGCCGATCCATTGACCACCAGCAGCGCCTTGCCGCCCAGCATGCCGGCCAGGGCGACACTTTCAGCCTGCGCGCCAGCCGGAAGCCACGCCAGCATCACCAGCAAGAGGGTTGTGAAAAGGCTAAAGAAGTTCACTGCAAGCAATTCAATAGGGGAGAAACGTGGGGGCAGTTCCAACCAGCCGGGGCCGCGGCTCCAAGTCCGCCTGCGCGGGCTTGGACAGCCTTCAGATGCGCCGGCTCTGGCGGCGTGGCGCCCTGCAAGGGCAGCGGCCCCCCCCCCGGGGGGGCAGCGCAGTACGCGAAGCGACAAGCGTGGGGGCTCAATCCCTGAAGTTGTCAAAACTCAGCGGCAAGTCCTTGATCTCGGCGCGGATCAAGGCCATCGCGGCCTGCAGGTCGTCGCGCTTGGCGCCGGTCACGCGCACCTTGCCTTCCTGAATCGCGGCCTGAACCTTCATCTTGTTGCCTTTGATGAGCTGCTGGATTTTTTTGGCTTCTTCAGTCTCGATGCCGTCGCGCACCTTGGTGACCTGCTTGACCTTGTCGCCGCCAATTTTCTCGACCTTGCCGATGTCCAGGAAACGCACATCGACGCCGGACTTGGTCAGCTTGTTGCGCAAGATGTCGTGGATCTGCTCGATCTGGAAATCGCCGTCGCCGATCAGGATGATTTCCTTGTCTTTTTCCTTCAGCTCGACCGAGGCGGCCGTGCCCTTGAAGTCAAACCGGGTGCCAATTTCCTTGGCGGTGTTTTCCACCGCGTTTTTGACCTTGACCAGGTCGGTTTCAAGAACAGTGTCGAATGAAGGCATGGTGGTGGTTTCCTGAAAAAAGGGGTGCCGCAGGGGTGCGACAATCCTGGAATGTTAGTCGAGAAAAACGTCCCCCTGCAGTCTTCCAACACCTTCGGCATCAATGCCAAGGCGCTTTCCCTGGTGCGCATTCGCAGCGAAGCCGATATTGCCGCGCTGAAGCAGGACCCCACTTGGCAGGCGGTGCCCAAGTTCGTGCTTGGCGGCGGCAGCAACATCGTGCTGACCGGCGACGTCAAGCCGCTGGTGCTCAAGGTCGAGATCATGGGCAAGCGCCTAGTCAGCGAGACCGCCAAGGCCTGGATCGTCGAGGCCGGCGCCGGCGAAAACTGGCACGAACTGGTGGCCTGGACGCTGGAAAACGGCTTTCCCGGCCTGGAAAACCTGGCGCTGATTCCCGGTACGGTCGGCGCCTCGCCGGTGCAGAACATCGGCGCCTACGGTGTTGAATTGCAGGACCGCTTCGACTCGCTCGACGCCGTGGACCTGACGACCGGCCAGCCCTTCACGCTGAATGCCGCGCAATGCGCCTTTGGCTACCGCGATTCGGTGTTCAAGCATGTAAGTACGCCTGGCGAAGCCTCGGGCGCGCAAGCCTTGGGCCTGAAGGACAGGGCGCTGATTACCCGCGTTCGCTTCTTGCTGCCCAAGGCCTGGAAACCGGTGCTGGGGTATGCGGATATAGAGAAAAAGAGGCTTTCCCGGAACGTGGACGTGCCAAGTGCGCTACAGATTTATGAGTGGATCTGCGAGATTCGCCGCGCCAAGCTGCCCGACCCGAAAGTCATCGGCAATGCCGGCAGTTTCTTCAAGAACCCGACCGTCTCGCCCGAGCAGTGCGAGGACATCATCCAGCGCGACCCCAAGATCGTTCATTACCAACTCGCCGACGGCTCGGTCAAGCTGGCCGCCGGCTGGCTGATCGACGCCTGCGGCTGGAAGGGCAAGTCCATCGGCAACGCCGGAGTGTATGAAAAACAGGCGCTGGTGCTGGTCAACCGTGGCGGCGCCGCCAACCCGGTGACCGGCGGCGAGGTGATGACGCTGGCCAAGGCCATCCAGACCAGCGTTTATGAGCGTTTCGGCCTGCGGCTGGAGCCTGAGCCAGTGGTGGTTTAACGCGCTTGCGTCGGGCGCAAAAAAGCCGCCCGAAGGCGGCTTGGCGTGGTTTGAAACCAGTGCAACCTTATTCTGCAGCGTCGTCGGCGGCCTTGCCCGTCAAATTCAGCAAATCCCCACCCGTGCCGAGCGACAGCACGCCGCTCTTGGCATAAATGCCCAGCTTGGCGCGCGTGTCCACGATGTCCAGGTTGCGCATCGTCAACTGGCCGATGCGGTCCAGCGGCGTGAACGCGCCTTCGACCTTTTCCATGCTCAGGCGCTCGGGGTGGTAGGTCAGGTTGGGCGAGTCGGTGTTGAGGATCGAATAGTCATTGCCCCGGCGCAGCTCGACCGTGACCTCGCCGGTGATGGCACTTGCCACCCAGCGCTGGGCGGTTTCGCGCAGCATGATGGCTTGCGAGTCGAACCAGCGGCCCTGATACAGTAGGCGGCCCAGGCGGCGGCCGCTGTCGCGGTACTGCTCGATGGTGTCTTCGTTGTGGATGCCGGTGACCAGGCGCTCGTAGGCGATGAACAGCAGCGCCAGGCCGGGTGCTTCGTAGATGCCACGGCTTTTGGCTTCGATGATGCGGTTCTCGATCTGGTCGCTCATGCCCAGGCCGTGGCGCCCGCCAATGCGGTTGGCCTCCAGGATCAGCTCGACCAGGTCGGTGTACTCGACGCCGTTCAGCGCGACGGGACGGCCTTCCTCAAAGCGCACCGTGACTTCCTCGCGCAAAACAGAGACTTCGTCCTTCCAGAAAGCCACGCCCATGATCGGGTTGACGATCTTCATGCTGCTCCCCAGGTGCTCCAGGTCTTTGGCTTCGTGCGTGGCGCCCAGCATGTTCGAATCGGTCGAATAGGCTTTTTCGGCCGACATCTTGTAGCCAAAGCCCGCTTCGGTCATGAAAGCCGACATTTCGGCGCGCCCACCCAGCTCGTCGATGAACAACTGGTCCAGCCAGGGTTTGTAGATCTTGAGCGATGGGTTGGTCAGCAGGCCGTAGCGGTAGAAGCGCTCGATGTCGTTGCCCTTGTAGGTCGAGCCGTCGCCCCAGATGTTGACGTCGTCCTCCTTCATGGCGGCCACCAGCATGGTGCCGGTCACGGCGCGGCCCAGCGGCGTGGTGTTGAAGTAGGTCACGCCGGCGGTGGTGATGTGAAAGGCGCCGGCCTGCAGCGCGGCCAGTCCTTCGGCGGCCAGCTGGCTGCGGCAGTCGATGAGGCGGGCCTGCTCGGCGCCGTACTGCATCGCCTTGCGCGGGATGTCTTCATAGTCGGGTTCGTCGGGCTGGCCCAGGTTGGCGGTGTAGGCGTAGGGAATCGCGCCCTTGAGCTTCATCCAGTGCAGCGCGGCGCTGGTATCTAAGCCGCCGGAAAAGGCAATGCCGACTTTCTGGCCGATGGGGAGGTTTTGGAGAATGGTGGCCATGGGGTGTTCCTGGTTGCTGCGTGGGATCTAGGTTCAGGCGTAGTGGCAGATGTAGTGGTAGGCCTGCTCGACGCGGATGTCGAACTTGGAGTTGCCGGGCACGCTGAAGGACTCGCCCGCCGAGGACTTCACCCACTCGTCGCTGCCGGCCAGCTTGTATTCGCAGGCGCCGCCCACGCATTCCATGGTTTCGGGCGCGCCCGTGCCAAAAGTGAGGGTGGACGGCAGCACCACGCCGACCGATTTCTGGGTGCCGTCGGCCAGCGTGAAGCCGTGGCTCACGCATTTGCCGTCGAAGTACACATTGGCTTGGGTGGTGATGCTTACGTTGTCGATTTTTTCGGTGGTCATGAGGGTTTTGTACGGGTGTAAACGCTGCGCAGGGCAGGCGGGCGGATCAGGCCCGGATTTTAGGTCAGCCCGCAGCCCGGCCGGGCGCCGCATGAATCCAAAGGCCTGTTGGCGGCGTATGAATAGTGTGGACAATGACGTTCATGAAACCAGAAAGCCCGGATAGCCAATTGATTGCACTCCTTGACCGTGTGGCGCTGGCCGACGAATCGGCGCTCAAAGCGCTCTACGAACTGACCTCTTCCAAGCTCTACGGCGTGGCGCTGCGCGTGGTGACCAACCGCGAGTGGGCCGAGGATGTGCTGCAGGAGGCTTATTTGAATATCTGGAAGGTGGCCGGGACGTACCAGGCCACGCTGTCGCCGCCCATGGCCTGGATGGGCCTGCTGGTGCGCAGCCGGGGCCTGGACTTTTTGCGCCGCCGGGCATCCGACCGGGCCGACCGGATGCAGGAACTCGACGACGTCATTTCGGACACGGTGGCGGGCGACTCGCCCAACCCGATGGACACCACGCAGGCCAGCGAGCAGGCCTGGGCGCTGCACCAGTGCCTGAGCCAGCTGGAGAACAAGCAGCGCGAAGTGGTCAGCCTGGCTTATCTGCGCGACCTGAGCCATAGCGAGCTCGCCGAGCAGCTCCGGCTGCCGCTGGGAACGGTGAAAACCTGGATTCGCCGGGGGCTGGAGCAGCTGCGCGGTTGCATGGCGAGGTTCGCATGAACATCCATGACAACCCTTCTCTGGTGGATCAGCTGGCCGCCTGCTATGCGCTGGGCACCTTGCGCGGCGGCGCGCGGCGCCGCTTTGAAACCCTGGCCCGCGACAACGCCACACTGCGGGCGGCCGCGTTGATCTGGCAAGGCCGGCTGGCCTCGGTGGCCGAGTTGCAGCCCGAAGTGGCACCCAGCCCGGCGGTCTGGAAGCGGATTGAAAACCTCGTCCAGGCGGAAAAGCAGGCGCAGGCGATGCAGTCCGCGCGCAGCCAGGCGGCGCCAGCGCCTGCCAGCGGCGGCTGGTGGGCCAGCCTGGGCCTGTGGCGCGGCGCCACCGCAGCCGGCGCACTCGCCACCGTGCTGGCCGTAGTGGTCAGCGTGAATTTCACGAACCAGCTGAACGGCCAGGTGCGGGAACTCAGCGCCAAGCTTTCCGCCACCCCTGCCATCGAGTATGTCGCCGTGCTGGCCGATGACAAGGCCAACGCATCGATCCTGGTGACCTTTGACCCGAACACGCAAAAGCTGATGCTCAAGCGCGTGGGCGATTTCCGCGAGCAGCCCGACAAGTCGCTCGAACTGTGGGCCTTGCCGCCGGGGGCGCCGGCCAAGTCGCTGGGCGTGATGAGCGGTGACGCGGTGGTGCAACTGACCGCCGCAGGCAGCGACATCCGCCAGTCGCCCGCGTTGGCGATCACCCTGGAGCCCAAGGGCGGCGTGCCGCCTGGAACGGCGGCCACTGGTCCGATCCTGTTCAAGGGCGCGTTGATCAGGACTCCTGAATAGCGCGAGCCCTGCCGCCGCACAGGGTCGTGGCAGCACACAAAAAAGGGACGTTTAAAAACGTCCCTTTTTTTATTTCAACGAAAACTCAGCGCCAGTGGCCGCGGTGCCCGCCGCCAAAACCCCGGCTGTAGCCGAAGTTGAGCGACAGGCCGATGGGCGGGTAATACGGGGCGTAGTAGGGGCTTGGAGCGTAGGCCGGGTAGTAAACCGGCGCCACCACCGGCTGCACGTAAACCGGCTGCGGCTGAACCTGTGCCTGCGGGTAGTAGCTTTGCGGCTGGGGCACAAACGCTTGCGGCGCGGGTTCGATGGCACCGACCGGCGTCACCCGCAGGCGCACATGCAAGCCCGGATCGCTGGGCATTTGCGCGGTGTACTGGGCGCCCTGGTATTCATACACCACGTTGAAGTGGCTGGCGCGGTTTTCGTAAAACGTCTGCGTGCTGCACTGCTGGACGTTTTGCAGCTGGTTGCGGGGGCCTTCGATGCGGTCGCCCACCATGGCGCCGCCGACCAGGCCGATCATGGTCGCCACAGCCCGGCCGCCGCCGTTGCCAACAGCATTGCCGGCCGCGCCGCCTGCGATGGCGCCCATCAGCGCACCCGTGCCCGAAGGCGGCGCCTGCGTCATGACGGCTTCCTGGCTGCACACCTGGCGCGGCACGGCGACCTGCTGCACCACCGGCGTGCTGGAGATGACCCGGGCCAGGATGTCCATGGCCGATGCCGGCAATGACGCCATGGCCGCCGCTGCGGCGGCAGCCGAAGCCACGATGGTTTTAACGAATGTGTGTGTCATGTCCAAACCCCTTTTCTCAGCTGCCGATTTTAGTGAATCAGACCGGTTTGGAGAGATAAAGTTCGGTCTGCGGTCTGTAAAGCTGGTGATCGGCAAGGGCGGGAGTTCTGGCTCAAATCCGCCCGGCCCAGCCGGCGGCATCGAAGCCGACCGTGATGTCCCCGCCCCAGTCCACGACCGGGCGCTTGATGACGCTCGGGTTGGCGAGCATCAGCGAGCAGGCGCTGGCGGCGTCCACCACGGCGGCTTGATCGCCAGCTTCCAACTTGCGGCAGGTCGTGCCCTTGCGGTTCAGCAGCGTTTCCCAGCCGGCCGCCTGTATCCACGGCGCCAGCAGTTCGGGCGAAACGCCTTGCTTTTTGAAGTCATGAAAGGTGTAGGCCTGCCCGTGTTCCGTGAGCCATGTCCGGGCTTTCTTGACGGTGTCGCAATTCGGAATGCCGTAGAGTTTGATCATGGGTGATTCTTGCACTTCAAAGAACCCCGCCACCAACCGATTCGTACGCTTGAGCGCCATGAACGCTGCTGTTCAGGGTTTTGCGCCTTGCGCGACAATGCATGACTCTATGAAACACCTCACCACATTGGCCGACTGGCTGGCGCATTGCGAGCGCCTGCACCCGAAAAGCATCGACATGGGCCTGGACCGCGTCCGGGCCGTCGCCGAGCGCATGGGCCTGAAGTTTGCTTGCCCGGTCATCACCGTGGCCGGCACCAACGGCAAGGGCTCGACCTGCGCCATGCTTGAAGCGATTCTCATGGAATCGGGCTACCGGACCGGCGTTTACACCTCGCCGCACCTGGTGCATTTCGAGGAACGCTGCCGGGTGCGCGGCGACATCGTCAGTGCTACTGATCTGGTAGCAAACTTCGCCCGTGTGGAAAGCGCAAGATGCCAAAATGGCGATGAAATATCGCTGACCTATTTCGAATTCACGACGCTGGCGATTTTGCAGCTGCTGGCCGATGCCAGGCTCGACGTGGTGATCCTGGAAGTCGGCCTGGGCGGCCGTCTCGACGCGGTCAATATCCTTGACGCCGACTGCGCCGTCATCACCAGCATCGACCTGGACCACATGGAATTGCTGGGGCAGACCCGGGAAGCCATCGGCTTCGAGAAAGCCGGCATCATGCGCGCTGGCCGGCCGGTCATCGTCAGCGACCCGGTGCCGCCGCAAAGCGTGCTGGACCATGCGGCAGCCCTGGGCGCCGACCTGTGGCGCTTTGGCCACGACTTCAATTTTTCGGGCGACAAGCTGCAGTGGAGCTGGGCTGGCCGGGGCCGGCGCTATGCCGGACTGGCCTATCCGGCCCTGCGCGGCGCCAACCAGCTGGTCAATGCCTCGGGCGTGCTGGCGGCGCTGACAGCGCTGCGCGACCGGCTGCCGGTCACGGCGCAGTCGGTGCGCAACGGCCTGTCGCTGGTCGAGCTGCCCGGACGCTTCCAGATCATTCCCGGCCAGCCAGCACTGGTGCTCGACGTGGCGCACAACCCGCATTCGGTCGCCGCGCTGACTGAAAACCTCGACGCCATGGGTTTTTATCCGTGTACGCATGCGGTGTTCGGCGCCATGGCCGACAAGGACGTCGGCCCCATGCTGGCGCGTATCGGCCCGCTGATCGACAACTGGTATTTCACCGACCTGCCCACGCCGCGAGCGGCCACCGGCGAAGCATTGCGCGCCGCCTGGCAGGCCGGCAACACCCGGCTTGATGCCACGGCCAACGCTTACAAAACTCCTGATTCAGCATTGCAAGCGGCTGTCAAGGCGGCAAACCCCACTGATAGAATCGTCGTCTTTGGCTCGTTCTACACCGTGGGCGGAATCCTCAAGAACGGCGTGCCGCGACTTTCCGCGCCGCACTTTTCGGCCTGAGGCCGAATCAACCGGACCCATCGCCTGCGCCAGAACGGCAAGCGGTCCGCAACCCCTATTTGGCCTTCAACGGATTTCAACCACACCATGCCGTTTTTCAAGTTCCGCCGGGGTGACGCCAGTCCAACCCCTCCTGCCGGTTCGGCCACCCAGGCGCAAAGTGTGGAAGTGCTGCGCAAGCGTGCCAAGCATCGCCTGATAGGCGCTTCGGTGCTGGTACTGCTGGGCGTCGTCGGCTTTCCGATCCTGTTCGAAACCCAGCCACGCCAGGTGGCTGTCGATATTCCGATTGAGATTCCGGGAAAAAATGCCGTCAGGCCGCTGGTGGTTCCTGCGCCTGCGGTGGTTAAAACGCCTGCGCCTGTAGAGCAGGCGGTAACGGCGGCGGCCAGCTTGTCGCCCACCGAAGAAATTTACCCATCAAAACCGGCACCGCCGCTTTCTGAGCCTGCTTCTCCAGCTATTAAAAAAGAAGTAAAGTCGGAACCCCGGCAGGAGGCAAAAGCCGAAGTCAAGCCAGAGGTCAAGCCACGCCCTGAACCCAAGCCCGAACCCAAAGCTGAACCCCGGTCAGTCGAGAAGGTTGAAGCCCGGCCTGTCGTCAAGCCCGAGCCCAAACCAGTTCCCGCCAAGCCGGCCACTTCAAGCGACGACGGCGCACGGGCGATTGCGCTGCTCAACGCTACGCCCGCAGCGCAGCCCCCCAAGGCGGCGCCGCCGACCAAACCGGCAGCCACCGAAGAAACCAAGGCGGCCGCCGCTGAAAACAAAGGCCGCATGGTGGTGCAGGTGGGGGCTTTTGCCGATGCCGCCAAGGCCGAGGAAACACGCCGCAAGCTGGAAAAGGCGGGCCTGACCACCTACACCCAGGTAGCTGACACCAAGGACGGCAAACGCGTCCGGGTTCGCGTCGGGCCCTTTGCCAACAAGGCGGAGGCTGAAAGGGCGGTGAACAAGATCAGGTCGCTCGATTTGCCTGTGGCGATTTTGAGTTTTTAAAGCTGTTGCCGTTTTGTGACAACGCTCGACTGGATTCTGGCGGGGCTTTTGTTTTTTTCCCTGCTGCTGGGCGCCTGGCGCGGGCTGGTTTACGAAGTGTTGTCGGTGCTGGGCTGGGCGGCCTCGTTTTATGCGGCGCAATGGTTCGCGCCGCAGGTGGCGCTGCTGCTTGCCTGGCAGTCGGCCACCGAGCCAATGCGTTATGCAGCGGCTTTCGTGCTGGTTTTCATTGCCGCGCTGTTTGTGGCCGGCTTGCTGGCCGCCTTGCTGAAGCGGCTGGTGGACGCCATCGGCCTGCGGCCCGTGGACCGCACGCTGGGCGCGGCGTTTGGCGCGCTGCGCGGCCTGATCCTGCTGCTCGCCGCCACGGTGGTCATGGACATGACGGCGCTCAAGTCCAGCGACTGGTGGCAGGAGTCCGTCGGGGCGCAAACACTCACAGCTGTGCTTGCCAGCCTGAAGCCGATGCTGCCAGAGCAGTTTGCAAGGTATCTGGGTTAATTGTTTTTGTTGTTTTGTCTTCACGTTGAGAAATCAACACACCATGAGTAACACACCATGTGCGGAATAGTAGGAATCGTCAGCAAGGCCCCGGTCAATCAGCTGATTTACGACGGGCTGCTGCTGCTGCAGCACCGGGGCCAGGATGCCGCCGGCATCGTCACCCAGCAGGGACGCAAGTTCTACATGCACAAGGCCAAGGGCATGGTGCGCGACGTGTTTCGCACACGCAACATGCGCGCGCTGCCGGGCAATGTTGGCTTGGGACAGGTGCGCTACCCGACGGCGGGCAACGCCTTCAGCGAGGACGAAGCGCAGCCCTTTTATGTCAACGCGCCGTTTGGCTTGGTGCTGTCGCACAACGGCAACCTGACCAACGCGGCCGAGCTGAAGGCCGAGCTGTTCAACACCGACCATCGCCACATCAACACCGACAGCGACTCCGAAGTGCTGCTCAACGTGCTGGCGCATGAACTCGAAAAAACCACGCGCGGCCTGCCGCTGACGCCGACCGATGTGTTTGCCGCCGTGCGCGGCGTGCACCAGCGCGTCAAGGGCTCATATGCCGTGGTGGCGCTGATTGCCGGCCACGGCTTGCTGGCGTTTCGCGATCCGTTCGGCATTCGCCCGCTGTGCATCGGCCATGGCCAGAACGAAGGCGGCGCGAGCGTGATGGTGGCCAGCGAATCGGTGGCGCTCGAAGGCACCGGCTACCAGTTTGAGCGCGACATTGCGCCCGGCGAAGCGGTGTATGTGGACATGGACGGCAAGGTGCATGCCGAGCAGTGCGCGGCCAACCCGCAACTCATGCCCTGCATTTTCGAGTTTGTCTACCTGGCGCGGCCCGATTCGGTGCTCGACGGCATTTCGGTCTACCAAGCGCGCTTGAACCTGGGCGAGACGCTGGCCAAGCGCGTCGTTTCGACCGTGCCGCCGAACGATATCGACGTGATCATCCCGATTCCCGAATCGAGCCGCCCCAGCGCCACCCAACTGGCGCACCTGCTGGGCATTCCCTACCGCGAAGGTTTTGTCAAGAACCGCTACGTCGGCCGCACCTTCATCATGCCGGGGCAGGGCGTGCGCAAGAAATCGGTGCGCCAGAAACTCAACGTGATTGCCAGCGAGTTCAAGGGCCGCAATGTGCTGCTGGTAGATGACTCGATCGTGCGCGGCACCACCTCCAGAGAGATCGTGCAGATGGCGCGCGATGCCGGCGCGCGCAAGGTCTATCTGGCCAGCGCCGCGCCGCCGGTGCGCTTTCCAAATGTGTACGGCATCGACATGCCGACGCCGGACGAACTGGTCGCGCACAACCGCACGGTCGAGCAAATTCGCCAGGAAATTGGCTGCGATGCGCTGATCTACCAGGATGTCGAGGGCATGAAGCGCGCCATCCGATCGCTGAACCCCGAACTCGATGGTTTCGACGCATCGTGCTTTGACGGCGTGTACGTCACCGGCGATGTGACCGCCGAAACCATTGCCGCGATGAATTCATCGCGTGGCGACACCGCAGAGAAAATTGGCGACGACAGCGATGTCGATGTCTCGCGCCTGGCGCTGCCCAATCCGCAGGAAGCCTGAGATGAGCCCCAAAGCACTGCCCGACAACCTGCACGCCGACACGCTGGCCGTGCGCGCTGGCATCGAGCGCAGCCAGTTCGGCGAGAACTCCGAAGCGCTTTACCTGACCAGCGGCTTCGTGCAGCCCGATGCCGAAACCTCGGCGCGCCGCTTTGCCGGCACCGAGGAAGGCTTCACCTACGCGCGCACGTCAAACCCGACGGTGGCCGCTTTCGAGCAGCGGCTGGCCGCGCTCGAAGGCACGCAAGCCGCTATTGCTGCGTCCAGCGGCATGGGCGCGATCCTGATGATGGGCATGGGCCTGCTCAGGGCCGGCGACCATGTGGTGTGTTCGCAGTCGGTGTTTGGCTCGACGCTGAACCTGTTCGGCAAGGAGTTCGCCAAGTTCGGCGTCGAAACGACTTTTGTCTCGCAGACCGACATCGCGCAATGGCAGGCCGCCATGCGCCCGAATACCAAGCTGCTGTTCGCCGAAACCCCGACCAACCCGCTGACCGAGGTCTGCGACATCCGGGCGCTGGCCGACCTGGCGCATGCGGGCGGCGCGCTGCTGGCGGTGGACAACTGCTTTTGCTCGCCCGCGCTGCAGCGCCCTAGCGCGCTGGGCGCCGACCTGATCATCCACTCGGGCACCAAGTATCTCGACGGGCAGGGCCGCGTCATGGCGGGCGCGATTTGCGGGCCTTCGAAACTGATCGTCGATGTGTTCGGCCCCATCGTGCGCACCGCCGGCATGGTGCTCGCGCCGTTCAACGCTTGGGTCGTGCTCAAGGGCCTGGAAACGCTGCGCATCCGCATGCAGGCGCAAAGCGCCACGGCCTTGGGCCTTGCGCAATGGCTGGAAACCCATCCGGCCGTGACCCGCGTCTATTACCCCGGCCTGGCTTCGCACCCGCAGCACGAACTGGCGATGCGCCAGCAGGGCGGCCTGGGTGGCGCGGTGCTGTCCTTCGACGTGCGCGGCGGCGATGCGGAAACGGCGCGCGCCAACGCTTTTCACGTGATCAACAGCACGCAGGTGGTCAGCATCGCCACCAACCTGGGCGACACCAAGTCCATCATCACCCATCCGGGAACCACTTCCCATGGCCGACTCACCGAAGCCCAGCGCCAGGCGGCCGGTATCAAGCAGAGCCTGATCCGCTTGGCGGCCGGCCTGGAATACATCGACGATTTGAAAGCCGACCTCGCACGCGGTCTGGACAGCCTGACATGACACCAAAAACAAGAACCCGTTTCGCGCCGTCTCCGACCGGCTTCATCCACCTGGGCAACATCCGCTCGGCGCTTTACCCGTGGGCTTTTGCCCGTGCCACCGGCGGCGATTTCATTCTGCGGATTGAAGACACCGATGTGGAACGTTCCAGTCAGGCGGCCGTCGATGTGATCATCGAAGGCATGCGCTGGCTGGGCCTGGACTACGACGAAGGCCCGTTCTACCAGATGCAGCGCATGGACCGCTACAAGGCCGTGTTGGCCGAGATGGTGGCCGCCGGCCATGTTTATCCTTGCTTCATGAGCTTGGCCGAACTCGACGCGCTGCGTGAAGCCCAGATGGCCGCCAAGGAAAAGCCACGCTACGACGGTACCTGGCGGCCCGAGACTGGCAAGACGCTGCCGGCGATTCCCGAAGGCGTCAAGCCGGTGCTGCGCTTTAAGAATCCGCAGGGCGGCGCCGTGGTCTGGGACGACAAGGTCAAGGGCCGCATCGAGATCAGCAACGACGAACTCGACGACCTGGTGATCGCCCGGCCCGACGGCACGCCGACCTACAACTTCTGCGTCGTGGTCGATGACATGGACATGGCGATCACGCATGTGATCCGTGGCGATGACCATGTGAACAACACGCCGCGCCAGATCAACATCTTCCGCGCGCTGGGCCGGGACGTGCCGGTGTATGCCCATCTGCCGACCGTGCTGAACGAGCAGGGCGAGAAGATGAGCAAGCGCAGCGGCGCCAAGCCAGTGACGCAATACGCCGCCGAAGGCTACCTGCCCGACGCCATGGTCAACTACCTCGCGCGCCTGGGCTGGAGCCACGGCGACGACGAGATTTTCAGCCGCGAACAATTCCTGCAATGGTTCAACCTCGATCATCTGGGCAAAAGCGCCGCGCAGTTCGACGAGGCCAAGCTGCGCTGGGTCAATGCCCAGCATCTCAAGGCAACGGCCGATGACAAACTGGCGGCGCTGGTCCAGCCTTTCCTGCTGCAGCAGGGCGTGGGCGATGTCGATCCCGCCTGGCTGGCACGCGGCTGCGCGCTGTTCAAGGACCGTTGCAGCACGATGGTGGAACTGGCCGGCTGGCTGAAACTGCTGGTGAATGGCGGCGAAGCCAGTCAGGCGGATATCAGCACGCATGTCACCGAGGCGGTTCGGCCTGCACTGGCAAAGCTGTCGCAGGCGCTGGCAGGCTGCGAATGGAGTCGGCCGGCCATTGCCGCTGCGATCAAGCAGGTGCTGCTTGATACCGGTCTGAAGATGCCGCATCTGGCAATGCCCGTGCGCGTACTGCTTCTCGGAACGCCGCAGACGCCTTCGCTCGATGCCGTGGTGGAACTGATGGCGCGAGAAAAAGTCATCGCCAGATTGAATTTAGTTTGAAACTTTTCAAAAGACCGATTTTTGTCGATATAATTTGAGGCTCGACAGGTTGCTGAGAAATTGGTGACTAAGGGGGTATAGCTCAGCTGGGAGAGCGCTTGCATGGCATGCAAGAGGTCATCGGTTCGATCCCGTTTACCTCCACCAAGGTCGAAAAAGTTTTTGAAGTTTTGTTGCAAGCCGTTAAAAGCATGCGCCGGAAGTCACCAGGTTAAGACCCCATCGTCTAGAGGCCTAGGACACTACCCTTTCACGGTAGGTACCGGGGTTCGAATCCCCGTAGGGTCGCCAAATTTCTTCGCTGCAAGGCGAAGAAGCAAAGCACAAGTTTGTCAAGCACTTGGCTCGCAAGAGCAAACGCTTTTCTACCAGGAGTGGTAGTTCAGTTGGTTAGAATACCGGCCTGTCACGCCGGGGGTCGCGGGTTCGAGTCCCGTCCGCTCCGCCAGATTGAAGCCCTTGCAATTCGTTGAGTTACAAGGGCTTTCCTCTTAGATCGCCTTGCGGTTTAAAAAGTTTTTTTGAAGTTTTGTTGCAAGCCGTTAAAAGCATGCGCCGGAAGTCACCAGGTTAAGACCCCATCGTCTAGAGGCCTAGGACACTACCCTTTCACGGTAGGTACCGGGGTTCGAATCCCCGTAGGGTCGCCAAATTTCTTCGCTGCAAGGCGAAGAAGCAAAGCACAAGTTTGTCAAGCACTTGGCTCGCAAGAGCAAACGCTTTTCTACCAGGAGTGGTAGTTCAGTTGGTTAGAATACCGGCCTGTCACGCCGGGGGTCGCGGGTTCGAGTCCCGTCCGCTCCGCCAAATTAAACCCCAAGTAGTTGATCTGCTTGGGGTTTTACTTTTGGGTTTCAATTCGCTCCGGTCTTGCTGAATAGACCAGCAAATTGTCAGACGGTTGTTAAGGTGTTTCATCACGCTTGTGCGCAATGTCCGAAACCATCCGTACACGCTACCGGGCCGTCGACCGACACTGTCCATGCGCCGAGCTGCGTTTTGTCCGTCAGGGCGCTGCTAGATCCTTTGCCACATGGTGGCTGTTGGTGGTTCTCTGACTTCGGGCTGGTAAAACTTCTCAGCTTCTGAATTTTCTTCTTGCGGAAAGTCACCTGCTTTTTGCAAGCCCAAAATGGTTTAAAAAACGCGTTTCTGTGGATGGCTATCTGTCAGTCGAGCTTTTTTTATTCCCTGATTTGGAATATTGTCGAAAAAACGTGCCTGCTTGTCGTGGACAAATTAGTTATCTGCATCTCACGCGCTGCGGCGGCGTTCCTGTCAATCTGCAGGTCTTCGATGCGCTTGCTTTTATGGTGAAAATAGCGAGTTATCTTGGACCTCCCAGACGCTCTTTGGCTTGCACGTATCCAGTTTGCGTTCACGGTCAGTTTTCATTTTCTGTTCCCGGCCATCACGGATCGGGCAGGCCAGTTACCTGGCGGTCCTGGAAGGTCTGTGGCTCAAGACCGGACGTGCGGAGTACATGGACCTGTTTCGCTACTGAATCAAGATTTTTGCGCTCGTCTTTGCCATGGGCGTGGTGTCGGGCATCGTCATGTCCTATCAATTTGGCACCAACTGGGCGGCTTTTTCTGACCGGGCCGGTCCCATCATCGGACCTTTGATGGCCTATGAGGTGCTCGCCGCCTTTTTTTGGAAGCCGGCTTTTTGGGCGTGATGCTATTTGGCATGAACCGGGTTGGCAAGGGCTTGCATTTCATCGCCACGCTGATGGTGGCTTTTGGCACTTTCGTGTCCACCTTCTGGCTTCTGTCGGTCAACAGCTGGATGCATACGCCCACGGGCTATGCCATGAATGCTGTCGGCCAGTACATTTCTGCCGGAAGCTGGCTGGCCATCATTTTCAACCCAAGTTTTCCGTAACGGCTGGCACACACCTTGTCGGCTGCACCTCACCACCGCCTTCATCGTCGGCGGCGTCAGCGCCTGGCATTTGCTCAGGGAACGGACCAATTTGTGCGCGCGCATCATGTTCTCGATGGCCATGTCGATGGCGACCCTCGTCGCGCCAATGCAGATCGTGCTGGGCGACCTGCACGGCCTGAACACGCTGGAGCACCAGCCGGCCAAGGTGATAGCCATGGAAGGCCGCTACCAGAGCCATCCCAATGGCGCGCCCTTGATTTTGTTTGGCATTCCGAACATTGACGAAAACCGCATCGACTACGCCATCCAGACTCCAAAAGCCGCGTCGCTGCTGCTCAAGCATGACCTGAATGCGTCGCTGGCGGGGCTCGACACCGTGTCTGCGGAAAACCGCCCGCCGGTGGGCATCGTGTTTTGGTCGTTCCGCATCATGGTGGGACTGGGCATGTTGATGGCCACGCTCGGTGCGTTGAGCCTGTATGCCCGCGTCAAGGGCAGGCTTTACGACTCCAGACTGCTGCACCACTTTGCACTGGCGATGGGGCCGTCGGGCCTGGTGGCGGTGCTTGCCGGCTGGGTCACCACCGAAGTGGGCCGCCAACCGTGGACGATTTACGGTTTGATGCGGACCGCGGATTCGGCCTCGCCGTCGCGGCTTCGCTGGTCGCGTTTGTGCTGATTTACTTTTCGGTTTTCGGCGCGGGGATCGTCTACATCCTCAAACTGATGGGCAAGCCGCCCGAATCTCACAAGTCACCGCTGCCCAACATGCCGGTGCGCTCTGCGGGTACCACCCCGATGGCGGCGGCCGCGCGTGAGGCACTGGCACCTGGATGAGATGCATGCCATGAACTTCGACTTGACGGTTGTCTGGGCGCTGATCCTCGTTTTTGCCCTGTTTGTGTATGTGGTGATGGACGGGTTCGATTTGGGAATCGGCATGCTTTTTCAGTGTTGAAGGTCGGCCATGAGCGCGACACCGCAATGAACATCATTGCGCCGATGTGGGATGGCAACGAAAACTGGCTGCTGCTGGGCGGCGGAGGCCTGCTGGCGGCTTTTCCGCTGGCCTATGGCGTGATCTTGTCGGCGCTGTATGCGCCGATCATCGCCATGCTGCTGGCGCTGATATTTCGCGGCGTGGCGTTCGAATTTCGTTGGCGCGACCCAGCCCATCAGGGACTGGCTGACGCCTTTTTCACTGCTGACCGGTGTGAGCGTCCCGCTGGCCTATGGGCTGCTGGGTGCCACCTGGCTGAACCTCAAGGTCGAGGGCGAGCTGCAGAAGCAGGCCGCCCGAATAACTTGGTGGCTGGGGCCGCGACCCTGGCGGCCATCGGACTGGTCAGTTTGGCGACGCCGTTTTTGGCGGGCTATTATTTCGACCGCTGGCTGAGTTTCCCCAACATCTTGTGGGTGGCGCCAGTTCCGGTTCTGCTGGGCATCGCCAGCCTGGCTTTTGTGCGCAGCTTGAAATCAGGCGGTGAACTGGCACCTTTTCTATTGACTCTGTCGATTTTCCTGCTGTGCTTCATCGGCCTGGGGATCACTGTCTTTCCTTATGTGATTCCGGATTCGGTGACGATCTGGCAAGCGGCCACTGACCGCAGCAGCCAGGTGTTCATGCTGGTGGGCACCGCCGTGGTCATGCCGATGATCCTGGGCTACACCGCCTGGTCGTACTGGGGTGTTTCGCGGCAAGGTCCAGGCCGACGGCTATCACTCATGAAGCTGCCCCGCCTGAGATGGCCTGACATCGGCGCGCCGCGAAAGGGCGATTCGCCGGCGCCGCTTGGCATGCGCCTGCTGTGGATGGCCGGCGTCTGGGCCACCAGCATCCTGGTCTTGCTGGCCGTTGCGATGCTGCTGCGTTTCGTTCTGGCGCGGTAGACCGGTTATTTGTTAGATTTAGTTTCTTTGTAACGCGCCAGCAAGCGCGTGCCCTTCTCGGCAAGCTTGGCCGCGGCCGCCTCGGTCTTGGGGGCCGGCTCGCCCCAGGCCCGGGCCTGCAGCGCCAGCCGAGTGGGCTTGCCCAGCGGGCCGCGCAAGGTGGCAAAGTGGCGGCGCAGGAACGAGCCCTTGCGCAGCATTTTCTCGGGCGTGTCCGCCGGGCCTTGCACGCCCGGCTTGAGATCGGAGCCATCTTTGGCTTTGTAGGCTGCGCGCCCTGTGTCGGTCAATCTGCCGTTGGGGTCCTTGAGCGGTTTCTTTTTTGCGTTCGATGTCGCCATGCCGATTCCTTTGGAAATGGGTTGATGCTATGCAAAAAATAGCTTATCGCGCCCGTCCTGCATGCGATAGATGGTGTTTTTATTACATTTTTCGCATATTGGCACACTGGCTGACTCAGCAGTTTGTGCGGTCCTACAGGTTTGCAGATGGCTTCGCACTGCCTAACATCTGGTTGCCAGATCAAACGTACGCCATCGCCTCGAATGGACGAAGATCAACGAGTTGCTACGCCGCCTGCGTAGCATGGTTTCATTGGTCAACCGCAATCTTGGGCATGACGGGCATGGCGTGCCAGCACAAGCTGCAAGCTTGCTCCATGAATTTGTCTTTCCCGGTCGAGCAGGTCTACGCCCCGGCCGATCATGGATCAGTTGGCGCAGACATGGCGGTTGCCGGGTCGCTGTTCGGTGCGGTCTCTTGAAGCATCGCCCATGGAGCTGGCCGGTACGCGTTCCAACCAGGACATCAACCCATGCTGACACGCAAGCAATTCATCCGGTCAGGGGCGGCGCTGGCAGGCGTTCCCCTTGTTCTGCAAGCCTGTTCTTCAGCTTCCGGCGACGACAGTTACGACACAACCGTGCGCAGGATCTGGCGCCCGGCTGAAATTGCGACCGGCGACAGCCTGGCGGTTCGGCGTGAACTGGTGCGCTATGCGACTCTGGCGTCGTCGAGCCACAACACCCAGTGCTGGAAGTTCCGCGTCGAGCAGGACGCCATCACCATCCTGCCAGACCTGACGCGGCGCACGCCCGCTGTCGATCCGGACGACCACCATCTTTACGTTTCGCTGGGCTGCGCCACCGAAAATTTGGTTCAGGCAGCACTGGCGAATGGCCTGAAGGCGCAGCCGCGCTTCGATACGGCGCCGGGTGGCGGAATTCGGGTGGCGCTGGAGCCGACCCAAGCCGTCACGTCGCTGCTTTATCAAGCCATTCCCGCACGCCAATGCACCCGGGCCGAGTTCGATGGCAAACCTCTTTCCACCGGAGAGCTGAAGCTGTTGCAACAAGCCGGCAGAGGCGACGGTGTGCAGCTCATTTTTCTGACTGAAAAAGCGGCGATGGAAAAAGCGCTTGAGTACGTCGTCCAGGGAAATACAGCGCAAATGAACGACCCCGCTTTTGTGGCAGAACTCAAGGCCTGGATCCGTTTTGGTGATGCCGAGGCGATTCGGACGGGGGATGGCTTGTTCTCGCGCGCGTCGGGCAATCCATCGGTGCCGCGCTGGCTGGGAAGCGCGCTGTTTCCCGCGTTCTTCAGGACCGATCACGAAAACGAAAAGTATGCCAAACAGGTTCGCAGCTCGGCCGGCATCGCCATCTTTGTTTCACAAGCAAACGACAAGGCCCACTGGATTGAAGCCGGCCGCTGCTACGAGCGTTTTGCCTTGCAGGCGACCGCGCTCGGTATTCGAAATGCCTTTTTGAATCAGCCTGTGGAAGTCTCGGCAATCCGGCCGCAGTTCGCCGGTTTCCTAGGCATCGGGGATCGCCGCCCCGACCTCGTTGTTCGGTTCGGCCGTGGGCCTGAAATGCCGCGTGCCTTGCGCCGGCCTGTGGATGCTGTGCTGACATGAAACGATTGAAGCGCAGCGCAGTCGCAGGGAAATCGTGTTTATGGCGGCACGGTGATTTGCCGCATTGGCAACAGCCATCAGGACTGACTATGCTAATTGCATTCACGGCCGAGCAGCTGACCGCGTTGCCGGCTTTCCTGCAAAGGTCTTCAGTTGGTCGATTCCAATCCCAATGAAATTAACGATGTCCAAACAAATCCTGTTGATTCAAGGTCACCCTGATACGAGCCAGCCACATTTAGCCCATACGCTGGCCGCTAACTACCGCGCTGGCGCTGAAGGGGCCGGACACTTTGTGCGTCAGATCAACGTGGCCGAGCTTGATTTTCCGTTGTTGCGCAGTCAGCATGAATGGGAAAAGGGTGCGGTTCCAGCCAGTCTGAAGCCAGCGCAAGCTGACATTGCCTGGGCTCAGCACATTGTTTTCTTTTTCCCCTTGTGGTTGGGCGACATGCCTGCATTGCTCAAGGGTTTTCTGGAACAGGTGGCGCGACCCGGCTTTGCATTCACGCGTGAAGCAGGTGGCAGTCCCTGGGGCGAAAAGGCCTTGACCGGACGCTCGGCGCGGGTGGTGGTCACCATGGGCATGCCCGCCCTGGTGTACCGCTGGTACTTTCGAGCCCACAGCATCAAATCGCTGGAGCGAAACATCCTGGGCTTTGTGGGCATTGCGCCAGTAAATGAAACCTTGATTGGACTAACAGGCGACATGAAGGCATCAGATGCCGCCAAATGGCTAGCCAAGCTTAAGCGTCTTGGGGCAAAGGCAGAGTGAACAAACCGTTTACCACTGCCGAGTTTTATGGGGTTTTCAGCGCCTACAACGCTGCCGTTTGGCCCATGCAATTGCCTGTGATGGCCTTGGGTGTGCTTGCCGTCGTGCTTTTATTAAGGCAGCGCAGGTATTCAAGCGTAGGCATCTCGGCCATCCTCACGATTTTTTGGGCTTGGCAAGCGCTGGCCTACCACTTGGCTTTTTTCACGGCGATCAATCCACTGGCGTATGGATTCGCTGCGTTATTTGTCGGCGGCGCAGCGGTTTTCTGTTGGCAAGGGGTCGTTCGCCGCAAATTGATTTTCAAACCATCATCGGGTTGGCGCATGCGGGCAGGATGGGGCTTGTTGATTTTTGCCACGTTCATATACCCGGCGTGGACATATCTCGCCGGACATCGTTACCCGGCCGTGCCAACATTTGGCCTGCCGTGCCCGACCACAATATTCACGATCGGCCTGCTTGCATTTTTGGTCGCGCCGTACCCGCACAGTCCACTTGTTGTTCCAGTTCTGTGGTGTTTTGTGGGTAGCCAGGCCGCGTTTTTATTCAATGTACCGCCAGACCTTGGACTCGTTGTTGCGGGCGGTGTTGGTATCGTTTTGCTGGTGCGATCAAAAGCCACCGCTGCAAGACCTGACGGTATCGCATGAAATTTCAGGTGACTTTAAAACGCTCTGTCCAGTTAGCTGCAGCAGGTCTGATCGCGCTCATCGCTCTCATCGCCACCTTGCTGATTTGGTGGCGCTTCAACCAGGACATCTTGCAGGCCACTGCCCGTGCCTCGCAAGGCAGCGTACTGGTTGCCACGCGCTGCGGTCCCATCGAATACCAGGAAGCTGGCGCTGGCAGGCCGCTGCTGGTGGTGCACGGCAGTGGCGGCGGACATGACCAGGGCATGGCGTTTGCGGGCGCGCTGGCCCAGCACGGCATTCGTGTGATCGCGATGTCGCGCTTTGGCTACCTGCGCACGCCGATGCCGGCTGACCCGTCGCCGGCTGCGCAGGCTGATGCCCATATCTGCCTGCTCGACGCGCTGGGCGTTGAAAGGGCCGCAGTGATGGGCGGCTCAGCCGGTGGCCCATCGGCCATGCAGATGGCGATTCGCCACCCGAAGCGGGTCAGCGCGCTGGTGCTGATGGTGCCGCTGGCCTGGAAGCCTGACGCGCTGACCGCTTCTGCGCCGGCATTACCGTCGTTTGCCCTGACCATGCTGATGAAGCTGGTCAGTTCTGACTTTTTGTTCTGGACCGGGCTGCATGTGGCGCGCAATACGTTGATCGAGCTGGTGCTGGCCACACCGCCTGAGCAGGTGGCTGCGGCCAGCGCGCAGGAACGGGCGCGGGTCAATGCCATGCTCGACCACATCCTGCCGGTGTCCGCACGTGCGGCGGGCCTTGCCAGCGACTCGGTTCTTAGCAAAAGCCTGGGGCGCTATGCGCTGGAAACGATCCGAGCGCCCACACTGGTTGTCAGCGCACGCGACGACGGCTATGGCACTTACTCCAGCGCGCAGTACACGGCCAGCCAAATAAAAGGAGCGAAATTTCTCGGCTTCGACCATGGCGGGCATGCCTGGGTCGGCCATGACGATGAGGTCCGGGCCGAAATCTTGAAACTGCTGGCCCACAAGGCGCTGCCCGAAAACTCTAAGCCCGATGACGGCGCTCAACCGCCAGAGCGCCAACCAAGGGCATCAGGTAAATGACGCACGCAGCCGATTTGCCCGTACCAACGGTGCCACCCACACAGGCCGCCGCAACGACCGGCAAAGTGGTCTTCAGCGCTCGCGACCTGGCCAAGGTCTACCGCAGCGGTGAGGTCGAGGTGCATGCGCTGCGCGATGTGAACCTGGAAATTCGCCGTGGCGAGTTTGTCGTCCTGCTCGGCGCCTCGGGCAGTGGAAAATCTACCCTGCTCAATATTCTCGGCGGGCTTGATCTGCCTTCCAGCGGAGAAGTCCGGTTTGGCGACCATGCGTTAACGGGCGCCAGCGACAGCGAGCTCACCACCTACCGGCGCGAGCATGTCGGCTTTGTGTTTCAGTTTTACAACCTGATTCCCAGCCTGACGGTGCGCGAAAACCTGGCGCTCGTCACCGACATTGCGACCAACCCGATGCCGGTCGATGAAGCCATCGAACTGGTTGGGTTGACGCCGCGGCGCGACCACTTTCCCGCACAACTATCGGGCGGCGAGCAGCAGCGGGTGGCGATAGCGCGTGCCATCGTCAAGCGGCCCGATGTGCTGCTGTGCGACGAGCCAACCGGCGCTCTTGACTACATAACCGGCAAACTGGTGCTTGAAGTGATCGCCAAAATCAATGTCGAGCTTGGCACGACGGCGGTGGTGATCACGCACAACGCGGCCATTGCGGGCATGGCCGACCGGGTGATTTATCTGGGCGACGGGCGGATCCAGAAAATCGAGATCAATACGCACAAGGTCAGCCCGTCGGAGCTGAGCTGGTGAAGGCGCTCGACCGCAAGCTGCTGCGCGACATGCGCCTGATGTGGAGCCAGGTGCTGACCATCGCGCTGGTGGTGGCCAGCGGCGTCGGCGGCTTTATCACCACCTTGTCGGCGGTGGACTCGCTCGCCCTGGCGCGCGACCGCTTTTACGCCAGCGCCGGCTTTGCTGACGTTTTTGCCAGCGTCAAGCGCGCGCCCAATGCATTGGCCGCAACCGTCCTTGCCATGCCTGGCGTGGCAGATGTGCAAACGACCTTGGAGGAGGTCGTTCGCATCGAGCTGCCGGGCGTGGCCGACCCGGTCGTGGGCCAGTTGATTGGTGTTGACCCACGGGCGCCGGCGCGCATGAACCGCGTGACCGTGCGCAATGGCCGCGCGCTGGACGCGACGCAGCGCACGGGGCAGGCGATTCCGGCGCTGGTATCGGCGGCGTTTGCCGACGCGCGCGGCCTGGTGCCAGGCTCGCAAATTTCCGCGCTGATCAATGGCAAGCGCCGCACGCTGGAAATCGCGGGCATTGCCCTGTCGCCCGAGTTCATCTTTGCCGGGCAGCAAGGCGTGCCCGACCTGCGCGGCTTTGGCGTGTTCTGGGTGCCACTGGAAGCGCTGGCTGCAGCCTACGACATGGAAGGCGCATTCAACCGCATTGCCGTCAAGCTCGCCCCTGGCGCATCGGAACATGACGTGATTGCCCAGCTGTCGGCGCAGCTCGCGCGCTATGGCGGCCGCGAGGCTTATGGCCGCGCGGACCAGTCTTCACATGCCACACTTGAAGATGAAATCAAGCAGCAGCGGGTGCTGGGCACCCTGCTGCCGACCATCTTTCTTGGCGTGGCGGCCTTTTTGCTCAATGTGGTGGTGTCGCGGCTGGTGGCCACGCAGCGCGAGCAGATCGCGGCGATGAAAGCGCTGGGCTACCCGAACCGCACCATCGGCCTGCATTACCTCAAACTGGTGCTGGTGATCGTCGCGCTTGGCCTGGTGCTTGGTGTAGCCCTCGGCAATTGGCTGGGCTCGCTCTTCACCGGCTTATACGCGCAGTCTTTCCACTTCCCGAATTTTGAGCACAGCGTTGCGCCGTGGCTGCTGGTAATTAGCATCGGCATTACGGTAGTGACGGCCGTGCTCGGCACACTGAATGCGATTTTGGCCACAGTACGGCTGGCCCCCGCCGAAGCAATGCGGCCGGCAGCGCCCGGGCAGTACCGGCGCACGGTGGTCGAGCGGTTGGGCATCACGCAGATCAGCCCGGCGCTGCGCATGATTTTGCGCAACATGGAGCGGCGGCTGCTTCGCACGGCGCTGTCGATAGGCGGCGTGGCGGCCTCGGTCGCCATCGTCGTGATGGGCAACTTCTTCAGTGACGCCATCGACTACATCGTTGATTCGCAGTTCAACGTCGGCATGCGCAGCGATGTGATCGTCTGGATGCTGGATGCCGCAGACAACAGCGCCCGCCATGAAGTGGCGCGCCTGCCCGGCGTGACGGCGGTGGAGTCGGGCCGCGACGTGGCGGTCCGTTTCGTCAACGGCCACCGCGATGAGCGCGGCTCGATACGGGGTTTGACCCAGCATCCCCAATTGACCCGCATCATCGATCAGCGCAACCGCGAGGTAAGCCGCCTGGATGACGATGGTTTGGTCATGACCGACCGGCTGGCCGACAAGCTCGGCCTGCGCATCGGCGATCTGGTGCAGGTCGAGGTGCTGGAAGGCCGGCAGCGCATGCTCCACGTGCGGCTCAGCATGACAGTGCAGGAAATGATGGGAATGAATGCCTACATTGAGCGCCGCACGCTGAACCGGTTGTTGCAGGAAGGTGACCAGTCGAGCTGGTTTGCAGTCGTGGTCGAACGCGGACGCGAGGCTGCGTTTTTGGAAGCCAGCAAGCAACTGCCGCGCGTGGTCGGCGTGTTCAGCAAGGCCAGCCTGCTGCGCAACATGCAGGAGGTGAGCGCGCGCAACATCCGCATCATGAGCACGGTGCTGACCCTGTTTGCCACCGTGATTGCCGTCGGCGTGGTGTACAACAATGCGCGCATCGCGCTGGCCGAGCGCACCTGGGAGCTGGCCAGCCTGCGGGTGCTGGGCTTCACGCGCACCGAGGTGTCGGGCCTGCTGCTCGGCGAAATGGCGATTGGCATTGCCGTCGCGCTGCCGCTGGGCATGGTGCTTGGCTATGGCCTGGTGCATCTGATTGCCGGATTGCTGAAGTCTGACCAATTTTTATTCCCGGTGGTCATTCAGCCGGCTACCTACGCCTGGGCCGGCATCGCGGTGTTGATATCGGGTGTGGCCAGTGCGTTGGTGGTGCGCAGGCGCATCGACAAGCTCGACATGGTGGCCGCGTTGAAGACACGCGAGTGATCGAATGATTGAATCTTCGAATGATGAAATGAAACAGCCATGAAACGTAAAACCTGGATCGCAGGAGGTGGCGCTGCGGTGCTGCTGGCGCTCGCCGTCGCCTGGGCCTTCGCACCGCGACCGGTGGAAGTGGAATTGGTGCCGGTGACGCAGGGCCGTTTCGAGACCACCATCGACGAAGACGGCAAGACCCGGCTGGCCGACCGGTATGTGGTGTCTGCACCCTTGGCCGGAAAGCTGGCGCGCATCACGCTGAAGGAAGGCGACGCGGTCAAAGCCGACATGGCGCTGGCGCTGCTGAGTTCGGTGCTGCCTGCCATGCGCGACGAGCGCACACTGCGCGAGCTGCAGGCGCGCGTGGAAAGCGCGGAGGACAACGTGCAGCGTGCCGAAACCCGCATCGCCCGGTCGCAGGTAGCGCTCGATCAGGCGAAAAACGACTTTCGCCGCAGCGAGCAACTGGCGCAGCAGGGATTCATCGCACCGGCCAAGCTCGACACCGACCGGCTCGCGTCGCTGGGCGTGCAGCGCGAAGTCGAAGCCGCTGCGGCAGAGCGTCGCATCGCCGTGCACGACCTTGAACAGGCCCGCGCCGCACTCGGCGCGACGCGGGAGCCGTCGGCCGGAGCTGGCCAGCGCGGCTTCACCGTTCGCGCGCCCAGCGCGGGCCGCGTGCTGCGCGTGTTGCAAACCAGCGAGGGCGCGGTGGCACTCGGCGCGCCGCTGTTTGAGATCGGCGACACGCACCGGCTGGAAATCGTCGCCGAGCTGCTGACCACCGACGCACCGACGGCCCGGCCCGGCAGCCGCGTGATGATCGAACGCTGGGGTGGCCCGACCACCCTGGAGGGACGCGTGCGCAGCGTCGAGCCGGCAGCGTTCACCAAGGTTTCGGCATTGGGCGTGGAAGAGCAACGGGTGCGCGTGCTGATCGACATCACCAGCCCGCAGGCCGACTGGCAGGCGCTCGGTGACGGCTACCGCGTCAGCGTGCGCATCGTCACGCTGGCCGAAGATAAGGCCGTGCAGGTGCCCGTGAGCGCGGTGTTTCCGCTGCCGGCCGACGCTGCAGGATCTGGAAGGAATGCCAGCGGCGGCCCGGCGCTCGGGCCGCGCTATGCGGTGTTCCTGGCCGACGGCGGGCGCGCCCGTCAGGTGCCCGTAGTCCTGGGCGCGCGCAACGGCAGCGCGGCCTGGATCCGCAGCGGCCTCGCGCCGGGCCAGCAGGTGATCGTGTACCCGCCGGCTGCGGTGCAGGACGGCGTGCGCGTCAAGGCACGCAAGGTGTGAGCCACAAGGTGTCCGCGAAATGGGGTTCAACTCCAGCTCCATGATGCCCCTGTCCAGGCTGCCACGCCTTCCGCAGATCACCCTTCGCCTATTGAAGATAGTCAATCGTTTTTCAAACCTTTTTGCCGACTCAAGGGCTGGCGTTTTACGGCTGCTTTTCAATGATGCATAAAATCCAGGATTGCCATGCGGCGGCTGGATTTGAACCGCTGTTGCGGCCAATGCTGCGAATCGAGTCGCCATGCGGGCTTGACCAAATGAACTTTCAAGGGAAATGAATGCAATACTTGGCTCAATTAACTGTCTACCCGATAACGACCAGCGTTCAGCGATGAAGCTGACTTGCGCCGCATGGGTGGGCTGCGTTCTGGCCATCGCCTCAATGCCGTGCCTGGCGGCGTCCAGCTGGCTGACGCTTGTGGGCGACCCGACCAACCCGGTGGCGGATTACATCGAATTCGACCCTGCTTCGCTGGCGCGAGAAAACGGCCTTCCTGTGATTTCGATTCGGGTCAGCCGGGTGCTTCCAAGAACCAGCAAGGAGGGCATTGTGTTTCGGTCTTTTGAAAGTGCCGTAGCGGTGGATTGCAAGCAGGCAAGCGCTCGCTTCGTGCGTGCTTCGTTTTATGCGGAGCCCGACTTCAAAGGCCAGCCATTCAGGACCGTCACGTTTGGCCCGACGGATATTCGTCTCATGGCCTTCAGGGAAATTCAGGGCGCGCCCACGCAGCGGGTAGTGCGCGCTGCCTGCAAGCATTCCGCTGTCAAATCGCTGGAATGAAGCGTCGTCGGCCCAGCCGTTTGCGGGGCGCGTAGCCCCTGTCGGCGCAGGTCACAATTGGCGCCATGCGCAAACATCTTTCCGAAACCACGGGTCTGCAGCGCCTGCTTGTGGGCTTGCTGGCAGGGCTGGCCGGTGCAGCACTGCCCTTGCCGCTGGTCTGGCAGTTTCGCGGGCTGCTGGGCTGGAGCCTTGGCGTGGGGGTTTACCTGGCCTTGGCCTGGTGGCTGTGCGAACGCTTCGACGCCAGGCGGACCCGCGAGCGGGCGCAGGCGCAGGACGAACCCAGCGTGGTGCTGTTTTTGCTGATGCTGCTGGCGACACTGGCCTGCGTGGCGGCCATCGTGGTCATGATGCAGCAGGGCAAGGACCTGTCGGGCTTCGCGCGAACCCTGCACATTGCGGTGTCGGTGGTGGCGCTGATCGCCTCGTGGCTGTTCATCCAGACGATTTTTGCGTTTCGCTATGCCCACCGTTATTACCAGGAAGAAATGCTTAACGAGCCCGACGGGCCAGGCCTGAAATTTCCGGGCGGGCTGGACCCGGACTATTTCGATTTCCTGTACTACGCCCATGTGGTCGGCATGACCTCGCAGGTCTCCGACGTGCAGGTCACCTCGCGCGAGATGCGCCGGCTCACGCTGGTCCACAGCGTGCTGTCCTTTGGCTTCAACATGCTGGTGCTGGCGCTCAGCATCAATGTGGTGGCCGGCGCACTGCAATAGGCAATAGCGCCGGTCAGCGCGGCGGTGCGCGCCCGCGCCCGGGCTTGAGCAGGCCGGTGGACAGCGCGGTGCCGCCCACGATCACGCCGGCGCAGCCCACCATCCAGGGCGTGACCGACTCGCCCAGGAACAGCACGCCGTACAGCACCGCAAACACCGGCACCAGGAAGGTCACCGACAGCGCGCGCGGCGGTCCGGCGTTTTCAATCAGCCTGAAAAACAGGATGTAGGCGATCCCGGTGCAGACCACGCCGACGGCCAGCAGCGCCAGCCAGGCCGGGGCGCCCGGCATGCGCGCCGGCCACAGCCACAGCGCCGGCAGGACCAGGCCCAGCGTGGCGCCGATCTGGCTGCCGGCAGCCGTGACCAGCGGCGGCATGCCGGACAGGAAGCGCTTGGTGTAACTGGCCGAAATGCCATAGCAGATGCAGGCCAGCAGGCAGGCCAGCACTGCCCAGGCGGGCGCCACGCCCGAGGCGCCGGGTTTGAAACTGGCCTGGTCCCAGGCCAGCAGCGCGACGCCGGCAAAGCCGATGGCCAGGCCCGCGACGCGCCAGGCGGTCAGCTTGTCTTTGAGCCAGACCCAGGCAATCAGCGCGCCGAACATCGGCACCGTAGCATTCAAGATGGCCGACAGCCCGGTGCTGATGGACAGCAGCGCAAAAGCAAAGCAGGCAAACGGAATGCCTGAGTTGAGCAGGCCGATGAAAAAGATCCGCTTCCAGTTTTGCCGAAGCACCGGCAGCAGGCCGCGCAGCCACACCAGCGGCAGCAAAAACAGCGCCGCAATCGCCACCCGCACAGCGGCGGTCGGAAGTGCGCCGAACTCGACCGCGCCGATGCGCATGAACAGGAAAGACGAGCCCCAGATGGCGGCCAGCAGCAAGAAGTCGGTGACCCAGCTTTTCGGGCCGGCCGTTGCAAGACCAGCGGCGGCGAGCGCGCCCATCGCGGAAGGCCGGGCGCTCAAAACAGGCTCTCGGTCAGTGCGCATTCCAGCCTGAGCAGGGCGGTCTTGCGCGCCAGCCCGCCGGCGTAGCCGGTCAGCGCGCCGCTGCTGGCAGTCACCCGGTGGCAGGGAACGATGATGCTGACGGGGTTGCGCCCGATGGCGCCGCCCACGGCGCGCACCGCCGCCGGATGGCCGATGCGGCGGCTGATTTCGCCGTAGCTGGTGACTTCGCCGTGCGAAATGGCCAGCAGCGCCTGCCACACCGATTGCTGGAAAGCCGTGCCGCTGCTCAAGTCCAGCGGCAGGTCGAACCGGCAGCGCCGGCCGGCGAAATACTCGCCGAGTTGCTGGCTGGCCTGCTGTAGCACCGGATGATTCGCGTCTTCCGGCCAGGCTTTTGAATCCGTGAGTTCGGATGGCAAATAGCGCTGGTTTTCGGCAAACCAGAGCCCGGCCAGGCCCTTGTCGGTGGCCGCGATGGCGATGGAGCCCAGCGGGCTGGGAACGCGGGTTTGAACGATGGAGGAATCGAATTTCATGGTGATCTCCTGAAGTGTCGCTGGTTTGCCGGTGTCTCTGTGACCAGGGGATAAAATCGTTTTCTTAAGCATTTTATGGGCTTTGCGCAGGTGGGGCTTGCGCAAGCAGCTATTATTTGTATAGCAATTTAGCCTTTTCCCAGAAGCAGTGGCGTGACTGGCGCTGGGGGCAACAGGCCGCTCCAGGCGCGGATGACGGCATAACTGCGCCACGGTTTCCAGCCGGTTGATGCCAGTTCGGCCTGGCGGGCCGGATTTTTCAGCGCCTGCACGCCCAGCGCCTTGTGCAAGGCGACATCGCCCGCCGGAAACGCGTCGGGCCAGCGCAGCGCGCGCATGGCGATGTACTGCGCTGTCCAGTCGCCGATGCCGGGCAGTTCCTTGAGGAATGCGATGGTCGCGTTGACATCGGCGCTAGCGTTCAGCTGCAGGCGCTTGTCGGCGACGGCCTGGGCGATGCCGACGATGGCGGCCTGGCGTTGCCTGAAGATGCCGATCTGGCCGAGCGCGTCGCTGCTGGCGGCGGCCAGCACGGCGGCCGTCGGAAACAGCCGGGTCAATTGCGGCCACGGGGTTTCAATGGGCGCGCCGAAGCGGTCCACCATGCGCTGCGCCAGCGCGCGCGCCGCCGCGACCGTGACCTGCTGGCCGAGCACCGCCCGCACGGCCAGCTCGAAGCCGTCGAGCGCGCCGGGAACGCGCAGTCCGTCGCCCGCGGGAAAGCGCGCTTGCAGCACGCTGCTGATGGCGGCCGGGTCGGCGTCCAGGTCGAACATCGCGCGCACCCGGCGGATCACCAGCGGCAGTACGCTCAGCAGCGAGTCGCTGACCTGCAGCACCAGCTGGCAGCGCGCCTCGTCAAACCGGGCCAGCAGCCAGCCGGCTTGCATTTTGCCGTCGGATTCGATGCCAAACGTCATTCCGGCGCTGTGCTGGTCAGCAGTAGATGCCATGAATTCAATAGCATTGATACTTTGCCTGCCCAGGAATGCCAGCATCGCCGCCACGTCATAAGGCGGCCGGTAGCCGAGTCGCACGGTGATGCCGTCGCCCACGGGCCGCTCGCCCTGGCGGCGCAGCTGCGTCGGGTTCAGGTGGTAGTGCTGGGCAAACGCGGCGTTGAAGCGGCGCACGCTGGAAAAGCCGCTCGTCAAGGCGACCTGCGTGACCGGCATATCGGTGTCGGTCAGCAATTGCTTGGCTGTCAGCAGCCGGCGCGTTTGCAGATATTGCAGCGGCGTGACGCCGAACTGAGCCTCAAAAATGCGCCGCACATGGCGGTCGGAGACGCCCAGCCGCGCGGCCAGGCCTTTGATAGATGGCGGCCGCAGCGCCGGGCCGCCCCAAGCAAGGCCAGCCCCCTCGGGGGGCAGCGCAGTACGCGAAGCGACAAGCGTGGGGGCAAGCTCCGGCTCATCGAGCAGCCGGGCCGCCTGGTGCGCCAGGATGAACGACGCATCCTGGATCGACCAGGCCACCGAATGCGGCGCCATTTCGGGCCGGCAGCGCAGGCAGGGCCGAAAGCCCGCGCTTTCGGCCTGCGCTGCGTGGCGAAAGAATCGGCAGTTCTGGCGCAGCGGCGTCCTGACGCTGCAGACCGGCCGGCAGTAAACGCCGGTGGACGTCACGCCGGTGAAGAAGCAGCCGTCAAAACGGGCGTCCTTCGCCTCCAGTGCGCGGTAGCAATCGTCATCGGCCAGCAGGGCGGTTTTCGTCATCATGCGGCGATGATACGGTACGCACGGAACGGCAACTGGCCGTTTCCGGACCTGTCAAACCACGGTTTGGCCGCCCGCGCGATCCGTCATTCGCGCCGGTACAGCGCGCCAAACCGGGCCAGCTGCTCGGCATGCACGGGCTGCATCTGGTGCCAGCCAAAGCGCCATTCCCAGTGGCCTTCGCTCTGGCCTGGCTGGTTCATGCGGTGCTCGGCGCCCAGGCCCAGCACATCCTGCAGTGGGTGAATCGCCGTGTCGGCGACACTGGCGCTGGCGGCGCGGATCAGTTGCCAGTGGATGTCGTGGCCGTCGCCCGTTCCAAGATAGTCGAGCACATGCTGGCGCTGCGCGGGCGAGGCATCCAGCCACCAGCCTTGCGAGGTGTTGTTGTCATGGGTGCCGGTGTAGACCACGGTGTTGCTGTCATAGTTGTGCGGCTGGTAGGCGTTGGTGTTGTCGCTATCCTCGCCGAAGGCAAACTGCAGGATGCGCATGCCGGGCAGGCTGAATTCATGGCGCAATGCGTCCACGTCGGGCGTGATGACCCCGAGGTCTTCGGCAATGATGGGCAACGCGCCGAGCGCGGCTTCAATCGCCTGGAACAGCGCGGCGCCGGGGCCGGGCAGCCAGCGCCCCCGGATGGCATTGGGCTCGCTGGCGGGGATTTCCCAGTAGCCGGCAAAGCCCCGGAAATGGTCGATGCGAACGATGTCCACCAGCTCGAAGATGCGCCGCACGCGCTCGATCCACCACGCATAGCCTTCGGCTGCATGCGCGCTCCAGCGGTACAGCGGGTTGCCCCAGCGCTGGCCGGTGGCGCTGAAGAAATCGGGCGGCACGCCGGCGATGACGGTGGCGCGGCCGTCGGCGTCGAGTTCGAACAATTCCTGACGCGCCCAGACCTCGGCGCTCTGGAAGGCGATGAAGATGGGCGCGTCACCGATGATTTTCACGCCGTGCTCGTTGGCGTAAGCGCGCAGCTTTTTCCATTGCCGGTAAAAGCACCACTGGCCGAATTTCCAGAAGGCGATGCGTTCGGCATGCGCGCTGCTCGCTTGCTGCAAGGCTTGCGCGTCACGACTGGCCAGCGGCGCGGGCCAGTCGCTCCAGTCGCGCCCTGCGTGAATTTCGGCCAGCGTCATGAACAGGGCGTAATCCTCCAGCCAGACGGCGTGGTGCAGGCAGAAGTCGGCGAAGTCCACCTGGTCGGCGGCGCTGATGTTGTGCGCAAAGCGGGCGGCGGCCTGTTGCAGCCGGGCCATGCGCCAAGGCACGACAGCGCCAAAGTGAACGCGGGCATCGCTGAAGCCGGCGTCCGGCAGCAGGTCGGCTTCGTCCAGCCAGCCGCGTTGCTGCAGCTCGGTCAGGTCAATCAGCAGCAGGTTGCCGGCAAAGGCCGAACTGCTCATGTAGGGCGAGTTGCCGGGTCCGATGCCGCCCAGCGGCAGGATCTGCCAGAGTCGCTGCTTTGCCGTGACCAGCCAGTCCACGAAGTGGTAAGCAGCCGGGCCGAGGTCGCCGCTGCCGTGCAGGCCGGGGAGGGACGTCGGGTGCAGCAGCACGCCGCTGGCGCGGGGAAAGGTCATGGTGGGTGTCAATGGAAAAAATGGTTGGAGCGCATGGAGGGTGGCCCGTGGGCGAAACTTATAGTAACTACTAACGCTTCCGATTTGATCGCTGCGTCGATTGTTGATTGCCTTTGGCTTGGTGAGTTCTTCTGTGGTTTGGCGGGTGAGCGCCTGCCCGGCGGGCTACGGTATGCACACATCTACCCAATCCCCCGAGCCAGGGTCCAGCCGCGGTGGATTTGCGCCAGCGCCTGCAGGCCGCCCAGCATGGTGATGGGCCCGGGCTTGCGCTCGCTGGCGTAGCCCTTCCAGCCGCCCAGGCGTGCGACGATCCAGGCGGCCCACGCCAGGCTGGCCGGCGTATGCGGGTTCTTCTGCTTTTGCGTCTTGCCCTCCAGCGTGGGGTTGACGTCCCCGAGCAGCGCCTGCTCCTGCTCGTCAAAGCAGTCGCTGGCCGGGCGCGTGTTGTGGCCTTCGCGCGCCAGCGTCAGCTGCAGCGTGTGCACCGTCGCTGAGGCCGCCAGCACCACCAGCTTTTGCAGCCGCCCAGCCTGTTCGAGCTGGCTCGACTCCACATCGAGTCCTTGGCGCTTGAGCGTGCGAAACATTTGCTCGATGTGCCAGCGCTGGCGGTACCCATCAATGCACCGGCGTGCCTGTTCCTTGCTGGCAATCTCGTGCGTGGTCAGCAGCCGCCAGTGCACCGGTTTTTCTTGGCTGAGCACGCTCGATGGATCCTCACACACCTCTATGGCCCACAGCCCTATCGAGCCAGCGGCGCTGCGGTCCGCCCACTGCGGGCGCCGGATCTGCGTGCGTGCGAACCGCACCACCAGCTACGCCCGGTGGGCGCTGCGCCAGCTCTTGCCCTTGTCGTTGCAATGGCTCTGCGAGGCCGGCAAATCGACTTCATAACGGTCATGCTCGGGGGCAGGCTGCAGAGCCACTCGAAGAGCGTCTGCGCTGCGCTGCCGGGCGGCTTTTCAGGGCAGGCTAGAAAAGCGGTTGGAACAGGCGCGGATCAGCAGGTGTGTGCTGGCCTGGCCGGCGTTGCCGGTATCGGGCAGGCGGTCAAACATCTCGTAGATGTCCGCCTCGCGGTCGGCAATCACGGTGGCCATGCCTGCTCTGGCCGTGCGCTGCAGCCCACAGCGGGCCGCCTCGATCCAGCGCCCGCTCTCTTTGTCCTCTATGGGCAGCTTGCGATCGCCTGGCGCCTTCTTGCAGGTGCGCCAGCCCCAGGCAGGTGTAGTCCTGCGCGTCAATGGCCAGCACGGGATGCAAAAACAATCCCACATCCTTGCCGTTGCCGACCGCGCCCGGCGCTTGCACGCGCCCAGCATGCGCCTGGTAGTTGATATCGCTGGTGTCCTCGAGCAGCAGCACATGGCGCCCCGCTACGCGCTTTGAGATGCCCCCGCAGACGCCCTCGACGAGCGCCTTCACACTCACGCGCCCGTTGCGCAGCCAGCGCCCGAAGCGCACCTCGCCCGAGCGCTGCTGGCCGAGCTTGCGAACGCACACCGTCTGCAGCGCGACCATCGCCGCGTGCAGGCAGTTGGCGGTTTTTTTAGCCGCGCATCACCGAAATCCCACGCCAGTTCTTCGTGCTGCATCTGCGTTCTCCCTGGTGACAAAAACCGACATTCTGGGCAAACCCTAATTCCCGAGTCGGAGATGTGTGCATACGGTAGCCCGGCGGGAAGGCACTCACCCCTTAAACCCCAGAAGAAGCCACCCAAAGCCCCGGAACAAGGCCAGTACCCGCTCAAACGGGTTGAAGCCGCTTCAGCCCATGGCCAGGCGGTTGCCGCTGGCCGTTCCGCTGTAATGCGCGCCGTCCGGTCCGTACAGCGGCCTGCCGGATGACTTCAGGAAATTGATCGCTTGCCGGGTGAAATCAAGATGGGTGTGGATCATCACGCCGTTGGCATGGTTGCGCTCGTGCGCCTGGGCCGCGCATGCCTGCAAGTTGCTCCAGGCTTCCTGCTCCAGGGGACCGGCGGCGGTGGTGGCCGCCTCGGCGCCGCTGCGGTCCGCCCGGAAGCCCAGCGTCATCTGTTCATTTTCCCGGTGCCGGCGCAAGATGGCGATCCTGTCGGCCAGCTGCGACTTGCGCTCGGCCAGGTGCGGAAGGTCGATGAAACGGCCCTGCGTCATGGCGTCGGTTTCCCGGTTCAGCAGGTCAAGAAATTCGGCCACCGCGCCATGCTCAAGCGTCAGGCGTTGCAACAGTGAAGTGGTCATTAGGGGCTCTTTCCAAGAAGGTCGCGCACGCTGGAGATCAGGCCATCGGCAATTTTGGCGGTGTCGACCTGGTAGCGACCGGCACGGATGCTTTCGCGGATTTCAGCCACGCGCGCGGCATCGAAGTCGCCGGTGGTCGAGGGCAGCCGGGCCTGGCTGGCGGCAACCGGCGTCTGTACGGCGGAGGCGCCGGCTGCGGCGCTGCTTTTGCCGGGCGCCACGGCCGGAGCAGCGGCCCCGGCTTTTAAAAAGATGACGTTTTGATTGATTTTCATGATGTTTTCCTCAGGCACTTACCGGCATAACGGCAGTCTGCCCAGAAACTTGAGGCGGTCCGATGAAAAAATTCTTTGGCCAAACCTTTCAGTGCATCAGTTGCCGCGCTCGACGGTGCCATCGGCACCCAGCGTGCCGGTGAGCAGTTGCCCGCCCTGCATCCTGACCTGGACCAGCGCGCCGGCGGCGCCGGGGGTCATGGCCTTGCCTTCGGTGCTCACCACAAAGCCTTGGCCCCGTGACACCACCTTGACGGTCTGTCCCTGTTGCACCAGTGCAACGCCGCGCAGCTGTTCGCGCCGCACCGGCGCGCCCGCGGCGATGCGGTTGAGCGCGACCCGGCCCACCAGCTGGCTTGCATCGACCACGACGCTAGCGGGCAGGGTCGCCATGTCGGCTTCCCGAACGACCGTGTCCGCAAGGGCCAAGGCTTGACCGGCTTCAATCTGCCGTGCCGCCGCCTGGTAAGTGCCAATGATCGCAATGCGTGCCTGGACATAGCGCGTCCAGCGCGGGCTTGCATTGCAGCGCACCCCGACCGAAACACGCCCGCGCAGCTGCGCGCCACCGGGCAGGAAGGCTTCGAGCGCATCGCACGGCGGCAGGCTGCTTGATAGCGGCGCGTCGATGCTGATCTGCACCTTGCCTGGCAGCCCCGCCGTCTGGCTGACCAGGAACTGCTCGATCACCGGGCGCGCGTAGCCCGACAGCGGCAGCGGCGCGGCGCCGTGTGCATCAAGGGCCAGCACGGCCAGCGCCAGCAGCACGGCCATGACGCCAGCAAACGGCCTCTGCAGCGGCTGGCGGATCGGCTTGTTCATGAATTCCTTTTCAACATCAACGACTTTGGCGGCATCAGGCGCCGCCACGCATGCACCGGCGCAGCAAACGGGCAAGGTTTATTTTAAAAAATCGCGGGTTTTTCAACGGCTTGAACTGCTTCGAAAACCCGACCCTGTTCACCCGATTGAAGGCGTGCTGCAGCTTTGGTCGTATCGCTCCCGGACAGCGCCGGACAGTGCCGGGTAAGGCAGGGAAAGGTGAACTGGACCTCGAAAACCCATCTGTTCAGCTGATTGCATTCAGGAGTGCTTTCTTACAATTATTTTCAATCCAGGTGTCTGGACGGCCAGGCAAATCACTTGATGGATGGGGAAAAAATGATCGACAAGCTCGATTCAGCGCTGCGCTTTCACCAGGAGGCTCTCAACCTGCGCGCGCGGCGGCAGGAAGTTTTGTCGGCCAACATTGCCCATGCCGACACACCCAACTACAAGGCGCGCGACTTTGAATTCAGTAGTGCCTTGTCGCAGGCGGTCGAGCGTGGCCGGCAGTCCACGTCAAGCTCGATGGCGACCACGTCGCCCCGCCATATCGCCGGCGAGTCGCTGGGCGGCGGCGATGCCGACCTACTCTACCGCATGCCGACCCAGTCCAGCATCGACGGCAACACGGTCGAGATGGATGCCGAGCGCGTCAGCTTTGCCGACAACGCCATGCGCTATGAAGCCAACATGACGGTGCTGACCTCCAAGATCAAGTCGCTGCTGTCAGCGGTTCAGTCCTAGATAAGCGAAGCCCCGCATGCCGTATTCCAACAGCTCCATCGGTATTTTCCAGATTGCCGGGTCGGCCATGGCCGCGCAATCCCAGCGCATGAACACCACCGCCAGCAACCTGGCCAATGCCGACAGCGTATCCGGCCCGGACGGCAAGCCCTACCGCGCGCGGCAGGTGGTCTTCGAGATGGCCCCTAGCAACGGCCAGGGCATTGGCGGCGTGCGCGTGGCCCGCGTGGTCGAGGACTCGTCGCCGCTGCGCATGCAGCATGACCCGAAAAATCCGCTGGCCAATGCCGACGGCTATGTCGCCATGCCCAATGTCAATGTGGTTGAGGAGATGGTCAACATGATTTCGGCGTCGCGCTCCTACCAGGCCAATGTCGAAGTGCTCAACACCGCCAAAACCATGATGCTCAAGACACTGACCATCGGCCAGTAAGCGTCCCCATCGGCTATCGACATCCCCAATTTCAGTACGCAGGAAAAAAACCGCCATGTCCCTTGATTCCATCAATGCAGCCAAGAGCGCCAGCCCGGTGCTGGGCGCCCCTGCCGCGTCCGCCGTGTCCGCCGGATCGGGCAGCGACAGCGAGCAGCGCTTTCTCAAGCTGCTGGTCACGCAGCTGAACAACCAGGACCCGCTCAACCCGCTGGACAACGCCCAGCTGACCTCGCAGCTGGCGCAGATGAGCACGGTCAGCGGCATTGAAAAACTCAACAGCGCCTTTGCCGCCATGCTGGCGCAAACCGGTGCCAGCCAGGTATTGCAATCGGCCTCGATGATCGGCCGCACCGTGCTGGTGCCCGGCGCCGAGCTGGCGCTGAAAAAAGGCGCAGAAACACCGTTCGCGGTTGATATGGCGCAGGGAGCCGACTCGGTCAAGGTCAGCATCACCAATGCCGCCGGCGCCACCGTTCGCAGTTTCGACCTGGGTGCGCTGCCGCAAGGCCTCAAGACCCTGTCCTGGGACGGCCTGGACGATGCGGGGGTTGCGCTGGCCGATGGCGCCTACAGCGTCAATGTGGTGGCCGCCACCGGCGACGCCAAGGTCGAGGCCGGCACTCTGACGTATGCAGGCGTTGCCAGCGTGTCGCAAGGCCCCGCCGGCGTTGCCCTGGAACTGGCGTCTGGCGCCAAGGCGACGCTCGCCGATGTGCGCCTGATTCTCTGAGCCGTCCGGCAGGGCAAGTCTTTATCCCGCAAGCAATTTAAAACAAGGAATTACCATGGGTTTCGCACAAGGTGTCAGCGGGCTGAATGCCTCGGCCAGCAATCTCGATGTCATCGGCAACAACATTGCCAATTCGGGAACCATCGGCTTCAAATCCGGCAGCGTGCAGTTTTCGGATGTGTATGCGGGTTCCCGCGTCGGTCTGGGCACCCAGGTGGCCGGCGTGGCGCAAAATTTCACTTCGGGTGCGGTGCAAACCAGCTCGCGGGCGCTGGATGTGGCCATTACCAATGGTGATGGGCTGTTTCGCTTGGCCAGCCCGGGCGGCGAAATTGCCTATTCACGCAATGGACAGTTCAACATGGACAAGGACGGCTACATCGTTAATTCGGCCGGTTTGCGGCTGACGGGTTTTGCGGTTGGGGCCAACGGCGCCGTTGCGGGAGGCAGTCCTACCGCCTTGCAATTGCCGACAGCGTCCATGCCGCCGAATTCAACCCGGAACATCGCCGCCCAGTTCAATCTCGATTCGCGCAGCGTGACGCCGACGGCGACTCCGTTCGACGCCGCCAATTCGAATACCTACAACTATGCCAATGCGGTCACGGTCTTTGACTCGCTGGGAATTTCGCATGAACTGTCGACGTTCTTCGTGAAGAGTGCGCCGAATGAATGGAAGGTTTACGCGACTGCAGACGGCAAGCCGCTTACGTCGGCAGGGGCAATTGACACTGCCACTCCCCCAGTTGCCAGCGCGCTTGCAACAGGCACGCTCGGTTTCAATAACACAGGTATCCTTAATGGTCCAGCACCTGCTTCTCCACCGAGCACCCTTGCAAGCGGCAAAATAAATATTGCCGGCCTTGATTTCAGCAATGGTTCGGCCCCCATGGGTTTCGATATCAACGTGACCGGCACTTCGCAGTTCGGCAATGTCAACGATGTCAAAAAGCTGACCCAGGACGGCTACACGTCGGGCGCGCTGACCTCGTATGCCATCAACCAGGACGGCACCGTCACTGGAAAATACTCCAACGAACAGGCCAAGGCCCTGGGGCAGATTGTCCTTTCGTCATTTGTCAATCCCAATGGCTTGCAGTCCAAGGGCGACAACGTCTGGGCGGAAACCGCCGCATCGGGCCAGCCCCTGACCGGAGCCCCGGGCGCTGGCACCAAGCTGGGCGCGCTGACTTCAGGCGCACTGGAAGCGTCCAACGTCGACCTGACCTCCGAACTGGTCAACCTGATCATTGCCCAGCGCACCTACCAGGCCAACGCCCAGACGGTGAAGACGCAGGACCAGGTTCTCCAGACGCTGGTCAACCTGCGCTGATAGCACAAGGAAAGCACCATGGACCGGATGATCTACGTGGGCATGAGCGGTGCCAAGCAGGCCATGGAGCAGCAGGCATCCGTCGCCAACAACATGGCGAATGTCTCGACGCCCGGCTTTCGCGCCCAGATCAACAATTTTCGCGCCGTGCCGGTGGTCGGCCAGGAAGCGGCCACGCGCGCCATGGTGGTGGCGTCAACGCCAGGCGCCGACATGCGCAGCGGCCCGATGACGCAAACCGGCCGCGCGCTGGATGTGGCCGTGCGCGGCGATGGCTGGCTGACGGTGCAGATGCCTGACGGCAGCGAAGCCTATACGCGCGTCGGCAACCTCCAGGTCGGCGCCGAGGGTCAGCTGATGACCATGGATGCGCGGCCGGTTTCCGGCGGAACGGGACCGCTGGTGGTGCCGCCCGGCGTGGCCTTGATGATCACCAGCGACGGCATGGTGAGCGCGCTGGGACTCGGCGGTCCGGCCACCGGTGCGGCCGAAGTAGGGCGCCTGAAACTGGTCAACCCGCCTGCCGGCGACATGGTGCGTGGCGACGACGGGCTTTTTCGCATGCAGCCTGGCGCGGCGCCAGCCGAAGCCGACCCGGCCGTGCGCCTGCTGACGGGAACGCTCGAAGGCAGCAACGTCAACCCGGTCGAGGTCATGGTGGACATGATCGCCAACGCCCGGCGCTTTGACATGCAGATGAAAACGCTGCAGACCGCCGAGAGCAACGACCAGCAGGCCAACAAGCTGCTGTCCAACAGCTAGGGCTGCCGTCATGCTGACCCCTGTAAAAGCCATGTCCGCTTCCCCGGCTTTCCTCCTTTCCCCGCTGGGGGAAGGTCGGGATGGGGGCTTCCCCGAATCGGACTGTGGCCCGACCACTCCTCGCAGCCAGCATGCAAATGCTTGCTTCCGGCAATGCCACCGGCTGGTGTTTGGTCTCCGCTGGCCCCCATCCCAGCCTTCCCCCAGCGGGGGAAGGGGCCGGACGGATTCATCAAACCCATCCTACCAAGCCCTTCCGACCCACAGGATTTCCCCATGATTCGCTCCCTTTCAATTGCCAAGACCGGCCTGGATGCCCAGCAGACCCAGCTCGACGTCGTGGCCAACAACCTGGCCAACGTGGGCACCACCGGCTTCAAGCGCAGCCGCGCCGTGTTCGAGGACCTGATGTACCAGAACCTGCGCCAGAGCGGCGGCCAGACGTCGGACCAGACGCGCATGCCTTCGGGCCTGCAGCTGGGCACCGGCGTGCGTGTGGTCGCCACCGAGCGCATCCACACCCAGGGCAATTCGACCAAAACCGATAACCAGAAGGACATGATGATCAACGGCGACGGGTTTTTCCAGGTCCTGATGCCCGACGGCACGGCCGCCTACACCCGCGACGGTTCCTTCCAGACCGACCAGAACGGCCAGCTCGTGACCGCCAGCGGCTACCCGGTGCAGCCGGCCATCACGCTGCCGCCCGGCGCCACCAGCATGACGGTAGGCCGCGATGGCACGGTGTCGGTGGTTCAGGCCGGCAGCGCCGCCAGCGTGCAGATCGGCCAGATCCAGCTGGCGACCTTCCTGAACGCCACCGGCCTGCAAAGCAGCGGCGAAAACCTGTATGTCGAAACCGATGCGTCGGGCGGCGCCAACCAGACCGCGCCCGGGCAGAACGGCGCGGGCACGCTTGCCCAGGGCTATGTCGAATCGTCCAACGTCAATGTGGTCGAGGAACTCGTCAACATGATCCAGACGCAGCGCGCCTATGAGATCAACAGCAAGGCCGTCAAGACATCCGACGAGATGCTGGCCCGCCTGTCGCAGCTGTAAAGCCCGTCATGCTAAACATTCACCGTTTCATCGGCTGCGTGCTGGGGGCCACTGGCTTGCTGCTCGGCGGCTGCGCGCAGCTCCCGCGCGAGCCGCTGGTGCAGCAGCCCATGAGCGCCCGCGCCGACCTCCAGGTGCGCCCCGCCGGTCCGGCGAACGGGTCGATCTACCGCACCGGCTTTGGCACCCAGGCCCTGTTTGAAGACCGGCGGCCACGCCACATCGGCGACATTTTGACCATCGTGGTGAGCGAAAACATCAACGCCAGCAAGAACTCGGGCGCCGAAGCCAGCCGCACCGGCAGCGCCAGCACCGTGCTGAGCGTCGTTCCCACGCTGATCAGGGGCCTGATCGGTAGCGACCTGGATGCCGGTGCCAGCGGCAAAAGCGCCATGAGCGCCAAGGGCGGCGCCAACTCCAAGAATACCTTCAACGGCGTGATCACGGTCACGGTGGTGGAAGTGCTGCTCAACGGCAACCTGCTGGTCAGCGGGGAAAAGCAGATGCTGATCAACCAGGGCACCGAGTTCATCCGATTCTCGGGCGTGGTCAATCCGCGCACCGTCAGCGCCAACAACACCGTGCCCTCGACCCTGGTGGCCGACGCGCGCATCGAATACAGCGCCAAGGGCTACATCGACGAGGCGCAGACCATGGGCTGGCTGCAGCGCGCCTTCCTCAACGTGCTGCCATTCTGACCATGCAAAATTTACCAATTCCAACCGCAAAACCTGGCCACAAGCTGCACGCAACCTTCAGGCTGGGCATGAAGCTGTGCCTGCTGGCCTGCCTGCTCATCAGCCAGTCCGGCCGGGCGGAGCGGCTCAAGGACCTTGCCAGCATCCAGGGCGTGCGCGACAACCCGCTGATCGGCTACGGCCTGATGGTCGGCCTCGACGGCAGCGGCGACCAGACCATGCAGACGCCGTTCACCACGCAGAGCCTGAACAACATGCTCGGGCAGCTCGGCATCACCGTTCCGGCGGGCACCAACATGCAGCTGAAAAACGTCGCGGCCGTGATGGTCACGGCCACGCTGCCGCCGTTTGCGCGGCCGGGCCAGAACATTGACATCACCGTTTCCTCGCTGGGCAATGCCAAGAGCCTGCGCGGCGGCACGCTGCTCATGACGCCGCTCAAGGGCGCCGACGGCCAGGTCTATGCGCTGGCGCAAGGCAACATGGTGGTGGGCGGTGCGGGCGCCTCGGCCAACGGCAGCAAGGTGCAGATCAACCAGCTCAGTTCCGGCCGGATTCCGGCGGGCGCCATTGTCGAGCGCGGCGTCGATTCCCCGCTCGGCGGCGACGGCACCTTGATGCTGGAACTCAACACCAGCGATTTCGGCACCGCGCAGATGGCCACGGACGCCATCAACCGCGCGTTTGGCCCCGGCACCGCCACGGCGCTGGATGCCCGGGTGATCCAGGTCACGGCGCCGGCCCGGCCCGAGGAACGCGTGGGTTTCATGGCGCGCATGCAGAACATCGACGTTTCCCCGGCGCAGGCGGTGGCCAAGGTGGTCATCAACGCCCGCACCGGCTCGGTGGTAATGAGTCAGAACGTCAGGCTCAATGACTGCGCCGTGGCGCACGGCAATTTGTCGGTGGTGATCAACACCGAGCCGGTCATCAGCCAGCCCAACCCCCTGTCGGGCGGCGCCACCGTGGTGGCGCAGAAGTCGCAGATCGAGATCAGCGTGGCGGGCAGTGCGCTGCAGGTGGTGCGCGGCGGCGCGTCGCTGGCCGACGTGATCAAGGGGCTGAACACCCTGGGCGCGAACCCGCAGGACCTGGTGTCGATCCTGCAGGCCATGAAGGCCGCCGGCGCCTTGCGCGCCGAGCTGGAAATTATCTAAGGAACGTTGATGAACAGCGCTGGCATTTCCAATCTGAGCCCTTCCGGCGCTGCCGCCAGTGGCGTGCTTGACCAGCGGCTGTCGCTCGATGTCCAGGGCGTTGACGCCCTGCGGCGGACCGTTCGCACGTCGCCGCAGGAGGGCATGAAGCAGGCTTCCAAGCAGTTTGAGGTGATGTTCCTGCAGATGATGCTCAAGAGCATGCGCGACGCCACGCCGTCGGACGGCATGTTCAGCAGTTCGCAGGAAAAAACCTACACCTCGATGCTCGACCAGCAGCTGTCGCAAAACCTCTCCGGCCGGGGCCTGGGGCTGGCCGAGGCCATGTTCACCCAGCTGAGCCGCACCATGGGCGGCGATTCGCCTGCGACCGCTGCCAGCGGCCAGATGCCGGGCGTCATTTCCTTGGGCATGCCGCTTGTGCCAGCAGCGGTCACGCCCGCACTGACCCGCGCGCCAGACCTGTCGTTCTATGAAAAGGCGACCGCCCAGGCCACGATGAGCCGCAGCGTCCTGCCGCAGGCGCATGTCGAGCAATTTGTTTCCCGCATGCTTCCTGCCGCCCAGCGGGCCAGCCAGGCCAGCGGCGTGCCGGCGCAGCTGATCATGGCGCAGGCGGCGCTGGAGTCGGGCTGGGGCAAGCGCGAGATTCGTGCCGAAGACGGAAAAACCAGCTTCAACGTGTTTGGCATCAAGGCCGACAAGAGCTGGAAAGGCCCGGTGGTGGAGGCAACGACCACCGAATATGTCAACGGCGCGGCGCAGAAAACCCAGGCCAGGTTCCGCGCCTACGGATCCTATGAGGAATCGTTTGCCGACTATGCCCGCTTTTTGACCAGCAACCCGCGCTATGCCAACGTGCTGGCAACGCCCAACGCTGCCGAAGCGGCGCACGGCCTGCAGCGCGCCGGCTATGCCACCGACCCGAACTACGGTGGAAAACTGGTCCGCATCATGGAGCAGATGACCTAGCGCATATTCGTGGTAACTTGCCAACCAACTTCCATCATCAAATATGCTTTTTGCGCTTGTGCAGAGTGTGCGAGCAGCTATGAAATATATAGTGAAAATAGCTTGGTTTCCTGCGCGCCGTGAGGCAAGGTCAGGATGATTTTGTACTGGTTCGAGACAGGCCAATCCGTGTTTTTTTTTGTGAATTCTCAGAAATTCAGTCCATTCAGTCCATTCAGTCCATTCAGTCAATCAACCTTTAAAACTTTATGAACATCAGGAATCTGAGTATTAGCATCCGCCTGGCGCTGGCCTTTGGCGCTGTGCTGCTGCTCTTGGGCATTATTTCCGGACTCGGCATCTGGCGCCTTCAGGAAGTGGGGCAGGCTGCGGATGCGATGGCCAAACGCACGTTGGTCAAGGAGCGCATTGCCGCCGAATGGCTGGTAGCCACCAGCACCAACAGCATCCGGGCCTTGGCGCTGGTCAAGAGCGACGATGCCGCAGACGAGGAGTATTTCCAGAAGGGCATGGCCCAGACCAGCCTGGGCATTACCGAAAATTCAAAAAAACTCTTCGACCTGCTGGACACGGCAGAAGAAAAAGCCCTGTTTGAAGACGGCGTGGCCAAACGCTTAACGTATGTCGGCGTGCGCAGCAGCGTCATGAAACTGAAGGCCCAAGGCCAGAATGCGCTGGCGACACAGCTGACCGAAGAAAAAATGCTGCCGGCATTGAGTGCCTACGATGCCAGCATCAAAAACATGCTGCTTCACCAAAAGGCCACGATTGACCAGACGGTCACGTCCATTGACGCGATGTACCGCTCGGGCCAGATCAGCATGCTGGTGCTTACGGTGCTGGCCCTGGGGCTGGGCGTCCTTCTGTCCTGGCGGCTGACCAGCGGTATTACACGTCCTTTGGGCCAGGCGCTCCGGGTAGCCCAAACTGTCGCCGGCGGCGACCTGACCAGCCAGATCGAGGTGTCCACCAAAGACGAGACCGGCCAGCTGATGCAGGCGCTCAAAGACATGAACACCAGCCTGGTGGCCATTGTCGGCCAGGTTCGCCAAGGCACTGACACCATTGCCACCGCGTCCAGCCAGATTGCCGCCGGCAACCAGGACTTGTCGTCCCGCACCGAGCAGCAGGCCTCGTCGCTGGAAGAAACCGCCGCGTCGATGGAAGAATTGACTTCCACCGTCAAACAAAACGCCGACAACGCACGCCAAGCCAACCAGCTGGCCGTCTCGGCCTCCAGCGTGGCCGTCAAAGGCGGCGCGGTGGTCTCGCAGGTGGTGCAGACCATGAATGCGATCAACACCTCGTCGAAAAAGATCGTCGACATCATCGGCGTGATCGACGGCATTGCCTTTCAGACCAACATCCTGGCCTTGAACGCCGCAGTCGAAGCCGCAAGGGCCGGCGAGCAGGGCCGGGGCTTTGCGGTGGTGGCTGCTGAAGTCAGAAGCCTGGCCCAGCGCAGCGCGGCGGCGGCCAAAGAGATCAAGACGCTGATCGGCGACTCGGTTGATAAGGTCGGCGAGGGCAGCCGCCAGGTGGCCGAGGCGGGCCAGACGATGGACGAGATCGTGGGCAGCGTCAAACGCGTGACGGACATCATGGCCGAGATCGAGGCGGCGAGCCGCGAGCAGACGCAGGGGATCGAGCAGATCAACCAGGCGATCACGCAGATGGACCAGGTGACGCAGCAAAACGCCGCATTGGTGGAGGAAGCAGCAGCGGCAGCGGCATCGCTGCAGGAACAGGCCAGCGGGCTGAGCCAGGTGGTCAGCGTATTCCAGCTGGGGCAAGCCGCGCATCACGACCGGCCTGCGACCCGGCCCCCTTCAGCCCGGCGCGCAAGCGCTGGCCACCCGACAGCCGTTGCCTTCAAGCAAGCACCGGCCGCCAGAGAAGCCCTTGCGGTTTCCAAAGCCAGTCAGTCATCGGCCAGCCAGGCCAGCCAGGCTGCGCCATCACGGCGTCTGGCTGTGGCGGCTGGAAACGCTGGGCAATGGGAAGAGTTTTAGGCAAGGGCCGGTTTGATTTCTTTGGTCACGCCGGCTTGTTATTGCTACCTTAAATCGCGAAAGATCAGCCATGCGCATCAATTCTCCCGTCACGAACAACGAATACCCTCTTGCCGAGGACAGTACGCTGGTAACACGTACCGACCTCAAAGGACGCATCACCTACCTGAACCCGTCATTTCTCAAGGTCAGCGGCTTTGACCTGGACGAGGTGATGGGAAAGGCGCACAACGTCATCCGTCATCCCGACATGCCCGTTCAGGCCTTTGCCGACATGTGGGATACGCTGGCGAGCAACCTGCCGTGGACCGGGCTGGTCAAGAACCGGCGCAAGAATGGCGATTTTTACTGGGTCCAGGCCAACGTCACGCCAATTCGCCGCCAGGGCGTCACCCAGGGCTACATGTCGGTCAGAAGCAAGCCCACGTCCGCCCAGGTTGCCGAGGCGGAAGGCATTTATGCCAGCTTCAGGGACGGCACATCGGCTGGGCTGAAAATCTGGCACGGTGAAGTGATCAAGCCGGTATGGCAGGCGCCGATGGCAAGCCTGCGCCGAATCCCGATCGCGCAACGCGTCATGGGCAGCACGGCGTTTGCCGCCGTGCTCACGCTCGGCCTGGGCCTGATGGGATGGCGCGAAATGACGCAGCATGCCTTGCCAGCGGGAACGACCGCCTGGATTCCCACTGTTTTTATCGGAGGCGTTCTTGCCTCTTCGCTGGCATGGCTGGGCTTTGGCTATTTCCTGGTCAGCACCCTGCTTCGCCCGCTGGACGCCGCTGCCAAGGTGGCGCAGGCCATCGCGGGCGGCGATCTTGCCAAGTTCGAAATCCATGCCAAGGATGAAGCCAAGCCCTTGCTGCAGGCGCTGAACCAGATGAACGCCAACTTGCTGGCCGTTGTCGCCGACATAAGCGCCAGCGTCGAAAGCGTGGCCAGCGTCTCCAGCCAGATTGCCGCCGGCAACCAGGATTTGTCCAGCCGCACCGAGCAGCAGGCGTCCTCGCTCGAAGAGACCGCCGCCTCGATGGAGGAGCTGACCAGCACCGTCAAGCAAAACGCCGACAACGCGCGCCAGGCCAACCAGCTGGCCGTTTCGGCTTCAAGCGTGGCTGTCAAGGGCGGCGCGGTGGTCTCGCAAGTCGTGCAGACCATGGAGGCGATCAACACCTCGTCGAAAAAGATTGTCGACATCATCGGCGTGATCGACGGCATTGCCTTTCAAACCAACATCCTGGCGCTCAATGCAGCCGTCGAGGCGGCACGGGCTGGCGAGCAGGGCCGGGGCTTTGCCGTGGTCGCCGCCGAAGTCAGAAGCCTGGCCCAGCGCAGCGCGGCGGCGGCCAAAGAGATCAAGACCCTGATTGGCGACTCGGTGGACAAGGTCGAAGAAGGCAGCGCGCAGGTAAAAGAGGCAGGCAAGACAATGAACGAGATTGTCGACAGCGTCAAACGCGTGACCGACATCATGGCCGAGATCACAGCGGCCAGCCAGGAGCAGACCCAGGGCATAGAGCAGATCAACCAAGCGATCACGCAGATGGACCAGGTGACGCAGCAAAACGCGGCATTGGTCGAGGAAGCGGCGGCGGCGGCGCAGTCGCTGCAGGAACAGGCCGGCGGGCTGAGCCAGGTGGTCAGCGTGTTCCAGTTGGGGAGGGCGGCGAGTCAGGAGCGCCAACCCACCCCCATCTCTGGCGTCAGGCGAACACCGTTGCCGGCGCTGTCCGCCGCCCACGCCTTTCATTCTCCGCAAGGCAGCTGATATCCCCGATTGAAGGGGCCAGTGGATGGGTAAAAAAAGCCGATTTATCCTCAAGAATTTTCAAATCCGGCCGATAAATATGCTGGGATTTCCGACTGCCGACTTTCTTCAAACCTGCGATGGCCGGCGCGTGACCGGGCATCTCCCACCTTATTGTTAACAGAGGAGTGCGCATGCACACGAAAACAGGCAGTTCAATGACGTCTTCCGTTCCCAAGGCACTGGAATTTCTATCCTTCACGCTGGGTCAGGAAGAATATGGCATTGACATCCAGAAGGTGCAGGAACTGCGCGGCTACGACACCGTGACCCGCATCGCCAATGCACCCGAACACATCAAGGGCGTGGTCAATCTGCGCGGCATCATCGTGCCGATCATCGACATGCGCATCAAGTTCAACCTGGGAACGCCGACCTATGACCAGTTCACGGTCGTGATCATTCTCAACATTGGCGGCCGTGTCATGGGCATGGTCGTGGACAGCGTGTCCGATGTGATCACGCTCAAGCCCGAACAAATCAGGCCGGCGCCGTCGATGGGGTCGGTGCTGGACACCGAATACCTGATGGGCCTGGGCACGCTGGACGAACGCATGCTGATTTTGATCGACCTGGACCGGCTCATGTCCAGCGATGAGATGGGTTTGATTGAAAAAACGCTTGTCTGAGGGCGCAGCGCAGAAGCAGGCCGCACCGCAAAAACCCACTGAAAGCATGAACATGATGAACGCCCAGGCAAGCCGCAAGATTCTCAACCCGCAGAGGGCGTCTTTGCTCTCGCTGGACCGCATCAGCGCGGTTGTGTTTTCAACTGGAGCCCGTCATGCGTGAGGGCCACGCACCGCTTCATTTTGTGTCGATGGCGCGGACCATGACGCTCAAGGCCAGCGCCGCCATTTTTTTAGGCATGACCCTTGTGCTTGTCTTTTTTTACGTCATGGTGTCATCGCAACAACAGCGTAGCGCTTCGCAATACGCCAATGCCAAGGCAGAAAGCATTTCCCAGTCGCTGGATGTGTTCAACCAGACCATGAATCTGACGGCAGAAAACGCCTTCAGCATCTTTCGTCGCCAGTTCGGGGCGGTGCTTGCGCTTGAGGATGAAAGCAAGGGATCTTTGTCGAACTACGGAACCTTGATCAACGACAACACCACGGAAGTTGACAGTTTTACCAGCATCTTTCCGGGTGGCAATGCCGCCGTGTTCGTGGTGCAGGGCGAAGACTTCCGGCGGATTGCGACCTCGGTGAAAAAGGAAAATGGCGAGCGTGCGGTGGGAACCCTGCTTGACCGCAAAAGTGCCGCCTATGAAGCGCTGCGCAACGGGAAAAAGTTTGTCGGGCGGGTGGTGCTGTTCGGTCAACCTTTCATCACCGTTTACATGCCGGTGCGCGACGCGGCTGACAAGGTGGTTGCCGTTTTGTATATCGGTCTGAACATATCCGGTCAGGAAGCCTCCATGGCGGCTGCGGTAAACAAGTCCCAAGTCTTCGACAGTGGTGGTCTTTACGTCATCAATCCCGGCCGTGTGCCTGCCGAGGCGAGCCTGGTGTTTCATCCGAAGGCAGCAGGCAAGAAACTGGCTGAAATTGTGCCAGTCGATGCTGCCGACTGGCTCACGCGTTTGCAGGGTGACGACAGGCGCTGGCTTGACAAGGCGCCCGCAGTTCTTGATCCCCTGCGAGCCGGAAAGCATTTTGCTTCTGTCGCCAAAAGCGAAGCAACGGGCTGGCTGGTGGTGGCCGAAGTTCCCGCTGACGAGGCGCTGGCTGACCTGTACCGGCAGATGGCGTGGCTCAGCGGCGTGCTGGCATTGGTCATGGTGGTGATGGCCATCGCACTGAGCGTCACGATTCGCCGGGCGGTACGACCCTTGCAGCGCATCAGCCTGAACCTGGAAGCCATCGGCCAGGGTGACCTGTCCCAGCCCTTGCTGCTGCCGGATCGCAAGGACGAGATCGGCGTGATCAGCCGGTCCGTGGAGTTCATGCGCAACAGCCTGGTGGGCATTGTCGGCAATGTCCGCCAAGGCACCGACACGATAGCCACCGCGTCCAGCCAGATTGCCGCCGGCAACCAGGACTTGTCGTCCCGCACCGAGCAGCAGGCCTCGTCGCTGGAAGAAACCGCCGCGTCGATGGAAGAGCTGACTTCCACCGTCAAACAAAACGCCGACAACGCACGCCAGGCCAACCAGCTGGCTGTCTCGGCTTCAAGCGTGGCCGTCAAGGGCGGCGCGGTGGTCTCGCAGGTGGTGCAAACGATGAATGCGATCAACACCTCGTCGAAAAAGATCGTCGACATCATTGGCGTGATTGACGGCATCGCCTTTCAGACCAACATCCTGGCCTTGAACGCCGCAGTCGAAGCAGCCCGCGCAGGTGAGCAGGGACGTGGCTTTGCCGTGGTGGCGGCCGAAGTCAGAAGCCTGGCCCAGCGCAGCGCGGCGGCGGCCAAAGAGATCAAGACGCTGATCGGCGACTCGGTTGATAAGGTCGGCGAGGGCAGCCGCCAGGTGGCCGAGGCGGGCCAGACGATGGACGAGATCGTGGGCAGCGTCAAACGCGTGACGGACATCATGGCCGAGATCGAGGCGGCGAGCCGCGAGCAGACGCAGGGGATCGAGCAGATCAACCAGGCGATCACGCAGATGGACCAAGTGACGCAGCAAAACGCGGCGCTGGTGGAGGAAGCAGCGGCGGCAGCCGCGTCGCTGCAAGAGCAGGCCCAAGGGCTGAGCCAGGTGGTCGGCGTGTTCCGGCTGGGCAGCGAGCATCAGGTCGTCCAGCGTGGCGCGACCCTTCGGCAATCGCCAGACAATCCCCAACTTACCGAGCTCAGGCAGCCGCCGGCAGTGGCCAAGCGCGGCATTGCTGCACCACGGCCCGTGTCGCAGCAAAAGCCACTTCAGCGTTCGGCGGTGGTCGCCGCTTCAGGGACAGACGACTGGGAAGAGTTCTGAGAAATGGTGGTCATCCCTGCTGGCCAGCGCTTCATCGGTCTGTGTCTGTCCAAAAAACCGATGGTGTGCAGCACCGCTGGTACTGGCGCCAGATGTGGCCCAGCCCGTCCTCAAAACAGTGCATGAAATCAAACGTGCAAGTGGTTGTCCCCGCAACCCAATATAAATTTCTTTTCCGCCAGGGGCAGGTGCCGGATCAATCTTGCGAGGTTTATTAAATGAATATTGGAAACATGAAAGTCAGCACCCGGCTGGCTTCTGGCTTTGGCATCGTCTTTGTGCTGATGATCGTTCTGGCCGCGCTGGCCATTGGCCGGGTGAACAGCATCGACGCCATACTGGCAACGATCAATGATGTCAACGGCGCCAAACAGCGCCAAGCCATCAACTTTCGCGGCAGCGTGCATGACCGCGCCATTGCCGTGCGCGACGCGGTGCTCGCAACCGACAAGGCGTCTGTCCAGGCAGAGATTGACCGCATCACGGTGTTGGCCGACAAATATGCCAAATCGGATGTAGTGCTGGCGCAAATTCTTTCCATTAACAGTCAGACGGTCAGCGCTGAAGAAAAGCAGGCCTTGGCGGACATCAAGGCAGTTGAAGCCAAAACACAGCCCATGATTGCCAAACTGATTGAGTTGCGCCTCAATGAGAACACCCCGGAGGCGATCGAGCTGCTGCGCCGGCAAGCTGCGCCGGCTTTTGTCGAGTGGCTGGCCTCGATCAATCGGCTGATCGATCTTGAAGAAAAAATGAATGAGACGCTGGCAGCGAAGTCGCGCAGCATCGTGGGCAATTTTTCGCTGTTCATGCTGCTTTTGTGTGGCGCTTCCCTTGCCGTCGGCACGATGGTGGCCTGGTTCATCAGCAGCAGCCTGTTAAAGCAGCTCGGGGGCGAACCAGCCTATGCGGCCAGTGTCGCTTCCCGGATTGCCGCCGGCGATCTGGCCACCACGATCGACATCAAGCCGGACGATAGATTGAGCCTCATGTTTGCCATGCACGGCATGCGCGACAGCCTGGCCCAGATCGTCGGCCAGGTTCGCCAAGGTGCCGACACCATCGCCACCGCGTCCAGCCAGATCACGGCCGGCAACCAGGACCTGTCCAGCCGCACCGAGCAGCAGGCCTCGTCGCTGGAAGAAACCGCCGCCTCGATGGAAGAGTTGACTTCCACTGTCAAGCAAAACGCCGACAACGCCCGCCAGGCCAACCAGCTGGCCGTTTCGGCGTCGAGCGTCGCTGTCAAAGGCGGCGCGGTGGTCTCGCAGGTGGTGCAGACCATGGAGGCGATCAACACCTCGTCGAAAAAGATCGTCGACATCATCGGCGTGATTGACGGCATCGCCTTTCAGACCAACATCCTGGCGCTTAATGCGGCGGTCGAAGCGGCAAGGGCCGGCGAGCAGGGCCGGGGCTTTGCGGTGGTGGCTGCTGAAGTTAGAAGCCTGGCCCAGCGCAGCGCGGCGGCGGCCAAAGAGATCAAGACGCTGATCGGCGACTCGGTGGACAAGGTCGGTGAGGGCAGCCGCCAGGTGGCCGAGGCGGGCCAGACGATGGACGAGATCGTGGGCAGCGTCAAACGCGTGACGGACATCATGGCCGAGATCGAGGCGGCGAGCCGCGAGCAGACGCAGGGGATCGAGCAGATCAACCAGGCGATCACGCAGATGGACCAAGTGACGCAGCAAAACGCGGCGCTGGTGGAGGAAGCGGCAGCGGCAGCCGCGTCGCTGCAAGAGCAGGCCCAAGGGCTGAGCCAGGTGGTCGGCGTGTTCCAGCTGGGCAGCGAGCAAGGCAATCGGGCAGCGTCTCAGCCCATGGCTGTCCCGCAGACAACGCCCAAGCAACCCAGCTGTGCCAAACCTGCCATTGCTGCGCCGCTGCGCAAGCCAACCGCTGCCATACCCGCACTGCCCGTCGCCGGTGGCGACTGGGAAACCGTCTAAAACCACCCGGCCTGGACACGACTCATGAACACAGGCTGATCCGGGGGAATACCAACCAGCGGATGACCCATTTAGGAATGGGATTGATCAAGAAACTGGCTGTTCAACTGTTTGCTTAATTGTTCGTTTATGCGTTATGAATAACTTCAAAATTTCCACTCGCTTGATTACCTTGCTCGGCGTTTTGTCCTTGCTGCTGGTGGCCATTGGCGGCATGGGCTTGTTCGGCATCAGCGCGTCCAACGACGCGCTGAGAACAGTCTATGAAGATAGAACCGTGCCGATGGGGCAGCTTGCCGAGATCGAGAACTTGCTTCTGCGCAACCGGCTGGCGGTGGCCTCCAGCCTGATTACGCCGTCGCCTCATGAAATCACTAAAAATATTACCGAGATCGAGGCCAACAAGGGCGTGATTACCAAGACCTGGGATCTCTACACGGCTACCCACCTGACCCCCGAAGAGGCAACGCTTGCCAAGGCCTTTGCCGCAAACCGCGCCAGGTTTGTACAAGAAGGAATCAACCCGGCAGTCGAGGCGCTGCGCGCCAACGACATGGAAGACACCAAGGAGATCATGCGGGAAAAAATTGTGCCGCTCTTTGCACCCGTGCGTGAAGGCATTGCTGCGCTGATGAAGCTCCAGCTTGATGTGGCCAAGCAGGAGTATGAAGCCGCCATCGCACGCTACAACACCGTGCGCCTTGTCTCGATTGCCGCTATTTTGGCTGGCGTGTTGTTTGCCTTCATGGTCGGTCTGGCCCTGATACGCGGAATTTCGCGCTCACTGGCCCAGGCCATGGCCGCAACCAACGCCGTAGCGCAGGGCGACCTGACCCACCCCATCCATGTCACTGGCAAGGACGAAGTGTCTCAACTGCTGATCTCCCTTTCGGCGATGAAGGACAGTCTCGTCAATATTGTTGGCAACGTGCGCCAGGGCACCGACACCATCGCCACCGCGTCCAGCCAGATCGCCGCTGGCAACATGGACCTGTCCTCGCGCACCGAAGAGCAGGCCAGCTCACTGGAAGAAACCGCAGCTTCGATGGAAGAACTGACGTCCACCGTCAAGCAAAACGCCGACAACGCGCGCCAGGCCAACCAGCTCGCCGAATCCGCCTCCAGCGTCGCCGTGAAGGGCGGCCAAGTCGTCGCCCAGGTGGTAGGCACCATGAGCGCCATCAACGCTTCTTCCAAAAAGATCGTCGACATCATCGGCGTCATCGACGGCATCGCCTTTCAAACCAACATCCTGGCGCTCAACGCCGCCGTCGAAGCGGCAAGAGCCGGCGAGCAGGGACGCGGCTTTGCTGTTGTGGCTGCAGAAGTCAGAAGCCTCGCGCAAAGAAGCGCAGCAGCGGCCAAAGAGATCAAAACCCTGATCGGAGACTCCGTCGACAAGGTCGAAGAAGGCAGCAAGCAAGTAGCTGAAGCCGGCCAGACCATGGACGAGATCGTCAGCAGCGTCAAACGCGTCACCGACATCATGGCCGAGATCACGGTGGCCAGCCAGGAACAGACCTCAGGCATCGAACAGATCAACCAGGCCATCACGCAGATGGACCAGGTCACGCAGCAAAACGCCGCGCTGGTTGAAGAAGCGGCGGCGGCGGCAGCTTCGCTGCAAGAGCAGGCCAGCGGGCTGAGCCAGGTGGTCGGCGTGTTCCAGCTGGGCAACGAAAGCCAGCAACTTGCCTCGCCAAGCCGCGCTTCCTCGGTGCGGCATGCGCCAGGCCAGCGAGGCGTTCAGCACAGGCAACCGCCTGCGGCCAAGCGCGGCATTGCCGCGCCAGCGCCAGAGACCCGCAAAACGCCCGAGCCCGCCCCGCAGATGGCTGCGTCAAGTGCTGCTGGCCAGTGGGAAGAGTTTTAACCGCCACAGGCCTCAAGGGCGCAAGAAAACGTAACATCATTTCCTCCATACGCAGCCTTGTTTGCCGCAGGTTGGCTGTATGGTTTTTTCAAGTTTGTTCTGGTGCAGCCATTTGCACCAGAACGCAGCGCATTCATTGTCATCAAGATAAACCCCATGTTGCTTCGCATTATTTATGTCAGTCGGGCCAGCTCTCCTTTGCCGCTGGAGCTGAAAGATATCCTCACCTCGTCTCGCGGACACAACCGTGTATTGGGTGTCACCGGGGTCATGGGCTTTATTGACGGACTCTATCTGCAGTGCCTGGAGGGCGAGGCGAGCGTCGTCAACACGCTGTACAAGCGAATCGAGGAAGACTCCCGCCACTCCACCCCGAAAATTCTGGTCAACAAGCCAGTCTCCGAGCGTGCATTTCCCGGCTGGTCGATGGGTTTGCTGACCTGGAACGATGAAACCAAAAAGATATTCCAACAATACAACTTGTCCGGACCCATCGATCTTTACGCCGCAGATGTGACAACGATTGATTCGCTCGTTCGAAGCTTGGCCGCCAGTGCCAACTGGATGGCCTAGCCATGATGCGCTGCAGGGCGGCACCGACCGGGTTGGGCGCATAGAAATCAGTCGTTACAAATTCTGACCGTTTTAGGCTCAAGTTTTTCTAGCGGCTTGTCGTTATTCACCATGAAGGCGGTCAAAAGCCTTCAGGACACAGGTCGTTGCTTCAGGGAATCAGGTTTATGTCAAACAGCATGTTTTATACCGGTCTTAGCGGCCTGAATGCCGCGCAGGCGGCATTGGTGACGACGGGCCACAACACGGCCAACGTCAACACCCCGGGCTACAGCCGGCAGACCGCGCAGATTTCCGCGAGCGGCGGCTCGAACGTTCCCGGCGTGGGCTTCTTCGGAAACGGCGCCAAGGTCACCGACGTCAGCCGCAGTTACGACCAGTACCTCTCGTCACAACTCAACCAGGCCCAGTCGCTGAACCAGTCCTTGACCACCTACGGAACGCAGATCAGCCAGATTGACAACCTGCTGGCCAGCCAGACGGCGGGCCTGGCGCCGCAGATGCAGACGCTGTTCACCAACGTGCAGGCCGTGGTCAACACCCCGGCCGACACATCGGCCCGTCAGCAACTGATCAGCTCCGGCCAGGCGCTGGCCAACCAGTTCCGGTCCATGGACCAGTTCCTGACCGGCCTGAACGCCAGTGTGAACGACCAGATCTCAGGCACGGTGGACCAGATCAATACCTACGCCCAGGAAATCGCCAGCCTCAACAAGCAGGTGGCCAGGTTCGGCAATGCCTCGGGCACGCAGGCCCCCAACGATCTGCTGGACCAGCGCGACCAACTGGTCAGCGACTTGGGCAAGCTGGTCGGAACCAAGGTCGTGGTGCAGGACGGCGGCCAGTTCAATGTCTTCATCGGCAACGGGCAAACGCTGGTGCTGGGCGGCAAGGCCACGATGCTGGCCGCCGTCAGTTCTGCCAGCGATGCGAGCCGCACCACGCTGGCGACCGTGAACAATGCCGGCAAGGCCGTGCAGATGCAGGAGGGATTGATCACCGGCGGCTCGCTGAGCGGCCTGCTGCAGTTCCGGGCCGAAACGCTGTCCAATGCGAAAAATTCGCTGGGCCGCATTGCCATTTCGCTGGCGGACAGTTTCAACACCCAGCAAAAGGCAGGGTATGACCTGAATGGCGTGAAAGGCAAAGAATTCTTTTCGCAAGCCAGCCCCGCCGTTCTTCCCAATGCGACGAACAGCAAGACCGTGCCGGTCGGTGTCTTGACGGCAGGCTTTGCTGTTGACATTGGCAAGCTGACCACCAGCGACTACCGCGTCGATGCCACCCAAACTGGGTTCAACGTGACACGCCTGTCGGACAACAGCGCGGTAGCTGCTGATTCCAAAGGAGCGTATGACGGCCTGGCGCTGACATTCACCGGCGGCGTTGCCGGCGACTCCTTCCTGATTCAGCCCACGCGCGCGGGTGCCCGCGATTTCGCGGTGGTGTTGATTGATCCGGCAGAAGTGGCCGCCGCCAGTTCGCCGTTTACCAACCTTCCCGACTCGCCCAGCGGCGTGTCCGACGGCCGCAATGCCTTGCTGCTCGGCGCGCTGCAGAACAAGAAAACTATGGCCGGCGGCAGTGCCAGCTTCAACGATGCGTACGCGCAACTGGTCAGCACGGTGGGCAACAAAGCCCGGCAGGTGCAGATATCGAACACCGCCCAGTCCAGCCTGACGCTGCAGATCCGCACCGCGCAGCAGTCGGTGTCGGGCGTCAACCAGGATGAGGAAACCGCCAATTTGCTGATGTTCCAGCAGATGTACCAGGCCAACGCCAAGGTGATCCAGACCGCATCGACCATGTTCGATGCCGTGCTGGGCATCCGCTAAACGCACCCAGGAGCCCACATGCGCATCAGCACCCAGACTTTTTACGAGCAAAGCCGCACCACCATGGGCTCGCAGCAAAGCAGCCTGCTGCGCGTGCAGCAGCAGCTTGGCGCGGGAACCAAAATTTTGGCGCCTTCGGACGACCCGCTGGGCGCCACCCGCGCACTAGCCGTTTCCCAGTCGATTTCGCTTACGGCGCAGTATTCGACCAGCCGCCGCCATGCCGAACAGACCTTGTCGCTGGAAGAAAGCACCCTGCAAAGCGTCACCAGCTTGCTGCAGAACGTCAAGAGCAGCCTGATTGAAGCCGGCAACGGCACGATGACTGACGCCGACCGCGCCACCATTGCCACCACGCTGCAAAGCAACCTGGACCAGTTGCAGGGCCTGGCCAACACCGACGACGGCAACGGCCAGTTCCTGTTCGCCGGCTTTCGCAGCGGCAGCGCACCTTTCGTGCGCCAGGCCGACGGCGCCATCAAGTACAACGGCGACCAGGGGCAGCGGCAGGTGCAGGTCGATGTGTCGCGGCAAATGGCGGGCACCGACGACGGCCGCAGTATTTTTCAGTCGGTGCAGTCTGGCGCCGGTTATGTGGCCTCAGTGCCCAGCAGCAACCAGGGCAGCGGCGTTTTTGGCTCGACGTCGGTGATCAACCCGAAAGACGTGAACTACGGCAAGGATTTCGTCATCAGCTTTCCGGCCGCCGGCAGCTACCAGGTGGACACGGTGCCGGCGTCCACAACCCCGCTGGTGGCCGCAACGCCTTTCACGCCTGGCAGCGCCATCGCGTTTGGCGGACTGCAGATCAGCATCAGCGGCACGCCCGCTATTAACGACAAAATCAATGTCGCCACCGCCAAAAATGCCGGCTCGGACGTCTTTGCCGCCATCGGCGATGTGATCAAGGCGCTCAAGACACCGGTCGATGGCCCGGAAAACCAGGCGCTGGTGCTCAATGCCCTGAGCACTGCGAACCGTAAGATCACCAACGCCCACGACAACGTGCTGACGGTGCGCTCATCGGTTGGCTCGCGCCTGCAGGAACTCGACGTGCTGGCGGTCACTGCGGACAACCGCACGCTGTTTGACAAGAGCTACCTGTCGGACCTGCAGGACCTGGACTACAGCAGCGCCATCGCCGAGTTCTACCAGCGCCAGACCGCCCTGCAGGCCAGCCAGCAAACCTTCGTCAAGATCCAGCAGCTTTCCCTGTTCAACTATCTGTAAATCGGATTAGCTATCGAAAACATAGCTGCTAACGCCGGCCCGTCAAGCGCTAGGGCCTTAAACCTTGTAAAACTTCCAGCATCGAGGTGAAACTGGCAGCGAACCGGGGTTCCAGAAAGGGCGCGAGGTACTGCATCAGCAACTGCAACATGGCAATGCCTGCCAGCAGTGTGATGGGAAAGCCCACGGCAAAAATGCTGAACTGGGGCGACACGCGGTTCAAGATGCCCATGGCCAGGTTCAGTGTCAGCAGCGTGGCGATCAGCGGCAGCGCCAAAATGAGTCCACCCAAAAACACCTGGCCGCCTGCCGACGCCAAGAGGAACCAGCCGGAAGCTGCCAGCGGCGCATCGGCAATCGGCAATATCTGAAAGCTTTCGGCCAGCGTGGCGATCAGCACCAGGTGGCCATCGACCGCCAGGAACACCAGCATCGCCATGACGTTCAGAAACCGCGCCAGCACCATGGTGTTGCCGCCACTCGTCGGGTCGTAGAAGGACGCGAAGGACAGGCCCATCTGCAGGCCCACATATTCGCCCGCTGCCTGCACCATGGCAAACACCATCTTCATGGAAAAACCCATGGCCGCGCCGATCAGGATTTGCTGCACCACGATCCACAGGCCGGCCGCCGACACCAGCGGCGCCGAGGGCAGCGGGCCCAGCGTGGGCGCGATGGCCATCGCCATCAGACCGGCCAGGGTGACCTTGACCGTGCGCGAAACCGACTTTTCGCTGAACAGCGGCGCGGTGCCGACCAGCGACAACATGCGAACAAAAGGCCAGAAAAACGCCACCAGCCAGACGTTCAGCTGGTCCGAGGTGACCGAAAACACCGGCGGCATCAGCCCACCAGTTGCGGAATCGAGGAAAACAGGGTGCGGATGTAGTCCAGCACCAGCCCGAGCATCCAGGGGCCGGCGATCACGGCGGTGGCAAATACCGCCAGCAGCTTGGGGATGAAGGACAGCGTTGCTTCATTGATCTGCGTGGCCGCCTGGAACAGGCTGATGAGCAGGCCGGTCACCAGCGCCACCAGCAGCATCGGCGCGGCCAGCAGCAAGGCCAGCTTCATGGCTTCATAGCCCATGCTCATGACGAATTCTGGGGTCATGCCGATGTCAATCCGCTCACAGGTAAAAGCTCTGCGCCAGCGCGCCGATCAGTAGCTGCCAGCCGTCCACCAGCACAAACAGCATCAGCTTGAAGGGCAGCGAAATGGTCGCCGGCGGAACCATCATCATGCCCATCGACATCAAGACGCTGGCCACCACCAGGTCGACAATCAGGAAAGGAATGAAGATGGTGAAGCCGATCTGGAACGCGGTCTTCAATTCGCTGATGACATAGGCCGGTAGCAAGATGCGCAGCGGAACCTGCTCCGGCCCGTCCATGCTGTCAATCTTGGCCAGCTTGGCGAACAGCGCCAGGTCGGCTTCTCGGGTCTGCTTGAGCATGAACTGCTTGAACGGCTCGACGCCGCGCTCCAGCGCCTTTTCGGCGCTCAGGGTGTTTTCCGAGAACGGCTTGTAGGCGTCAAGGTAGACCTTGTCGAACACCGGCGACATGACAAAAAACGTCAGGAACAGCGACAGCCCGACCAGCACCTGATTGGGCGGTGACGACTGCGTGCCAATGGCGGTGCGCAGCAGGCCAAGCACGATCAGGATGCGGGTGAAGCTGGTCATCGACAGCAGCAGCGCCGGCAGGAACGACAGCGACGTGATCAGCACCAGCATCTGCACGCTGAGCGACCAGGTCTGCACGCCGCCCGGCCCGGTCGTGCTGGTGATGCCAGGCAGGCCCTGGGCCGATGCCATATCCGGCCATATCATCAGTAGCACTAGCACCAGCGTGAGGAGCAGCCAAGCCGTGTATTCCCGAAAATTCCTTCGAAAACGCCCTGGAAAATGGACCCGGCGCTTGTCCATCAGCTGCGCTTTGCCGGCTTGTTGATGGATTCCCACAGTTTTTGTGAAAAACTTCCTGGGGCGACGAAGCCGCTCATGTTCGGCGCGGCCAGCGGCTCGTGCGGGCTTTGGGCCGGCAGGGTGTGCAGCGCGCGCACCTGTCCGGCGGCAACGCCCAGCACCAGCCATGCGTCGCCAATTTCCACCACCACCACGCGCTCGCGCTGGCCGACCATGGCGCTGGACACCACTTTGATCAGCTTGCCGTTGCCAGACGGCTGCAGGCCAAAGCGTCTGGCCACCCAGGCAAACAGAAAAATCAGCCCGATGACCACGGCCAGACCGAAGCCGGCCTGCAGCAGCCCGGCCGCCGCGAACGAGCGATGCGGCTCGGCGGCTGGACTGGCCACGGTGGGCAGCACTGCATGGGCTGCGTGCCAGGAGAAAACCGGCAGCGCAGCCGCCGCCCGCAAAAGCCACAGCGCGCTCATCGGCTCAGCTTCTGGATGCGTTCGGACGGGGTGATGATGTCCGTCAGGCGGATGCCGAACTTCTCGTTGACCACCACCACTTCGCCCTGGGCGATCAGGTAGCCGTTGATGAAGATGTCCAACGGCTCGCCGGCCAGGCCGTCAAGCTCGACCACCGAGCCCTGGGACAGCTGGAGCAGGCTTTTGATGGTGATGCGCGCGCGGCCCAGTTCGGCCGTCAGCTGCACCGGCACATCAAGCACCCGGTCGATGTCGCCCTGGCCGGCGTCCTGTCCGGCTTGGCCCTGCAGCGGCTGGAACACCCGGCCGGCGGCCGGCACGGCTGGCGCTGCGACCGCAGCCTCAGGCGCTGCCGCCGACGCCTGCTCGGCCATGGCGCTTCCCCAGTCATCCATTGCGTCGTCCACGGGGTCGGACTTGTCGAGATCACTCATGTTCTCTTCCCTTGCTTGAATCGAGGTATTGGTGGTTGATCATTTTCTGCACCCTGAGGGCATAGCGGCCGTTGGACGTTCCATAGCTGCATTCCATGACGGGCACGCCGTTGATACGCGCCAGCACCGTCTCCGGGATATCGACCGGCAGCACATCGCCCACCTGGAGCTTGAGCAGCTGGCCGATGCTCGACTGCACGGTCAGGAACTGGGCCTTGAGCTCGACATCGGCGCTTTTCACCTGCTGCGCCAGCTGCCTGACCCAGCGCTTGTCCACCTCGATCTCGTCCTGCAGCGGGTTCGACAGCAGGCTTCGGATGGGCTCGATCATCGAATACGGAATGCAGACATTGAGCGAGCCGCCCACGGGGCCGAACTCGATGTGAAAGGTGGTGTTGACGATCAGTTCGTTGGGCGTGACGATATTGGCCAGCCGGGCATGCATTTCGGAGCGCACGTAGTCGAAGTCAAGCGGATAGACCGGTTGCCAGGCGCTGCCGTAGCTCTCCAGGCTCAGGTCAAGCAGGCGCTTGATGATGCGCTGCTCGGTTGGCGTGAAGTCCCGGCCCTCGACCCGGACGTGGTAGCGGCCATCGCTGCCGAACAGGTTGTCCACCACCAGGAACACCAGCTTTGGGTCAAACACGAACAGCGCCGTGCCGCGCAGCGGCTTCATCTGGATCAGGTTGATGTTGGCGGGAACCGGCAGGTTGCGGATGAAGTCGCCGTACTTCTGGATCTGTATCGCGCCGACTGAAATATCGGCATTGCGGCGCATGTAGTTCAGCAATGCGCCGCGCAGATGCCTGGCAAAACGCTCGTTGATGACTTCGAGCGTGTGCATGCGGCTGCGCACAATGCGCTCGTCGGTGCCGAAGCGGTAGGCCGGCGGCCCCGAAGCCATGCCCGCCGCAGCAGCAGCAGGCGCAGCAGGCGAGTCGGTGTCGCCCGTGACACCCTGGAGCAAGGCATCGACCTCGTCCTGCGACAGCTGCTGTTCATAAGCCATGGACAAACTTCATTGGGGCGGTTTCATTGCAGCATGAACGTGGTGAACATCACGCTGGCAATTTTTTGCTGTGGCGTGTTCGGGCCGAAGGGCCGTTCCAGCGACTGGATGATTTCACCGCTCAACCGGGTTTTGTCCTCGGGCGTTGCCAAGCTCTCGGCTTCGCGGTTGGACAGCGTGCTCAGCACCCGGCTGCGCACTTCTGGCAGGTACTGGGTCATTTGCGCCTGCGATGCCGCGTTGGCCATTTTCAGTGTCACGCCGACATGCAGAAAACGGTTTCGGCCGCCGGGCTGCAAATTGACGGTGAAGGGCTCCAGCGGGAAAAAGATCGGCGCTTCGGCCTTGACTTCCACATGGGCCGGCGCGGATTTGCTTTTCATGAAAAAGTAGCCCCCGCCCCCCGCGCCCGCCAGTGCCACGACCGCCAAACCAATGATGAGTATTTTCTTTTTGCCTTTGCTGGCAGGGGCGGTGGTTTCTGTGCTGGTGGCCATGAGGGGTATGGGTTAGGTTGAAGAGCCATTGTTGGCCAGAAGGGCTGGACCGCATGGCTTGATAAAAAGGGGTAAAGCGCTTCAACTCAGGCGTTTGCATCGCGCCGGAAAAATCAATCCCTTAAGGCCGGCTCAGGCGTAGATGTCAATGCGCAGACCCTGGCCGGCGCGGCGCTGTGCCGCAGCTGGCTGGGCTGAGAAAAGCAGCGCGGCCTTGTCGGCTTCCCGTCCTCGGTAGCTTGCGCGTGGCGAGGCGCCGCCGGAATCACCCTGGGTGTTGGCAAACGCTGTTTGTGACTGGCTCTCGGCACCAACCGAGGTCTGGCCCAGGCTGATGCCGCTCTCGGCAAGCAGCGCCCGCAGCTGCGGCAAGGCCGCTTCCACGGCAGCCCGAACCGACGAATGCGCCGAAACAAAGGCCGCCTGCATCTGCTGGTCGCTCATGCTCAGCGTGACCTTGAGCGGTCCGAGCCCGGGCGGATTGAGCTGGAGTTCGGCTACTTGCCGGTCGGTTGCGCTCAGATGGATGACCTGCTGGCCCAGCGCCTTGCCCCATTCGCTGCTGCCCACGTCGGGTACCAACAGGGCCGATGCCACGGGCGTTGGCGCGTTCGGCGCCGCCAGGCCGCCGGGCTGCTGCAGCGCAGCGCCTGCAGGCGCTGCCAGCGGTCCCGTGCCTGCAAAAGGCGTGGTGTCCGCTGCCTCCGGCGACCGTTCTGCCAGTCCAACAAGAGCGGGCAGGGGCGCACTTTCGAGGCCATCGTCGCCTTGTCCAGACGACGGGTCCGGCAGGCCAGCGCTGGCGGCATCGGCCTGCGCCGTCACGGCGCGGGGATCTGCGGCAATCGGCAGGCCGTGGCTGGCCGGGGTTTCCCGCACCTGAACCGGCGCCAGATCAGCGCCTTTTCGGGCGGTGGCTACAAGACCCGAGGCAAGCGCTGCCTGGACGTCCGTGTCCACCACGATGTCGGACGCACCGGCAAGCCCGCCTGGCGCCGCTGGCGCTGGCGCTGCCGCCAGCAGGCCGCTCAGGCTGGCATCGGGTATGCCAGGGTTTTCGGCGGGGCCAGCGGCAGCGGCAGCGGCAGCGGCACCGGCAGCAGCGCCGACAGGCATGGCGGTGGCAGCAAGCCTGCTTTCCAGCGGGATCAGCAGCGCCGCCATCGGGTTGATGCTGTCTTGCACAGGCGCTTTTTCAGCGTCGGCCGGGCGGCGCACGGGCTTGGACGGCGCGGGCCTGACTGCCGGCTCCGCAGCCTTTTCCTGACTGGCTTCGCGTGAGCGGGCCATGGCGTCGCCAAAGCTGCCTGGCTGGCTGGTGTCTTGGTCGCTGGACCGGGCAGGCGCCCGGCTGGTCGGGCTGGCGGGCGACGCTGGCGCGGCGGCGGGGGATGAAAGAATGAACGTCATGGCGGGCTCAGTGCACCGAGGGGTTTAGTCGGCCAATGCCGTGGAACGCAGGAAAAACTGCCGGGCGGAACGCTCGTCGCTTTCGCGCTGTTCCTTCTTGCCGGCCACCGCCAGCTCAAACTGGCGAACCCGATCGGCCAGCGTGCCAAACGAGCTCAAGCGGCGCTTGCTGCTTTGCCAGTCGGTGCGCCCATGGCCGAGGCGGGTGCTGGCCTGCAGCGTCAGCGCGCGCTGCTGCTCGATGGCGCCGTCGAGCGTGCCGATGAAATTCTGGAAGTTGCGCACCTGCGAGGCCGCCAGGCCGCCCTGCAGCTGTGCGTTGAACTGCGCCACATATTCCTGCCGGTACTGCACCAGCATGTCCAGCTTGGCGCTGGCGCTGGTCTGGGCGTTTTGCAGCTGGCCCAGGCGGCGCGTGGCTTCGTCGGTCTTGGTCTGGGCCAGTTCGATGAGCGTGGCAAGCGGGAGTTTTTCAGACATGGGGTGCTTTGGGCGAGGGGGTGAGGTGGCTAGCGGGCATTGAAAATGGCATGCAGCTGGCTGACGGACGTGGCGTAGTCGGCGCGCTCGTCCATGGTCTGCTGCAAAAAGGCTTCGATCTTTGGATACAGCGCAATCGCCTTGTCCAGTTGCGCGTCATGGCCGGGCGCGTAGGCGCCCACGCTGATCAGGTCGCGGTTGCGCTGGTAGCGCGACAGCATCTGCTTGACCGCGCGCACCGATTCGAACTGCTCGGGCGTGATCAGCGCCGTCATGGCCCGGCTGATCGACGCTTCGATGTCAATCGCCGGGTAGTGGCCCGACTCGGCCAGGCTGCGCGACAGCACCACATGGCCGTCTAGGATGGCCCGGGCCGAATCGGCAATCGGGTCCTGCTGGTCGTCGCCTTCGGTCAGCACGGTGTAGAACGCGGTGATCGAGCCGCCCTGGCCCTCGGCATTGATCTCGCCGTTGCCGGCGCGCTCGACCAGCGCCGGCAGCTTGGCGAACACCGACGGCGGGTAACCTTTGGTCGCCGGCGGCTCGCCCACGGCCAGCGCAATCTCGCGCTGGGCCATGGCATAGCGGGTCAGCGAATCCATGATCAAGAGCACGCTTTTGCCCCGGTCGCGAAAATATTCGGCCAGACAGGTGGCGTAGGCCGCGCCCTGCAGCCGCAGCAGCGGCGAGTTGTCGGCCGGCGCCGCCACCAGCACGGCCCGCGCCATGCCTTCCTTGCCCAGCGTGTTGTCAATGAAGTCCTTGACCTCGCGGCCGCGCTCGCCAATCAGGCCGACGACGATCACGTCGGCGCTGGTGTAGCGCGCCATCATGCCAAGCAGCACGCTTTTGCCCACGCCTGAGCCGGCAAACAGTCCCATGCGCTGGCCGCGCCCCACGGTCAGCATCGCGTTGATCGCGCGAACGCCCGTGTCCAGCACGTCCTTGATCGGTGCGCGGGTCAGCGGATTGACCGGCGCCCGCGACAGCGGCACCTCCTGGTCCACATCGAGCGGCCCCAGGCCGTCGAGCGGCCGGCCCGAGGCATCGACCACGCGGCCCAGCATGCCGTCGCCCACCGGCAGGCGCTTGGTGCGCGGACCGGCGCCACCGCCCGCCGGCGACTCCGGCGCATAAACACGTGCGCCCGGCAGCAGGCCGTCGACCACGCTGAGCGGCATCAGCAAAATTTTGTCACCCGCAAAACCGACCACCTCGGCTTCGGCGGTCTTGTCCGGGTAACCGGGCGGCAGCTCGATCAGGCAGTCGCTGCCCACCGGCAGGCGCAAGCCCACCGCTTCCAGCACCAGCCCGACCGCGCGCGTCAGCCGCCCGTAGCTGCGAACCGGCACTGTCAGCCCAACCGCCACCCGCGCCTCGCCCAGCGCCGACTGCCAGGCCGCCAGGTGCGAATTGGTATCAAGGGGCGCGGCGGGTTCCGTCATGCTGGCTCGGCAATTTCTGGCGCCGCAAGGGTTTCGGGGACAGGGTGGCGCGCCAGCGCGGCGCTGACCCGCTCCCAGCGCGCCTGCACGGTCGCGTCGCGCTCGCCGCTGTGGGCCGTGACCCGGCAGCCGCCGCGTTCGATTTGCGCATCGAGTCGCACGCGCCAGCCGGCGGCCTTCAGGTCGTCGGCCAGCAATTCCTTGACGAGCGCCGCATCGTCGGGATGCAGCAGCAGTTGCGGCGCGCCGGACAGGCTTGGTTCGGCCTGCAGCAGCTCATGCACCACGGCCAAAATGGCCTGCGGCTCGGCGGCCAGCGCCTGGCCCAGCACCTGCCGGGCAATGTCGAGCGCCAGCGCCATCAGGTCATCGGCCACGCTGTTCTGGGCCAGCTGCAGGGCAGCGGGCAAGGCCTGCGCCAAGGCCAGCAGTTCCCCGGCCTGCGCCTGCACGGCCGCCAGTCCGGCAGCATGGCCTTCGGCCAGTCCGCGTGCATGGCCTTGCGCGCGGCCTTCGGCTTCGCCTGCCTTTTGGGCCTGAAGCCGCAGTTCGGCCAGTTCGGCCTCGTCGATTTGCAAGGCTGGCACTGGCGGAGCCTGTTCGGGCACTGGCGTATTCAGGACGCTGGCGGGCGAAACGGGTTTTTGCGCGAACGACGCCATTTCCCAGCGCTCCCAGGCGGTTTGCGCTGGCTTGCCGGCCAGCGCCTGCGGTGCCATGGGTGCTTGCGGCAAAAACTTGCCGGTATCGAATCCGTGAAGGCGGGCGTTGCTAGACATAGGCGTCGTTGCCCTGGCCGCCTAGCACCAGATCGCCCGAATCGGCCAGGCGGCGCACAATTTGCAAGATGCTCTTTTGTTCGGCCTCGACCTGCGACACCCGCACCGGGCCGCGCATTTCGATGTCTTCGCGCAGCATGTCCGCAGCCCGGGTGGACATGTTCTTGAGGAACTTGTCGCGCATTTCCTGCGGCGAGCCCTTGAGCGCAATGATCAGCGACTCCGACTCGATTTCCTTGAGCAGCAGCTGGATGCCCCGGTCCTCGATCAGCAGCAGCTTTTCGAACAGGAACATCTCGTCGATGATCTTCTGCGCCAGCTGCTCGTCGTGCGAGCGCAGGTGCTTGATCACGCTTTCCTCCTGCGCGCTGTTGATCAGGTTGACGATTTCCGCCGCAGCCCGCACACCGCCCAGGCGGCTGCGCTTGGTGCCTTCGCCCGACAGCATGTTGTTCAGCACATCGGTCAACTCCTTGAGCGCCGCCGGCTGCACGCCGCCAAAGGTGGCGATGCGCATGACCGCATCGTCGCGCGTCCGCTCGGGGAGTTTTTCAAGTACGGCGGCGGCTTTATCGCGGTCCATGTGGACCAGCAGCGTGGCAATGATCTGCGGATGCTCGTCATGGATCAGCTCGACCACCTCGCCGGCCTCCAGGAAATTCAGGCGTTCAATGCCCGTGGCCGCCTCGCTGGGCTCAAAGATGCTTTCGATCAGGGAGGCTGCGCGGTTGTTGCCCAGCGCCTTGTTCAGCACCGTTTTCAGGTAGCTGCTGGAATTGATGTGAATCGCCGAATACTGCTCGGTCTCGACCCTGAACTCTTCCAGGATGGCATTGGCTTCGTCTTGCTTGACCTGCGTCAGCTTGGCCATGGCTTCGCCCAGAAGCCCGATTTCAGACGGCGACATGTGCTGCAGCACGCTGCCCGCGCCTTCTTCGCCCAGCGACATCAGCAAAATGGCACTTTTTCTTATGTGCTTATTCATCTTTTTCAGCCATCCATTGCTTGATCAGCATGGCCACGACCTGCGGGTTCTTCGCAGAAGTGGCGTGCGCGTACTGAATGTTTTCGGCGTTGCGCTGCTCGCGCCGAGCCTTGGCTTCGACCTGGCGGCTGGCTGCGGTCTGCGCTGGCGACGGCGTCTGTTCCGCGGTGCCCGGGGCTGGCAGCGCCAGTTCTTCTTGCTCTGCCAGCGGCAGGGCCGGGGGGGTCAGGTGTTTGCGCAGCAAGGGCCGCAGCACGGCAAACCAGGCAAACAGCGCCAGCATGCCGATCAGCAAATACTGCCCGCCGGTCTTGGCCAGCTCGATGTTTTCGGGCTGCTTCCACAGCGGCAGTTCAACGACGTTGGCGGCGTCGGATGCAAACGCGCTGTTCACCACGTTCACCGAGTCGCCCCGGTCGGCGCTAAAGCCCATGGCTTCCTTGACCAGGTTGTTGACCTGCTCCAGTTCGGCGGCGCTCAAGGCCTTGGCCGTGCGCTTGCCCTGCGCATCGACCGTGTCCCGGTAATTGACCACCACCGCCACCGACAGCCGCTTGATGCCGCCCGCGCCTTGCTGCACATGGCGAATTGTGCGGTCCAGCTCATAGTTGATGGTGCCGTCCTTGCGGGTACTTCCCGGCGGCACTGCGGCCGCTGCCGCCGCCGCCTGGCCAGCGGCAGGCACTGCCGGCGTGGCAATCGGCGCCACCGGGTTGACCGGCGGCTGGTTGCTCAGCGCGCCTGGAACGCCGCCTGCCGGGTTGCTGCCGGTCTGGATGGAGTCGCTCGACTGCTGGCTGCGAATCGCCGCGCTGCCTGGCGTCTGGTTGGGCCGGTATTTCTCGTCGGTGTTCTCGACCACCGAAAAATCAATCTCGGCCGCCACCTGCGCATGCACGTTGGCCGTTCCCATCAGCGGCTGCAAGATAGCCTCGATGCGCCGGATATAGCCCTGCTCGATTTCCTGCGCGTATTTCAGCTGGCTCACGTCCAGGCCGCGCGTTCCTGAATTGGCTGCCGACAGCAGCTTGCCCGTCTGGTCCACCACCGTGATGCTTTTGTCCGACAGCTCGGGCACGCTGCTGGAGATCAAATGCACGATGGCGCTGACCTGGCCCTCGTCAATGCTGCGCCCCCGGTGCAGCGACAGCACCACCGACGCGCTGGGTTTTTTCTGGTCGCGCACGAACAGCGACGGCTTGGGCAGCGCCAGGTGCACGCGCGCCGACTCGACCGCCGAGATCGAATTGATCGAGCGCGCCAGCTCGCCTTCCAATGCTCGCTGGTAGTTGATCTGTTCGGCAAACTGGCTGGTGCCGAATTTCTGGTTGTCCATCAGCTCGAAGCCGACCGTGCCGCCCTTGGGCAGGCCTTCAGCGGCCAGGCGCAGGCGCGCTTCGGCCACCTTGCTTTTTTCCACCAGCAGGGCGCCGCCGCCTTCGGCAAACTTGTACGGCACATTCATCTTTTGCAGCGTGGCAATGATGGCGCCGCCGTCGCGGTCCGACAGGTTGCTGTAGAGCACGCCGTAGTCGGGCTGGCGGCTCCACATCCACATGGCGGCAATGACCGCCACGGCAAAAGCCGCGCCAATCATCAGCGGCAGGCGCGGGTTGGCGCGCAGCTGCTGCAGGAAGGGCAGGGCGCCAGGCGCTGCCTGCGCGCCAGTTCCGGCGGCAAGGGTGCTCATGCGTTAACAGTCCAGCGCCGTGCGGCGCAGGTCAGCAGCGCGCAAGGCGAACAGGCAAGGCAGGTAGCGCGGCAGGGCAAGGGGTGGCATAGAGCGAGTGGTGTGGGGAGGGAAAGGGGCTGGCCCGTGCATGGCAGCCAGGGCACCCCGGCCTTATTGGACGATTGTCAGAGTGCAGGCCTGCGCTTGATCGGCTGAATAGCCGGGGCTTTTGCCATCTTTTGCCGCGATGCCGGGCAAAGTCGCGCTGCTACGCTTCAGTCCATCCTTACCCATGGGCTCATCCGCAGCCACCCCACACAAATGTCCATCTCGTCCATTGAATCCGTCCTGCAGCAAATGCGCGCCCTGGCCCCGTCAATGGGCGCCGCGCCGGCTTCTGGCGGCGAAGCAGCTGCCGGCGGCTTTGCCGGCGAGTTGCAAAAGTCGCTGGCGCGCATCAGCAGTGCGCAGGAAAGCGCGTCCCGCCAGGCCGAAGCGTTTGAAATGGGCAAGCCCGGCGTCGCGCTAAACGACGTGATGGTCGATATGGCGAAAGCCGGTATTGGCTTTCAAACGGGGATCCAGGTGCGCAACAAGGTCGTGGCGGCGTATCAGGAAATCATGAACATGGCGGCTTGAGGCTGAACTGCTCTGTTATTCATAGCTGCTTGCGCCCGTCCTGTATGCGCTAGAGCCCGATTTGATGTGTTAATTCACCTACTATGACCGTTTCCACCCCCCCGCAGCAACCCGCCGATCCGGCCATGGCGCAAGCGCTGAAAGACCTGGAGCAGTCTCTGGCACAGGCCCTTCAACTGGCGCTGAATCATCAGCAATCCGGCCAGCTTGAAGAAGCCGAGACGATCTACCGATCCATCCTGCAAACCCAGCCGGATCACCCGGAGGCCAACCACAGCCTGGGCGTTCTGGCAGTGCAGGCAAAGCAAGCCAGTGCCGGGCTGCCTTACCTGGCCGCAGCACTCGAAGCCAGGCCGGAGCAGCAGCAATACTGGTTGAGTTACATCGACGCGCTGATTCAAGCCGACGAAACGCAAACTGCGCAGCAGGTGCTGGCGCTGGGGCGTGAGCACGGATTGCAGGGCGATGAGGTGCAAGTGCTGGCAGGGCGCCTGAACGAAGGCCCACCGGGTGCAGCGCCATCCGATGTGCTGGCGCAGTCAGTAAAGCCAGCCAGGCAAGCGGCACTGCACAGCAGCAGAAAAAAAACACCAGGTGCCAAAGAAGTCAATGCCTTGATGGCCTTGTACGGCAAAGGGCGGCTCACGGAAGCGGAAGTGTTGGCCCGATCACTCACGACGCGCTTTCCCGGATACGGATTTGGCTGGAAAATGTTTGGAACCATACTCCTGCAGCAGGGGCGGGTTGGGGATGCACTGGCTCCACTGCAAAAAGCAGTGGGGCTGCTGCAAACGGATGCCGAGCTGCATAGCAACCTGGGCACCACCGACCTCGGCAAGCCCGCCTGCATGATCATGCGCAAGCGACTGATCGACCAGGACGCCAAGCCTTTTCTTT